>CANCLK010000020.1 GCA_947378785.1 Comamonadaceae bacterium
CCCATTAATAACCCGTGGTCAAAGCGTCAATGACATGCAAAGGGATAAAAAGCGGCAGAGGTCGGCAGAAAGCGGCACAAAGCGGCAATACTTCGCCGCCCTGCCCCACAGCCGCCGCTGGACCAAGACCGCCCGTCAGGGCCGTGTCAGCCGCTCAATTGGGCAACGAACGCCGCCAACTGCGGCAGCACTTCAGCCGGCCGGTGGTCCCGCTCAGGCACAAAGCAGCGGGTGTTTGGAAACCACGGGTAGAGGTCGGTCCCGAGATTGGTCCAATCAAAATCGCCCTGAATCAGCAATGTCGCTTTGCCCAGCGAACCGGCCATCGGGTTGACCGCGGTTGCTGCGGTGACCACAAGGTCCAAGCAATCCATCAACGCAAGCACATCATCAATGTCATTTTTCATGTCCACGTCTGGCCACCGCAAAATGGAAATGCCATAGAGAGCCTCGACCTCGGCGAGTTCAGCTTCGCAGTCGCCGTACTGGAGGTTCACAAAGACACAGTTGGGCAGCTTAAGTAGTTCGCCCCAATCCTTGATCGCAGAGTAGTCTTTGTTGCGCTCCGCATTCAGCAAACCGCTGCGCCAACAAATCCCAACCTTCAACTTCCCCTCACAACCCGCAAGACGACCGCTGAACCGATCTCTCGTCCCTTCGTCGGTGATGACGAACGGCAAGGACTGCTGAAAATCCTCTACCGACTGGCGGTACAGCCCGGGCAGCGAGCCCAAGGGGATTTGATAGTCGAAGTCTTGGAGTGATGTCTGGAAAAAGTTCCACCGGTCGTAGACGGAAGCTCGAACAGTCACAGCCGGAAACGAGCGCGCCATGACCGGCACCAGCCTAGGGGCGCACTCCAAAATGACATCTGTGCCCGTGGCCAATACGTCCTTCATGCAAGTGAGGAACAAGATTTCATCCCCCAGGCCCTGCTCCGCCCAGACCAACAGCCGCTGCCCCGGAATCGGCTGACCAGCCCACCTCGGCACCTTGAACTGTCGTGCAGGCGCGCGCGCAATGTAGGCGGGCACAGAAGTATCAAACCCAAGCTCATACAGAGGCCAGCCCTCTTTGAGTTGGCCGCTCTTGAGCAATTCGTAGCCAAGGTAATAGCGCGCAACGTTGGGTTTGCTGTCGACCGCCGTGTCAGCCATCGACAGATAAGCCCCATACCCCGCAATGGCCTGCGCAGAATGTCCTTGCCGCGAATCGATGGTGGCCAAGTTCAAAACGGCACCATGACACTTCGGATCGAGAGCAATACACGTCTCAAACGAGACTCTGGCCTCTTCCAGAAATCCCATGCCGAGCAGGGCTGCCCCTATGTTCATGTGGACAGACACGTTAGCGACGTCCAAGCGAACCGCCTTCATCGACACATCCAAAGATTTTTGGTGGTGCCCAAGGTTGGCGTAGACCGTGGACAAGTTCAGGTAAGTGTCCATGTAGGAGTCATCCAGTTCCATGGCCTTCAGCAAGGCCAGCAAGGCCGGCGCCCACTGGTGAATTTGCATGTACGCCATCGCCACCGAGTTGAGAACAACTGCGTTCTTGCTGGCTAACTTCTCCACACGCGCGAAGAAACTGAGGGCCTGGGCTGGCTGGCCCAGCTTGATATAGGCCCAGCCCAATTGAAAGTGGATGGAGAAGTTACCTTCTTCCAAGGGCTTGGCCTTGAGCAACAGCGCCACAACCTCAGACCAATGCTGGGCATCAATCTGCTTCTGCGCCTCGTTCAGCAAATGGGTGAGCTTCTTGGACTGGTTTTTCATGGGCACCTTAAGTTCAGTTTGGCAATTTTAGAACTGATAGCGCATGACAAAAAAATCGTCAGCAATCCACTCTGGATTGTCACGCTGCCCATGTAAAACGCGCAACACATCAACGTGGTCATTTCGTTCAATGAAGAAAACCAGATACGAGTGGCATGAAGCAAAAGAAAAAAAGCCGTCTGCAAGCAGACGGCTTATTCAAAATGGAGCCGGTATCACCCGGCCCCGCCCCTCTCAGGGCTGGACTTTAAAGATTCATTTCAACAGGGCCAGCACGGACTGACCGGACTGGTTAGCCTGCGCCAGCATGGCGGTAGCGGCTTGCGAGATGATCTGCGCTTTGGCCAAGTTGGTGGTTTCCTTGGCGTAGTCGGTGTCCAGAATACGGCTGCGTGAAGCAGACAGATTCATCGAGGTCGTTTCCAGGTTGCTGATCGAAGCGGTCAAGCGGTTCTGATAAGCACCCATCGCAGCGCGGGAGTCGGTGATCGTGTTGATCGCAGAGTCCAGAGTTGTCAGGGCGGCTTGCGAACTGGCAGCGGTGGTCAGGTCCAGCGACGACACGCCGCCACCAGCCACCACTGTCGCCGCCGTACTGCCCGCTGAGAGCCCGGTTGCCGTCAGGCCGGTTGCACCACTGAGCGTGATGCCCTCCTGCGCAGTTGAAGTGAGCGTCAGTTTGGATGTGTAACTTTGAGCCGTGACACCGGCCAAAATGGCCGACATGTTGGGCACGCTGGCGCTGACACCGCTCACGCCCACAGCGGTCATCGTGCCACCCGAAGAAGCCAGGGTGCTGAAGTTGGTCAAACTGCCCGAGTAAGTGCCCTTGGCGGTCATGCTGCCAGTGGTGGCACCCGCAGCCAGGTTAGAAAAAGCTTCGGCCACTTCTCTGCTGGTTAAACCTGTCGTCGCGGTGAACGTCAATCCGTCCACCACGGCCGTGCTGCCAGCTCGCAGCCCTGCGTTAAATGAAACCACAGCAACCTCCCCCGTTGCCACTGTGGTGACCGTGGGCTGGTTGGTCAGCACGCTGGAAACCACTTGCAGGTCAGTCACACCCGTGTTGAGCGTTGTGCTGGTCGCGTACAAAGTAGTCCCACCCACATCCGTCCCGGTCGTAAAACCCGTCAGGGTGCCAGACCAAGCGCCCAGATTTCCGTTGCCTGCAGTTGCGCCCGCGCGCAGGTTGGCAAAAGCTGTCACCAGCTGAGCCGCTGTTGTGACGCCGGTGGACGTGAAGGTCAGGCCCCCCAGCGTGACGCTGTCGTTTGCAGCCAGCGCAGTCGCATGAAAGCTGACCGTGTTCGCCTCCGTCGTGTTGGTGGTACGGATGCTGGTGGTTGCGGTGCCAGAGATGCCAAGCCCAGTCCCTGTATTGCCATTGGCGGTGACGTCGACAGTGATGTTGCGGCCATCCGCAGCGGTCAAAGCCACCACACCGGTGCTGCTGACCACGGCGGTGACGCCGGTTTGTGAGGCAATGGCATTGACAGCCGCCGTCACCTGGTTTACCCGGTCAAGCGCATTGGCCGATGCCCCCATGGCACCCAAATCAATACCGTTGATTTTGATGTCACCCAGCAAAGTAGCGACTGTGGGCGTGGTGGGCAAAGCACCTGAGCGCGTTGTGGCGCTCACAGTCGCCACCACATTCGTGCTGGCAGAAATCGCATTGATGGCCCTGGCCTTGGCAATGCCGCTGCCGCTGCGGTTGTAGGCAGAAACACCGTCAGAGCTGCTTGCGCCCACCGCAAAACCATTGATATACAAATCTCCGCTGATCAAGGCATTGACTGCCACCACATTGCTGCCAACCAGGGCGCTTTGGTAACTCAGCCCTGAACCAATACCCAAAGCGCTGGGCTTGGCACTGGCCATGTTGAGGCTGATCCGGTCATTGGCGTCATGGCCGGGCCCCACTTGAAGCGACTGTCCCTGAAAGGTTCCGTCCAACAGCGCAATGCCGTTGTAGCGGGTGTTGCTGGCCACGCGGTCTATGTCAGCGATGAGCTGGCCGGCTTCATTGTTCATGGCGGCGCGGTCACTGGCGTTGTTGCCGGTGTTGGCAGATTGCACGGCCAACTCTCGAACGCGCTGCAGGTTGTCACTGATCTGGGCCAGGCTGCCCTCAGCCGTTTGTGCGATGGAAATGCCGTCGTTGGCGTTGCGGATGGCAGCAGAAATGCCGCGGATCGAGGCCGTCATGCGGGTGCTGATGGCCAAGCCGGCAGCATCGTCTTTGGCCGAATTGATGCGCACGCCACTGGACAAACGCGCCATGGCACTGGAAAGCTTCAAACCCGACCAACGCACAGAAGCCTGAGCCTGCAATGAACTGATGTTGGAGTTGATGACAGACACAAGCACCCCCCCAAAAAGTCAGCAGGCCAAAAAAAAGGGGCCGGCGAACCGGCCCCACCCTTGGAAAAGGAATGGATCCCTGCCTGCGCAGGGATTTACATCAAACGCTTACTTCAGCAGGGCCAGCACGGACTGGCCGGACTGGTTGGCTTGCGCCAACATGGCGGTAGCGGCTTGCTGGATGATCTGCGACTTGGCCAGGTTGGTGGTCTCCTTGGCGTAGTCGGTGTCCAGAATACGGCTGCGGGATGCAGACAGATTCATCGAGGTCGTTTCCAGGTTCGCGATGGAAGCGGTCAGGCGGTTCTGGTAGGCACCCATGGCAGCGCGGGAGTCGGTGATCGTGTTGATCGCAGAGTCCAGCGTAGTCAGGGCGGATTGCGAACCTGAAGCAGTGGTCAGATCGACGGACGAAACACCAGCACCGGCCGCCGTGGTAGCAGCAGTGTTACCAGCGCTCAGGCCTGTGCCAGTCAAGCCGGTTGCCCCACCGAGGGTGATGCCGTCCTTAGCGCTAGATGTCAGCGTAACGGTCGAAGAGTAAGTTCCAGCAGTGCCACCAGCCAAAACAGCGGACATGTCACCTACAGCGGCAGTAACACCGCTGACAGCAACTGCCGTCACAGAACTGCCCGATGCGGCCTGCGTGCTGTAGTCAGCGAGGGTACCTGAGTAGGTACCCTTTGCAGTCAGGCTACCCGTGGTTGCACCCAATTTCAAACTTGAGAAAGCAGTTGCCAGCTCTTCTTTTGAAACGTCAGCTGTGGCTGTGAAAACCAAACCGCCAACAGTTGCAGTACCGCCGGTACGAAGACCCGCATTGAAGGTAGTCACAGCAGCTTCGCCAGTTGCTACAGCAGCTAAGGTAGGTGCAGTACTGGTGCTGGCGGCCGATCGCGTAATAGCTAAGCTGCCTCCGGCGGCACCTGTTGTTGTATTGCTAAAAATTACAATACCACCAGTGGCTGAGGCTCCAGAGTCAAAACCAGTCAATGTGCCGGACCAAGTGCCCTTGGCAGTGGTGTTGCCGGCCGTAGCACCTGACTTAAGGCTGGCGAAAGCTGCGCCAACCTCATCAGCCGTCATTACAGCTGTAGCAGTAAGTGTCAATCCTCCGACGGTGACTGACTCAGCAGCAACTTTTAAGCCGTCAGTAAATGTGACCGTATTCGTCTTGGTGTTGTTGGTGGTCACAACAGTAGTTGCATCAGCGGGGACAGTGCCAAGGCCAGAACCAGTACGGCCGTTTGCACTTGCATCCACTGTGATGTTACGACCATCCGCTGCTGTCAGCGAGACGATACCCGTGCTGCTGGCTGTAGCAGTCACACCCGTTTGGGATGAAACTGCATTGATTGCCGCCGTGACCTGGGTACCACGGTCAACTGCAGTCGAAGAAGCCTGGATTGCGCCAAGATCGATCCCGTTGATTTTGATGTCCCCAGCAGCAATAGCGGTCGTCGAAGTTGTCGGCAAGATACCGGCCTTGGCTGTAGTGCTGACGGTAGCCAAAACATTAGTGCTGCCAGAAATAGCGTTAATGGCACTGGCTTTGGCGATGCCGCTGCCGCTGGCGTAAGCAAAGGAGACGCCATCAGTGGATGTCGCGCCAACTTGGAATCCGTTGATGGAGAGGTCACCCTTGGCCAAAGCTGTCGATGGGACAGTGTTGCTACCAGCGAGTGTAGTCTGGTAGTTGGAATTAGCACCTACGCCAAGGGCACTGGCGCGTGCACTGCCGATAGTAATGGCGATTCGATCATTCATATCATTACCAGCACCCACTTGCAGGGATTGGTTCTGGAACGAGCCATCCAACAAGGCAATGCCGTTGAACTTGGTGTTGCTGGCAACACGGTCGATCTCTGCGATCAGCTGCTTGGCTTCGTTGTTCATCGCAGCGCGATCGCTGGCGTTGTTGCCGGTGTTGGACGATTGCACGGCCAATTCACGAATACGCTGCAGGTTGTCGCCGATCTGGGCCAAGCTGCCCTCAGCCGTTTGCGTCAGCGAGATGCCGTCGTTGGCGTTGCGGATGGCTGCCGAGATACCGCGGATCGAAGCCGTCATGCGGGTGCTGATGGCCAGGCCGGCAGCATCGTCTTTGGCAGAGTTGATACGGGTACCACTGGACAAACGCTCCATGGCGTTCGACAGGTTCAAACCGGTCGTACGCAGCGAGTTTTGCGCCTGCATGGCACTGATGTTGGTGTTGATAACTGACATGAACTATCTCCTTCAAGAGGGTTTGCTAAGTGGACAAGACGCTGATCTGAAGTCTTGTTATTCAATGATTCGGAGTGATCATCTTTTTCTTAAGCAATTCCTGAAGTTATTTTTTATTTTGCTATCGTTTCATAAATATTAACTATTCTTCCATGGGATGTGTTACTTGCGAGCGGGCGGGCGCGAATTTAATTAGTCAAAACGAAAAAAAACCGCCTGCAAGCAGACGGCTTTTCAAAAAAGAGCCGGTATCACCCGGCCCCGCCCCTCTCAGGGCTGGACTTTAAAGATTCACTTCAACAGGGCCAGCACGGACTGGCCGGACTGGTTGGCCTGCGCCAACATGGCGGTGGCTGCTTGCTGGATGATCTGTGACTTGGCCAGGTTGGTGGTTTCCTTGGCGTAGTCGGTGTCCAGAATACGGCTGCGTGATGCAGACAGATTCATCGACGTCGTCTCCAGGTTGCTGATCGCGGCAGTCAGACGGTTCTGGTAAGCACCCATGGAAGCGCGGGAGTCAGTGATCGTGTTGATCGCAGCGTCCAGCGTGGTCAGGGCGTCTTGTGAGCCAGAAGCTGTTGTCAGGTCAATTGAAGAGACCCCCGCCCCTGCTGTAGCAGTTGCGGCTGTGTAGCCAACATCCAAGCCTGCAGCAGCGGCAGAAACGCCGTCAATGTCGCCAATCGTGATGCCATCGGAACTAGACGATGCCAATGAGACGATCGACATGGTGTACAGAGTCGTCGCACCACCACTCCCCAGACCCGTGGCGGCAGCAGTTGCAGCAGCCAAAGTTGTCACAACGATGTTGCGGCCGTCTGCAGCATTCAATTCAACGGCACCGGTCGTCGTGTCAAAAGTAGCCGTCACGCCGGTTTGATCTGTCACCGCGTTGACTGCAGCAGACATTTGTGAACCGCGTGCAGCAGCTGAAGTTGCGGCAGTAATTACACCAACAGCCACACCATTGATTGTCACGCCGGCAGCTGCAATCGCAACAGCCCAGCCTGCGGTAGTGACGGTCGTACCGTCCAAGGTCGTCTCGCCAACCGTTGCGGTGACACCGCTGGTGCCGGACACAGCGTTGATGGCTGCAGCGATGGCAATACCGCTGGAGGTATCGGTAACGTCTGTGCTGTCATCAGGGTCAACATAAGACACACCGTCAGACACCGAGGCACCCACGGCCACGGCGTTGATGGAGAGACCACCAGCAGCCAAGGCATCAGTCACAGCAGTGTTGCTACCGTCTGTATCTGTACCGTCATCAATCGCTGTGGCGTAGCTTGAATTAGAGCCGACACCCAATGCGCTCGACTTGGCGCTGTCGATGGAAATGGCGATGCGGTCGTTAGAACCGTTGCCAGCACCAACTTGCAGGTTTTGCGCCTGGAAGGTGCCATCCAACAGCGCGATGCCGTTGTAGGTGGTGTTGCTGGCGATGCGGTCGATCTCAAGGATCAGCTGCGAGGCTTCATTGTTCATTGCGGCGCGGTCGCTGGCGTTGTTGCCGGTGTTGGCAGATTGAACGGCCAATTCACGAATACGCTGCAAGTTGTCGCCGATCTGGCCCAAGCTGCCCTCAGCCGTTTGCGTCAACGAGATACCGTCGTTGGCGTTGCGAATCGCAGCAGAGATGCCGCGGATCGAAGCCGTCATACGGGTGCTGATGGCCAGGCCGGCAGCGTCGTCTTTGGCAGAGTTGATACGTGTGCCGCTGGACAAACGCTCCATAGCAGACGACAGGTTCAACCCGTTCGTGCGCATCGAGTTTTGCGCCTGCAAGGCACTGATGTTGGTGTTGATAACTGACATGGACTATCTCCTTCAAGAGGTGTTTACGAAGTTGACAAGACGCCAATCTGAAATCTTGTTGCTAGATGATTCGGTCAGTTTTAAATTAACTTAAGTGTTTTACTGTTCTTATTTGATAAATTTGATAAATTCATTTCAAGTTGAATTTGAATCTAGGTGTGTAGATAGAGCGCTCGAGGCGCGCGGGTGCGCATCAACGCTTGTATGTCAACAAATTTGGTGGGCGTGGCTGCGCCAAGTCGGGACAAAAACGACGGAACAACTAGAGAAGCGTCACTTAGAAATACGGGGGAGGAGTGTGCGCAGCTTGGGCAAAGCCAATGTGCGGAAAGCCTTCAGCGATGAGTGCTGAACAAGACCCAAACGATGCGTGTGCGCATGATCAGGTGCAAAGAGGTTTCAAAAAACGAGCAGAGTCAAACCGCCGAAGACAAACGCGGGGCGTCGAAATTAACAATCGAAAATGGAAACGAAAAACAGAATCAAACTTTGGCGTTCAGAAGAAGACCTTTGGTGTCTTCAATGCTGTGTGCCATGCGGATCACAACTTCATTCGGAATCTGACGAATCACTTCCCCGGTTTCTTTGTTGGTGACGATCACGACCGGACGGTTCAGCGCCGGGTCAATGCTGAAGTTAAGACCGCGACCACCATCAGCCATCTTGGCGTTCATCCGTTCAACAGCGACTTGGAGACGCTTGGTGTCGCCTTCGGTGTCGACCTTGATGTCAGGGCGCACAATTTCAATAACCTTCGGTCCGGCGGGCGCAGCGGCAGGCGCAGGCGCAGAAGCACCCGGCATGGGCGCAGCCGGTGCAGAACGCGCCTGGGGTGCGCTGGGGGGTGTGGGCCTGAACCCACCTTGAATATCAAGCATGATGAAATCCTTCCAATCCCGCTGTTAAACGGATGACGAAGCCAACCTCCAGATAAGGGAAGTGGTGCTTCGGTCATGATAAATCGGAGCTCAGTTGGATAACTTGAGCGAAATTTGTGATTTATTTGAAAGAAAAACGGATTGACGTCTTTTGCGGGGGTGCGGCCATCATTTTTACGTCATTGCGAGCGCAGCGCGGCAATCCATGACCGCTGGATTGCCGCGCTGCGCTCGCAATGACGGGCAAATTTACAGTTTGCAGGGACAGTGGATGAACAGGTGACAATAGGCACACACTAAGTTAAGCTGCGAGCATGAAACCGTTTCGCTGGAACCCTGAGAAAAATGAGGCCTTGAAAATTGAGCGAGGGATTTCATTTGAAGTCATAGCGCTTGCAATCGAGGTTGATGGTTTGCTAGACGAGTTGCGCCACCCAAACATTGAAAAATACCCGAACCAGTCCGTTCTTATCGTGGCATTTGATAACTATGTTTACTTGGTGCCTTACGTTGATGAGTCGGATCACTATTTTCTCAAAACAGTGATTCCGAGCAGAAAGGCAACACGAGACTACTTACTGAGGAGCAACCCTGATGAAAAAACCTGACGCATTCGAAAAAGAGATTCTGGACGCCTACGAAAAGGGGGAGCTCAAGTCAACCTCCCCTTCTAAAGCAACTTTGGCGAAGTTCAAAGCTGCTGCCACCGCTACTTTTCGCAAGGAAAAAAGGGTCAACATTCGCCTGTCGACGCCTGACTTGATGGATATTCAAGCCCGTGCGCTTGAAGAAGGTATGCCCTACCAGACTCTGATTGCCAGCGTGCTTCACAAGTTTGTGTCTGGGCGGTTTGTTGAATCACCATCAAGTCTTAGCTTAGGCGCTAGCGGGTCGCGCAAAAAACGGAGCACCTCTTAGGGCCGTTTGATTACTTATTGGTGTACATCGCCATCATGCCGTCGAAGCTGCTTTTGAGACTGGTTTTCTGGCTGTTGATGTTGCCGACCAGGCTCTCCATGGCAGAAAACTGTGCAATGTAGCGGCTGAGCAAGGCGTCCATGCGGGTTTGCAGGGCGGCCAGTGCGGCGGCGTATTTGGTGTTTTGCGACTCGGCGGTGGCGCTTTGCGTGACCAAGGGGCTGGTGGTCGACAAAAACGTGGTGATTTTGCGCAAGGCATCGCCGGCAATACCGGAGCCGCTGCTAGAAAAAGTCAAATCAGACAGTGCCGCAGAAGCGGAATCCACCGGGCTCAGGGTGAACCCTGGACCGCCGATGCTGCCCAACACCACAATTTTGTAAGGCGTCGTGCCGCTGGTATCTTTCACCAACTGGGCCGTGAAGCCAAGGCTGGTGGCATTGATCGCGTCCACCACACCTTGCGGTGTGGAGTTGGCCGCAGTGACCGGAAAACCATAAGTGGTGCCGCTGGTGGTGGTTAAGTTCACCGTGAATTTGGCGCCACCGTTCAGACTGACCGTCCCGGAGCTGTAACCGCTGCTGCTGCTGTATGGCGGGCTGGTGGCGCTGCGGTTGTTTTGGTTCGCGGTGAATGTGGTCACCACATCGGCAAAGTTGTCGGCCAGAGCGGTTTGGAGCTTGGTGGTATCCAAGGTCATAAGGCCGGCTTTGTCCACGCTGATGCCCATTTGCCAAGCTGCGCTGACGTTGGTACCCGGTGTAGAGGACTCGCCCAGAAGCATCTCGCGCAGTTGGGTGCGCATCTGGCGAACCATGGAGTCGCCGACCAAGGTGCCACCGTAAATGTCCAGCGTCGATTTCGAGTTGCTGACCTCATTCAACAAGCTGTTGGCTTCGTTGTAAGCCGTCACCAAGGCCGTGATTTTTTCGACCACGGGCGCTGTGTTTCTTGCCAAGGTGACACTTGCAGCCGATGTTGTGGTGTCTTTGAGGTCAAGCGTGACGCCGTCAATGACGTCGGTCACGGTGTTGGAACTGCGCGTGTAAGTGACACCATCAACGGTCAGCACCGCGTCGACAGCAGCCGTTTTGGTGAAGCTGAGTGCGGTGAGCACGCTGCTTGGGGTGGTGCTCATGCTGAATGCGCCGTCTGAACCGTCAGCGCCTGAGAGCACGACCTTGTAAGAGGGAGACGATGTGGTTCCGGTGTTGACCAGCCGGGCCGTGACCGCCAAGCCAGCGTCGTTGATAGCGTTGACCAGACCCTGAGGGGTGTCGTAACCGGCGGCAACGGTGACCGTGACAATCGAGCTGATGCCCGTGATGGCCTTGGTGCTGTTTGCCGTCGTACCCAGCTCAATACTGGCACCCGTCAGTGCCACCGAACCCGAGGTGTTAACGGCCGTCACGCCCGTCGTGTCGGTTTGAGCGTTGATTGCGATCGCCAGGTTGTCAAACTTCCGGGCGGTGATGGCGATATCGGTGACGTTGGCGCTGGTCGTAGACGTCGCAGTCACCTTGGATCCACTGATCGTCCCTGTCGTGAAACCTGCAGTGAAGGTACCGCTGAAATCACCCAGAGCGTCACTGGCGGTGTTGGCGGCAGCAGCAGCGGTGTATGTCATTCCGCTCGTCAGGCTAGCAAAAGCTGCAGCGACATTAGCGCTGGTCATGGCGGCAGTGGCTGTGAAGGTCAGGCCGTTGAGGGTCGCTTTTTGGCCTGCCGCCAAAGCTGAAAAGGTGATGACGGACGTTTCAGCAACTGCTGTGCTGGAAGGCGCAGTCGCAAAAGTGACCGCATTATTATCAACAGATGTGTAGACAGCCGTCGCGGAGGTTGTCGCTGCGGAAGCATAGCCGGCGGTGTTCGTACCCGTGTAAGTACCGAGCGCAGCGCTCACTGTGTTTCTAGCCGTGACTTGAGCGGCGGTTTCAGCGGTCAGGACAGCTGAGAATGCTGCGCCAACTTGAATGGCGGTCATTGCACTTGTGGCGGTGAAGGTCAAGCCATTTACCGTGGCGGCCTGCCCGGCAGCCAATGCACTGAACACAACCGTCTCTGTTGATTTTGAAGTTGAACCAACGACGAATGTAGACACCGGGGTCGCTGATGCGGAGCCAGAAGTCGTGACAATTGTGGGGTCCGCCGACACCGCGTCGATGGCGGTGTCATTGATGGTCAGGCCTGAAATCGCAGCGATGGAGGTGGATGTCGCGGCAACCGCGTCGGTACCAATCGTCAAGTCCAGGGTGAAGCTGCTGCCGGCGTTCAACGCGGTCGTGCTGGCGGCAAAGGCGGTGGAAATATTGCGCTGCGCGCTGGCCATCGAAGTGATAGACACCGCATGGCTGCCGATCGCCGCGCCTGTTGAGGCGGTGACACTCATGGCCGAGGTGTCGGTATTGCTGACGGTAGACGCGTTGAAGCTGTTGGCATCTTTCAGCGCGGTGAGAGCGTCTTTGACGTTGCTCATCATGAACTTGACCGCCGCGTAGCCAGACACCCGGCCTTCGTTCTTGGTGATCTTGCTGTTGATGACGTTGGCTTGGGGTGCTTGTTCAGCGTCCACCAGACCCTGCGCGAGCGCAGCCACATCGACCCCAGAGCCTGCGCCCAAAGAGCTGATGATCTTTTGTGCACTGGCACGCTTTGCCACCAGCGCGGCTTGCGCGTCAGTGGCTGCCGTACTGGCGGCGCTAGCGGTAGTGACTGCGGTGGTGGCCATGGGGTGCGTACCTTAATGCTTCAAATGAGTCACGTCATTGCGGGTGCAAACGTCCGTCATGCGGGTGCAGATCCGGTGCCGTCGTTGCGAGCGCAGCGCGGCAATCCATCTCGGTGATTCGCGAAGATGGATTGCCGCGCTGCGCTCGCGATGACGGAAGCGCTGCGCTCGCAATGACGAAAGCGCTGCGTTTGCAATGACATTTGTTAATCGACTGTTCCACGATTTTCTTGAGCGTCAAGATCAGTTGATGTAGTTGAACAGGCTGAGCTTGGTGATCTTGCCGAAGCTTTCTTGTGCGGCTTGGAGCGACATCATTTGCTTGTTCATGAGCGTGATGGCAGCGGCGTAGTCGAGGTCTTGGACCGAGGACAAGACAGTTTTAAGGCTGAGGCGGGTGTCGTCTAAGACCGAGGTCTGGGCATCTGCCACGTTCATGTCAGTACCCACCTGGGCCAACGACAGGGTGACGCCACTTTGAAGCGAATCCATCTCGCCAATGCCGCGCTGCATGCCGGCTTGGTCGGAGTTTTTAATGGCGGCGGTGAGGTCGTCGATAGCTTGGAAAAACCCCACCCCGGTTTTGGTACCAGTACTGTCTTGCCGAACAACGCGCACAAAGGCGTCAGACCCAGACCGGTTGAGCTGCACGCTGCGCTGGTCGCCAACAGACACGGTCATCCGCGTCTGGTCGCCTTGGTAAGTCACCGCACCAGAAGTGTCTGCTGCAAAGGCGGGTTGGCTGACACGACTGCCCGCAAAAAGGTAGTTCCCCATGCTGTCTTGGGCATTGGCCAGACTCAGCATCTGGTCGCGCAGCCCACCCATTTCAACGGCAAGGGCTTGTCGATCCGTAGGACTGAGCGTTGCGCTAGCAGACTGCACAGAGATTTCTTTGACGCGTAGCAACAAGGTGCTGACGCTTTGCAGCGAAGACTCTTCAGTCTTAAGCCGCGTTTGAACCGTTCCCAAGGTGGCTGCGTAGCTGTCTTGCCGGTTGATGATGGACTGCAAGCGCTGAATATCGGCGGCTTGATCGGGGGCATCACTGGCGGTGACAATTTGCTTGCCTGAAGCGAGCTGCGCCTGTGTCTTGGCCAAACTCGTCTGCACCGTGGTCATTTGCTGGGTGGCTCGGTCAAACAGAGCGGAGGTCGAAATTTTCATGCGGGTTCCTCAAATTCAGCGCGGGTTCAATGAACAGCGAGTACGGCGTCAAACAACGTACCGGCCACCTGCATGACCTTTGCAGAAGCCTGGTAGGCCTGCTGATAACGAATCAAATTAGCGGCCTCTTCGTCAAGGCTCACGCCGGAGACTTGGTCGCGCGAAGTCACCGCCTGGTCGTGCACCACGGTCAGCGCTTGCTGAGCGATGGTCGCCTGCTTGGAGATGTTGCCCATGTCATTGACTTGGGCGATGTAGGTCGAGCTGATGGTTTTACCGGCAATCAGTTTGGCGCTTTCCAGCGCCGTCAGCCTCAGCATGTTTTCGTTGTTGCCGGTGCCGTCTGTGTTGCTGTCTAGAGCAAAACTGTCCCCAGCCTTGGGCGCGGTGGTGAAGTTGAGCTTCAGGCCCCGGTAATCAATACCCGCGGTGAGTTGGCTGGCGTCAAAACTGCGTTCGGCCAGCACCGTACCGGTGGTGGTGTCGGTGATGGTGTAGCGGTCATCAGCGGTGAAAGTGAGCTTCATGGGCTGCGATCGCAGCACGCTCGCTGTATCTGCCGGGCTGCCCGAGTAGCTTGCCGCCACCGATGCTTTGCCAACGCCACTGACAAAAACCAGCACGTCCTCTGGCACTGTGCCTTTGATGGTGGCGCTGGTTCTGAAACCCAACCGGGCCAAATCTGCTGGTCCGCCGCCATTTCCAAAACTGATCTCAATGGGGGTGTCTTGTCCATTCACCAGTGCACGCTGAATCTGCACCTGACCGGTGTAGGTTCCGTCTGCGGTATTCAGTGCGTTGCCGGTAGACGCTAACGACCCCAGCGTGATGTCTTTGCCCTGCTGACCACTGACGTTCGTTAGAACAATTTCACCGTCTCTTGAAAAACTGGCCACAACGTTGGTGCTGAGCGCAGGGTCTGCGTTCGTCGTCTGTGCATTGATGGCCTGCACCAAAGCCGCACTGCTGATGAAACCGCCTGACGGCTTGGTGATGGTCAGCCCGTTGATGGTGAGGGTGTTGTTCAGCCGCAGGCTGGACACGGGGACGCGCACTTCATTGCTGGCTGTTGCTGTCACGCCGGGTGCGTGCGCGTCATTGAGCCATTGGGCAATCTCGCCAGCCTGCAAGTTACCTGCAGCAGGGGTCAATGCGCCCAAGGGGATGCCGTTTAACTGAAGAGTGCCGGCAGCGATAGTGCCGGTTTGACCCGGCGCAATGCGGCCACCCGACAACAATGCCGGGATCTGCCGGGGCGTGCTGACTTCACCTTTGCTGTCATACGTTTGCTGCAAAAGCACGCCAGCCCGGGCGCCGTAAAACACGTTCATGCCCTGAAAACTTTTGTCACCTGTGGCGTTTAGGTAGGCCGTGCTGTAAGTCGCACCAGCCGCCATCCCCTGCCCGCTTGTCATCACTTGTGTCTGCGCAGTAGCGTCGAGGGGTGGCCCCAACAGTTGCCGGCCATCGCGGGTAATGAGTTGTAGTTGCTGACCTGTTTGAGCGCCATCCAAATAAATCACGACGTCTTGCATACCGCCCGGAATAGCGGTCACTGCCGTTACCGGCCTGGTCACAGTCAATTCCACCGCGCGGCCTGCGCTTGGATTTGAATTGTTGTTCAAGACATCAGACACCAAGCCCGGACCAACCGGTGGGTTGGTGGCGTAACTGACAGTGGCGTCTGCGCTGCTGGTGTTGTTGGCGTCTTTGATCACGCGGAACTGCGCTGCTGCGGCGATCCGCATCGGGTCGGTCACTGCGACGGACAGGCCGCCGGCGACCGAACTGGCTTTGGGGTCGATGGCAAAGAGGTTGCCGGCTTTTTGGCCGTAACCATCAATACCCTGAGAATGAATATCGTTCACCGCCGTGACCACTGTGGTCGCCAGGTAGTCCAAGGCGTTGCGGGTGCTGCTGAGGACTTGCTCTCGAAAAGCCATCAAGCCGGCCAGCTGACCGCTGGTAATGCCTGACAGCGCCGACGGCTTGCCGTAGGGGTCGAGCACCAAGCTTATTTTTCCTGAGGCTGCAGCATTCAGATCAACACCCACTTGCGTGGCGATGCCACCGTCAACGATGACATCGTGCGAAAGAGAAGCACCCAAACTCACCAACACCTCGCCGTTTGGCTTGAAGCTGGTGTTGAGGTGGCTGAAGTCTGACATCTTGCGCAGCAACAGGTCGCGCTGGTCCAGCAGTTCTGCGGGTTGTTTGTCTAACGATGGGCTTTTTCCGAGTTGCTTGTTGACCTGCGCAAGCTGCTGCGCCAAGGTATTTATTTGAGCCACACTCGTCTGAATAGCTTGACTGGTTTCGGTGTCGACCAGGTCAAGCTGAGAAGACAACTCACCAAAGCTGGAGGTCAAGCCTTGGGCGTCACGCACGAAAGCACCGCGCAGCACGGTCGACGCGGGGTCTGTGGACAAACTGCGGGCTGATGCAAAAAACTTGTCCAGCGAACTCACCAAGCCTGTACTGGCGCCAGACATCACGTCGATCACGCGGTTGGCATACGTCACCATGGGCGCCTGACTTTGCAGGTCTGAGTTGCTGTTGCGCAGGTTGGTGTCAGCGAAGGCGCTGTATTGCCGCTGAACTTGGTCAAACACCACACCGGTGCCGATGTAGGCGTTGCCCACCTTGCTGGGTGTGCCGGCCTGGAGTTTCACGTCTTGGCGTGAGTAACCATCGGTGGCCACGTTGGCAATGTTGTTGCTGACCGTCCCCAGCGCTTGCTGGTATGCAATGACTGCGTTGCCGCTGATGCTGAGCAAGTCACTCATGGCTGTGTCCTAGTTTTTGTCTTACCAGGAAGCTCACCCGCTTTGGGCAAGGCGATAGCGCTGCCGGGTTGCTGCAAAGTATTCAAGTTCGGGGCGGCCACATCAAGTGGGAAGTTTTTAGCTGGACGCTGCAACGCAAAACCTTTACCAGCCGCTTCACGCGACTGCAACAACTCCGCTGTGCTGGCCTGTGCCATTTGCCGGCTTTGGCTTTCCACCAACATGTCGGCAACGCCCATCATGTTGCGCTTGGACAGTTGCACCGAAACCTCTTTGTCAAACATCGCTTCGAAGGTTTCTGCACCAGAGGACTCGACCAGATCACTCTTGACCGTGGATTCACGCATCGACTTGAGCATCATCTGCAAGAACATGCCCTCAAACTGTTGCGCGGTTTCGCGCAGCGCACCCTTGCCGTCTTGCCGAGCCTGGCCTTTGAGCTGCCCCAAACCCTCGAAGTCGAGGTAGGAGCGTGCGGTGGCGGTGTTGACGGGTTCCATATTTTTTAAATAATGACCAGCTCAGCGCGCAGGCTGCCCGAGCTTTTGAGGGCTTCCAGAATCGCGATGAGCGCCGATGGCGTGGCACCCACTTGGTTGACCGCATCGACAATTTGCCGCAGATCCACACCGGGCTGGAACAAGAACATAGGCTTGTTCGGCTCACTGACTTTGATGTCGACGTTTTGCACGGCGGTGGTCTGCCCTTGCGAGAAAGCACCGGGCTGGGAGACGTCGTTGGTGGCGGTGATCGCTACAGAAATAGTGCCGTGCGACACAGCCGCAGCCGTGACGCGCACGTTGCGGCTAATCACCACCGTGCCCGTGCGTGAGTTGATGACAACGCGTGCCGGCGGATCGCCAGGCAGCACGTCGAGGTTTTCAATCATGCTCATGAAGGCGACGCGCTGGCTAAGGTCTTGCGGGGCGCGAATCGAGATCGACACGGCGTCGAGGGCATTAGCAACGTCTGAGCCAAAGCGGCCATTGATGGCGTTGATGATGGCTGTGGTGGTGGTGAAGTCGCTCTCGCGCACGTTCAAAATGAGTTGTTCAGCCGTGGCAAATGGGTTCTCAACGATTCTTTCAACCGTCGCACCGGCAGGCACGCGCGCAGAGGTGGGCACGCCGATGGCGACCTTTGAGCCAGCAGCGTTAGCGTCAATGCCCGTCGTGGTTAAAGAGCCTTGCGCGAGCGCATAAATTTCACCATCAACACCGCGCAAGCTGGTCAGCACCAAGTTGCCACCACGCAAGCTGGCGGCCTTGCCGATGGCGGAGACGTTGATGTCAATTTTTTGACCGGGCTTGGCGAAGCCGGGTAATTCAGCCGTGACCATGACGGCCGCAGCATTTTTCAGGTCGACCTTGCCGGCGTTGGCTGCTGTGTCGAAGTCCGACAACGGACCTTCCAGACTCACACCCAATCGGCTCAACATGGCCTTCATGCTTTGCGTGGTGAAGGACACGTCAGCACCGTCGCCGGTGCCCTGCAAACCAACCACTAAACCGTAGCCCACCAGTTGGTTGCTGCGCATGGCGGCAACGCTGGCGAGGTCCTTCACGCGGTCAGCGTGCGCAGCATGGGGTGCCAGCGCAGCGGCCAAGGCCAAAGCGCCAAGCAAGCCATGCAGCAAGGACGAAAACGTTTTATTGATCATGAAGGCAGTCGGTTCTAGCAAACAAAGGCTTCGTCAGTGCGAGCGCAGCACGGCAATCCATCACCGCGCGCCTCAAAGATGGATGGCCGCGCTTCGCTCGCCATGACGGGAGGGGCTTCGTCATTGCGAGCGCAGCGCGGCAATTCATGCCAGCGAAGCTCGACGATGGATCGCCACGGCCCATGGCCTCGCGATGACGGGAGTGTGAAATTTTTTGCAAAATCTTGATCTCTAAGATGGCTCAAAAAGGCCAGAGCTTGAGCAGCGCACTGGTACCCCAGCCGGCGCGCGTGGCGGCAGCCAGGTCACCGGTACCGCGGTACGTGATTTGGGCATTGACCAGCCGGCGCGACTGCACCATGTTGTTGGGCGAAATGTCTTCTGGACGAATCACGCCCGCAACCTGAATCACTTCTGTGCCTTCAGACAGCGCCAACTGTTTTTCGCCGCGCAGCACGAGGTTGCCATTCGGCAGTACATCGACCACGGTGACGGACACGGCACCTGTCAGACTGGCTTTTTGGTCAGCTGTTCCGACGCCGGTGCTGGTGGTCTTGCCACCGTCCAGTTTGGGGGCGCCTAGCAAACCGCCCATCTTGGCGGCAGACGCCAGCAGGCCACCCGGCATGACATCGTTGGTGGAGTCACGGCTGACGTTGTTGTTTTGCGTGCGCGCTGCCTGTGTGGCTTCGTTGAGCACGACGGTGATGACATCACCCACCTGAAAATTACGGCTCCGGCCGAACCAGTTGTCGCTGACGCGGCTGACATAAATGCCACCGGTGGCTTGACGAGCGCGTTCGGTCTGCAAGGGATACACAGGCGCAAACTCTGGCGTATGCGCCAGCGGCTGCGGCGGCACCACAGAGCAAGCACCCAGCAAAAGCAAGGGCAGCGCGATAACAAGGAGGCGGCTCACGGCGTGCATCACATGTTGTTGTTGAGGAAGCGCAGCATGCCGTCAACGGCCGAGATCGCCTTGGAGTTGATCTCGTAGGCACGCTGGGTCTCGATCATGTTGACCATCTCTTCGACCACGTTGACGTTGGACGCCTCGAGCGATCCTTGCATCAGCGTACCGGCACCGTTCAGCCCGGGCTGCAACACCTGCGGTGCGCCACTGGCTGGGGTTTCTTTCAGCTGGTTTTGGCCCATGGACTGCAAACCACTCGGGTTCACAAAACGGGCCAGCTGCAATTGACCAATAGTTTGAGCACCGCCCGCAGCGAGTTCAATGGACACCGTGCCGTCACGACCGATGGTCACGCTGGTGGCGGTGTTGGGAATGGTGATGGCCGGTTGCAGCAATGCGCCGCTAGAGTTCACCACCTGCCCTGTCGCCGACAGCTTGAAGCCGCCGTCGCGCGTGTAGGCAATGGTGCCGTCTGACTTGGCAATCTGAAAGTAACCCTCGCCCGCAATCGCCATGTCGAGCGGATTCTGCGTGTTGACGAGTGCGCCTTGGGCGTGCAGCTTTTCTGTGGCCACCACACGCACGCCAGTGCCGAGCATCATGCCGGTGGGAGCTTGTGCGTTGACATCGGTCTGGCCACCCGCTTGGCGAATGTTTTGGTAAAGCATGTCTTCGAACACAGCGCGGTCGCGCTTGAAGCCCGTGGTGTTCACGTTGGCCAGGTTGTTCGAGATCACGTTCATGCGCGTTTGCTGCGCGTCGAGGCCCGTTTTGGCCACCCACATTGATGCATCCATATCAGCTCCTTCTGTCGTTTGTTGCGTTCAGGCTGCGCACTGCGTCAGCCTAGTTTCATCATGGTGGCGCCGGATTCGTCGACGGTCTTGCTCTCTTTAATGTTCCGAACCTGGTGCTCAAAAGAGCGGCTCTGGTCCATCAGCTTGACCATGACTTCCATGGCGTTGACGTTGCTGCCTTCCAGCGCCTTAGAGGTGAGAGAGGGGGTGACGCCACTGTCGACGATGTCACCACCGAGCTTTCCAACCGGTCCAAACAAACCATCAATGCGACGTTCTAGCGGCGTTTTAGTAGCATCACGCATCAACATGCGGTCAATCAAAATAGGCTGGGCGACACCGACCTGCGCGCGGTCAATGGCATAGACCGAGCCATCAGGATTGATAGAAACTTCTAGGCCCGGCGGAATGGTGATGGCGCCACCGGCCTGCCCGCGCACCACTTGACGGGCGCTGTTTTCAAGGACACCCGCGGTGTTGACACGCAAATCCCCACGCCGTGTAAAAGCCAACTCGCCATTGGGCGCAGTAACACCCAGCACCGTCGCATCATTCATGGCGACATCCATGGCGCGGCCGGTGGCCATGATCGAGCCCGGCTTGAGCTGAATCACGTCGGAACTCATGGACTGTGGCTGCAAGCGGGACGTGAAGCCGGGGCCTTCAACCTTGATCGAGCGCATGGCCACTTCGTAGCTGCGCTTGAAACCAATGGTGGTCACATTCGCCAGCTCGTTGGTGGTCATTTGGCGCGACAGGCGCTGCTCGTTGATGGCAGCAGCGGCGTTAAAGGCAAGACGGTCCATGGTGTGTTGTCAGTGTTGTTTGCTTAGGACCTTATCAACCGCGAATGTTGATGATGGCCTGAGTCATGGTGGTACTGGTCTCAATGGCTTTGGCATTGGCTTGGAAGTTACGCTGAGCGGTAATCAAGTCCACCAACTCTTGCGTCAAGTCAACGTTAGAACGTTCGGTGGCACCGGCGCGGATGGTACCGAAACCAGCGCTACCGGCGGTACCGATAATCGGGTTACCAGAAGCCGCTGAGGTCAAGAAGCTGGAGTCACCCACCTGGCGCAGGCCAGTCGGATTAGAGAAGTTAACCAGCAAAATTTTAGCCAGCGACTTTTGCGTACCGTTCGAATAACTGGCACTGACCAGACCGTCATTGCCAATGGTCACACCCACCAAGTCACCCTCTGGTGCACCGTCCTGGGTCTGCGACAACACCGCAAACGGTGAGGTGTACTGGGTCGATTTGGAGTAATCGATGTTGATGGTCAAAGCACCCTTACCGTCTTGGAGGAAGACCGTTTCGAGTTGTGCGCCAGCCAGTGGGGAAACAAGTTTGCCGCCAGTGTCGAATGTCAGCTCACCCTTGTCCAAATAAATGGGGGTCCATTTAGGTGCTGTGACGAAGCCATCACCGCTGGTGGTTTCTTTGCCTTGTGCATCGATGTAAACCAGCTTACCTGTTGCGTCCGTGCTCTGCGTTGGGCGGATCCAGGTGGAGGTAGCACCTTGACCATTTTGAGATTCCTCTAAACCCCAAGGACCTTTGCCCGTTACCTTGATAAAGGAGTTGGAAGTTGCCGTTGAAGACGTGAAAGTGAATCTTTGTGCGGTGTTGTCAAAGTCGACCTTGACGCCACTGACTGACTTGCCACTGCTGTCAGCCAACAAGTTGATCTGGTTTTGCAACTCTTTCTTGAAACCGTCAAGCGAATATTCAGGGCCCACCGGGATCGTCACAGTGCCGCTCACATCATCAACTGTCACGATAAACGTGTTGTTGTCGGCGCTGACGGAGAAGTTGTTCTTCATGTTGATCGACGGCGAAGTGCCGTAGGCAACAGCGGGGGTCGAGGCAACACCGCGCAGAGAAAGCGTTGACGCAGTGACTGCGTCAGTCTTCAGACCGAAAATGCTGGTCGCCAACGGGTTGATGCCCGCATTGTTCGTCACGGTACCCGTGTTGTCGAGTGGCGTGATAGAGATGGTTGACTTGTCACCGGTCGTGCCTGATGAAAAGATGAAATTTTTAGTACCGGTGTTGTAGGTCACCAGCATGCCGAAGCGCTGATCCGACTGTGGTCGAATAAACGTATCACTGTTTGGCGTCACTTGATTGGCCATCAGGCCATCTGAGCCAAGAAGCGTGGCTGCAGAAGTCAAACCCATCACGGGGTTGGCTGGGTCCGAGCTGATCTTGATAACCCGTGGCACAGCAAGAGGAGCAACATACGTGTCGACAAATTTGAAGCTACGCCCCGCCGCATCGTAAGACACGGTGAGATTCATGTTGGCA
The DNA here is from genome assembly GCA_947378785.1 of Comamonadaceae bacterium. Classification (GTDB taxonomy): domain Bacteria; phylum Pseudomonadota; class Gammaproteobacteria; order Burkholderiales; family Burkholderiaceae_C; genus Polaromonas. Next base: position 22,336 of record CANCLK010000020.1, read on the forward strand.
GCGTCAAGTTTCGATTGCATGGCCGTGACAACTGCTTCAGTCGTCATTTTTGCAGGAAGCGCGCCGACGGTTGAATTCAGCGTTGGACCAAAATCAAAACTCCGGAGGGTCCCATCGACGGTCAGGGAGAATTTGGAACCCGTGCCGTCGGTTGGCAATTCAAAATAACGCTCATCGCCAAACTTATTGCTGAGATAGTTCGTCAACGCTGCAGCGATCTGTGTACCGTTCAAAGGGGTTGAACTTTTTTGTAAAAAGCTCATGTCCACATTCACAGAGCTGCCATCCACTTCAATCTTGAAGAGATTCTTCAAACTCGGAAGTGGAGCGGCACCATCAAGTACTGCATCGGAAGCAGCTTTTCCCGCTGCGGCGATGTAGGCGGTAGATGTATCAACTCCGACTTGATTGATGTATGCGGTAGATGCAAGTGCGCCAGCATTGGTGATGTATGCGGCTGAAGCTGTTGCAGCGGCAGCATCTTGGACAGCAATATAAGCGGCTGAACTGGAAGCGGTGGCACCAGCGGTTACGAGCGTTGCGGATGTAATCCTAGCTGCAGCACCAGCTAAAGCGGCGCCAGGAGTATCAGTCGAATGAGCCGTAAGGTAGGCGTCATAAGCAGTGACATAAGCCGCATCGCGGGCAGCTGAATAAGCGGCTGTGGGAGCGGCGGTCAGGCCTGCAGCGGCCAAAGTGGCAGTCGACGTCCTAGCCGTTGTACCGGCAGATGCGGCTGTAGCGGCAGTGGCTCCCCCCGCAATGGATGCGTTGTAGGCAACGGTGTAAGCAGCATCTTGGACAGCAACATAAGCGGCTGAACTTGCGGCAGTCAGGCCTGCAGCGGCCAAAGTGGCAGTCGACGTCCTGGCCGCTGTACCGGCTAGAGCCTTTGCAGAAGCGTTGCCCGTGTCAGCGTTGTAGGCACTGGTATAGGCAACATCTTGGACGGCAACATAAGCTGCGGCACCAGCGGCTGTCAGACCAGCCGCGGCCAAAGTAGCTGTCGATGTTCTAGCCGTTGTAGCGGCACCAGCGGCACCGTTCAACGTGGCAGTCGTAGCCCTAGCCGTTGTAGCCACGACAGCAGCAGCCAGAAGAGTCGCTGTTGAGGCCTTAGCCGCAGCAACCGCATCTGCAAGTGCCAAGGCTCCCGCGCCACTTCCCGTAGCGGTAATTGCATTGGCTGAGGCAGTGGCTGCATTACCCACGACGAGCGCTCTAGCCGCAACTGCCGTGGCGGTTTGAGTCGCCAGCAAGTCGCTGAAGTCCACTCCCGCTGCAAGATTTGTCGGCACGGTCGAACTGGTGATACTGGCGGGCACGGACACCTGTGTGTCGGTCAATTGATTGAGCGAAAATTTCTGTGTCTTGGTGTTGTTGGTCAAATAGTCTTTGACCAAGCTGTACGGCTCGGTCACACCGTATTGATTAACGTAAATCGGCTCTTTGTTCGAATCCGATGCCTGCATCAAAGAGGCCTTCACTTCGTCTGTACCAATGTACACATTGGTCTGCCATTTATTGAACGGGCTGGCTTGGGTGGCGTTTTGCGTTTTGACGTAATAAATCGTGGCCAGGTAGCCGTTACCACCTTGGTCATACACGGTCAGTGCCGTACTTTTGTTGTAGCTGGCAGGGTTGGTCCGGCTGAACGGTTCGGTGATGACCTTGGCATCCGCCGGGAAGTTGACACCCAACTGCACCAATGACGTTTGCTTAGCTTCACCCACCGTGGTCTGGGGAATGGTCAGCACCACACGGTCATTCACGTTAGCGCTACCGGTCGAGTCAACCGTTGCCGCCATGAGTCGCTGCCCGGCTGAGTTGACCACGTTGAACTGTCCGTTCAACGTGAAAGCACCGTTGCGGGTGTAGACGTCTTGCAGGCCGTCGGCAGATTTGAGCGGGAAGAAACCGTCGCCGGAAATGGCCAAGTCAAGGGTGTTCGATGAGAACGAAATATTGCCCTGGCTAAATTCCTGGCTCACCTGCTTCAGCGACACGCCCTGACCGATCGCGCTGGAAGATTTTTGCAGCGGTGATGTGGCGAAAATGTCGCCGAAGTCAGCGCGTGAACGCTTGAAGCCGGTGGTGCCCACGTTGGCGATGTTGTTACTGGTCACGCCCAGCTGTGCAGAGGCGGAATTCAGTCCGGTCAGAGAGGTATAAAAAGACATTCAGGGCTCCTGGAAATCTGGGTACTTGAAACTGGGGGCGGCGCTTTAGCTGCCAATGCGTTTGACGTTTGACAACGGGACGCTGAGTCCGCCGTCGACCTGCAGCATCAGTGGGCTGGCAGCGTCTACTTGACTGACACTTCGCACCGTGGCCAGTGTCTGGACAGTCGGATTCGATATGACACCGCCGGAGTTGATCGTGGCTTTGAAGCTGTAGGTGCCGTCGGCCACAGGGTTCCCCGTGGAACTCATGCCGTCCCAGGTGAGGGTCAGTGCGCCAGGGGGTTGTGCGCCGGCAATCTGCTCACGGACCAAGTTACCTTGGCTGTCAAATACTTGAAGCGTCATGCCGTCTGCGCCTGCTGGCAAGGTGATCACCCCCTGCACTGGCTGACCACCAGACATGACAACCGGGGCACCATCAACGGCGACTTTCTTGCCAATCAATGCGGCGCCGTTCAGCATGCGGTCACCGGTCATGCTCGTCACAAAGCTGGTGAGCTGAGTCGCCATGTTGGTGGTGGCCTCCAGTTGCGAGAACTGCGCCAACTGGGCCACAAAGGCCTCGTTCTTGGTCGGGTCCAGCGGGTTCTGGTTTTGCAATTGGGTGGTGAAGAGTTTCAAAAAGTCTTGCTGCGATGCACCCGTACTGACGGCCTTGGGCTGGGCAGCGACGGACGAACTACTTTGGATGCCGTTGGGCAGCGCGACCGGGGCCTTGGCAATGGGAGTGATCATGGTTGGGTCCTGCTTATGTATCTGGTGAGGGCGTGTGCATCAGCGTCTGCTGAATCAGGCCTTGGTGATTTCGAGGGTGCGCATCATCAACTGGCGCGCGGTGTTGATGACTTCGACGTTGTTTTGGTAAGAGCGTGAGGCGGCCATCATGTCGACCATCTCGCCCATTTCATTGACGTTAGACGTGAAGACATAGCCCTCTTTGTCGGCCAGCGGGTTACCCGGGTCGAGCAAGCGGCGAACGGGGGTTGGGTCATCTTTGATTTCTTGAACCTTGACGCCGCCCTGATAAGAGCCGTCTTGCGGTGCCAGTTGCTGGTCCATGATGGACTTGAACACCGTGCGTTTGGCGCGAAAGGCGTCTTGGTCTGTTCCAGCCACCGTCCCAGCGTTGGCTAAATTGGAAGCAATGGTGTTCATGCGCACGCTCTGCGAATTCAGCGCTGAGCCGGCGATGCCGAAGATTTGATCAAGTGCCATGTGTATTAATCTCCACGAAGGGCTTTGCGGATGCCACTGACGCGTTGCTCAAGAAAATTGAGCGTGGCTTGGTAGTCGGCTGCCGACTTACCGTATTTCGCCTGCTCGACGTTGAGTTCAACCGTGTTGCCGTCAAAGGCCGTGTTGAAAGGTGTGCGGTACTTGACGTTGTCGGCAGAGCCCGCGTCGCCCTGGGCGATGTGGCCAGCCTGGGTCGTGACCATGGTGGTGTCTTGGGCCTTCTGCATGACTTGCTTGAAGTCAATGTCGCGGGCTTTGAAGTTAGGCGTGTCAGAGTTGGCGATGTTGCGCGCGAGCAGCTCCATGCGCTGACTGCGCATGCTGAGGGCTTGTGCGTGCACGCCGAGGGCATTGTCCAAAACATTCATCGCCTGACCTTTCCATCGATTGCCGTCACTGAGTGACTGCGGTTTGATTCGCTTGCCGGTTTACCGACACGTCCTGCCTTGTATAGGGGCTACAGGCTTGTTACAGCAAAACCTGTGCCATGAGTTCATTGCCGCTTTTTTGACTCTGCACCGAACTGAGTTGCCGGCAAGCGGCAAGACCTTGCCGCTCGTGATTGCCGCTCCTGCCGCGCTGCTTTAGTCTCTGCGAGTGCAGCAATCTCGTCTCTGCGAGCGCAGCGCGGCAGTCCATGGCCGTGATCGTCTCTGCGAGCGCAGCGCGGCAGTCCATACCCCTGAATTGCCTCGCTACGCTCGCAAAGACGGAAATCGGATCAATCTCAACGCAGCTGCGTTGACACTGGCTGCAGTTGCGGGGTGTTTTCTTCGTACGCGGCGGTGCGCATGGCCTGCAGGCGTCCGTTCACCGGAGCGCTTTGGCCGAGGCGGTCGGCGGCGTTTTTCAACAGTCCTTGCAAGATGGACTGGCGCGTCATGGGGGCACTGGTGTCACGCCCTTCATAGAGCGCCTTGGCTTGGTTGGTGCCAATGGAGAGCGGCGCGTCAGAGCGAACTTCGCTGCGGGCTGAGGGCATCAAGACCGACAGGTACAGGTCGTCCAGACCGGCCGGGCCTTTGTTTTTAAGGCCGACATCGCCAAAGTACTTGTCGACCAAATGCAGCTGCTGGTAAACACTCAGGCCCAAAATCGCTTTTGGGTTGGCGGCATAACCAGCACTGGCGGCACCGCGGTCGGAACCGTCACAAAACTGGATGATGCCGTGGCATCGTGCGTTGCTTGAGCGCGGGTTCATGCCGTCACTTTCCATCAGCGTCATGCGGGCGAAATCGTCCGGGTTGAAGTGATGGGTTTTGGCGAGATCGAGAATTTTGTTGCGGACGTCGTTCTTTTCGTTGGCCGGGATAAAGCCCTTGGCAACGGCGCGACTGAGGGTTTTTTCGAGTACGTCATGGCGCGGCTGAACGGACTTATTGGCCGCGGCAACGGGTGCTGCCGGGGTCTTAGTCATCGGGGCGGCAACGGACGCTGAATCTGCGCTGACGGCGCGGAATGCTTGTAAAGCAGTGGCTGCTGGCGTTGTCTTGGCCAAAACAGCCGTGCCCGCCACCTGCCCCTTCAGGCTGGCATCGAGTTCGGCGACCAGACCGGCCATATTGAGTTGCTGACCCGGAAAAATACGGTTGACGTTGGTAATCTTGTTGTCGCTGGCTACGCGCTGGATCAGCCGCAGGGCCTGTGGGCCACTGAGCTGCACGCCCATGGTGCGGGCCTGCGCCCGGACCAAACCGCTGAGGGTGTCCCCAGTAGCGACCTTTTGCATGACGGCGGTGGGCTCCGCATCAGCCTGTTCGGGCTCGGGCTGCGCAGGCGAGGCGGCTTGATCCGCGGCCAGCGAACGGTTGTCCGTCGGCCACGCCTGATTGAAAGCCTGGCTAAAGTTAGCGGACGCCACCGTGGACTGGTTAGCGAGGGGGCGCTGGCTGACCGGCGTCCATGACGTTTTGACGACGCCGACAGCCGAATTGTCTTCAAGACCCATGACAGCCCCCAAATTGGAACGAAGCACTAACCGTATATTTCACTTGGTCTCTTTCTTGCATCAAGGCTCTTATGGGTAATCTTTGGTGTCAAAAATTCCACACTTTCGAGCAAATTGACATTGATTGACCAGGATGAATGCAAATGCTGTGCCTACTTAATACCCCTGCCCGCTGGCGAGCCTTGATGGCTACGCTGCTGATGTCCGCCTGCGCGCTGCCCGGCGCGGCGCTGGCGCAAAGCGCCCAAGACAAGTTGCTGACAGATGTTCGGCAATGGGTGGCCAAAACCCAAAATACAACACCGGCCCAAGTTGACATTGCGCCGCTGGATCCCCGCGTGCAGGTGCAGCCATGCCCGCAGGCGCTGCAAATAGACCTGCCATTTGCGTCGCGTGAAACGGTTCGGGTGCGCTGTGGCCAGCCACCCTGGCAGCTTTACTTGCGCCTACAGGCCGCCACCATTCCTAACGCTGGGCAGCCGGAGGCGTCTCAAAACCGCACGGCAGCCACCGCAACCCGCCCGACGGTGGTCACCCGGCACTTGCTCCAACGCGGGACGCGGCTAGAACCGGGCATGCTTGAGGAGGTTTCGTTGCCGGCTCTTGGGATGGACGCGCAGGCGGTGGCGTCGATGCAAGACCTCTTATATGGTGAGCTGGTGCGGGATGTCCCGGCAGGCCAAGTGCTGCGCAGCAGCGACATTCGCCGTGCAGTGCTGGTCAAGCAAGGCCAGTCAGCCCTGATGAGCGTGGGTCAAAACAACGGTTTTCAGATCACCGTGAGGGTCGAAGCCCTTCAAGACGGCCGGATGGGTGAACAAATTCGCTTGAAAAATCCGGATTCGGGTCGATTACTCACAGGTACAGTCACCGGACCGAATGCGGTTCGGGGACTTTGAGCTATTTACACTTTCAGCCTCAAGTTTCAGAATGAGCGGCCGATACTACAGATGCACAGTCACTCAGAGTGGCTGTCATCACTAGAAAGAGAGATCTTTATGACCGATGCCATTTCACAATATGGACGACAGGGCCAGTTAGACAGCTCTGTGCGTGGCGCTCTTGACCGGCTTGACAAAAAAGTCGCCACAGATGCGGGCGCTCCTAACCAAGTCGCTTTGGCGACTGAGAACAAACCGTCGGTGGCCAAGCCGGGTCCGGACATGCTCATCTTGAGCGATGTCGCCAAAAAAGCCATGGTTGAGCCAGCGTTCGATCGGGCCAAAGTTGACTCGATCAAAAAAGCAATTCAAGATGGCCAGTACCCGCTGGACCCACGCCGCATCGCTGAGAGTTTTGTGGCCATTGAACGAATGATCCGTGACTGAACCTGTTGCATTGTCTGACGCTGAGAAAGCCGCCAAGCGCGGCCGGGCGGTGCTTGCCCAGCGTTTGGCGATTGAACTTGAGGAAATCTTGGGAATGGAGTTTGAGTCCTTGCAAAAGCAAGATCTTGAACGCTTTGAACAGCTGCAAGGTCGCAAGACCGACCTGTTGGCTGAGCTCACGGGCCTCTGCCCCAGCACGGAAGAACTGCAGTCAGACCCTGACTGGCAAGGTTTGCTTGTCGCCATGACCACTTGCCGAGACATGCACCGTCGCAACGCGATGCTGATTGAGCGCAAGCTAGAAGCCATTCGCGGCACCTTGCAAAGCTTGCAAGCATCTGTGTCCACCAGCACCGTTGAAGTCTATGACCGCTTAGGCCAAGTGGCTCGCTTCACACGCGGTCGGGGCTATCAGGAAGCCTGATCGGCACTTTCTTCAGGCGGCTTTTCTGGTGGTGTTTGAGGTGGTTTTTCCGCTTTGACGTTCGCGGCCTTTTCATCGCCCGGGCGCATCCCTTTGAGCCAATACACCCAACTGAGAATCACTGCCACCGTGGTGTAAAGCTCCATCGGGATTTCGTCGTCGACGTTGAGTCGGCTGAGCAAGGCCAGCAGTTGCGGATCTTCCGACACATAAACACCCTGCCGACGTGCTTCTTCGACGATCATGGCGGCCACAGCATCATCCCCTTTGGCGACAACGATCGGGACCGTGTTCGGACCGTACTCGAGCGCAATGGCTTGAAGGCGCTGGTTCATGCTGACACATCCACCACCATGCCGCGCCCAGAAGGCCGCCATTCTGCGGGCTCAGCTGGGCGCCGGCCATGGACAATCTGAAAGCTCTGCATGGCCAGACCAGCGTCTAGAAGCTGCTGACCCAGTTCGGTCGCGCGACTCCGTGCCTGCCGGACCACATCAGCCTCTATCGCCCACATCTTGAGCTCGACCCGTTCCCCGCCGTGGAGTTGTGTTTTGAGCCAGATTTCACCTATCGACTGGCTGCGCGAGTGCACGTTAACTGTCAATGGTGGCGTTTTTCCACCTTCACGCGGGGCACGCCTGAAGACCAGTTCAACCGGTTCAGCATCGTAAAAAGGCAGCACCATGCGCATCAGCACTTCACGCTGGTTTTGGGCTTGAACGGCTTGCACCTGAGACGCTTCTAGGTCGTCAACAGCGCGTTGGATACCGCCCACTTTGGTGGTATCTTCGTCGGAATCACCCCGCCCCATAGCAGCCATCAGACGCCTGAGCAGTTGCTTGGGGTCATCGATGGGCGGTGTCATACCCCGCGCGAGCCAGACTTCTGCACCCATGCCAGCAGCCACGGCCTGGCTCAACGCCTGTGGCGTGAGCTGAGCCATCGACAGTTGCATGCCACGCCACTGCGCTTGGAGGTCGGGCCGTGGCACCGTTTGCAGCAAGGCCTCGAGCGTGCCGGGGCGAAACAATTGAGCCAGCTCTGGCTGACCAGCAGGTCTAAACAACAGGTTGGCGACGTTGGAGATCAAGCTCGCGGCGTTGGGCAAGGCCGGCAGCAGTGCCAACGCTGGAACGGATGCATTGGCCGGCAACAGCTGCAAGCTCCAGGGGCCACTGGCTGACGCAATGACACGCATGTTCAGGGTGTGCCCCTCTGGCCAAGGCGACGGGCGAGGCAACTCAACCAACCTGCCACGCAGCAGCAAAGCCATGTCGCCACCACCGCGGGCTTGCACTGTGGCCTGAATCACATCGCCGTCTTTGAGGCCCAGTTCACGCGCTGCCGGGACAGCCAGCGGCAGCAACTTTCCTTCGAGAAAAATCGGATTGGCATGACCAGCGAGATGGCTGGCTTGGGGCCCTGAAATCAAGGAAACCGGACCCAGCTCCGCCGTTCACTGGCGCTGACGGGTCGGCCATCGGCAGCCATAGCCGCCGCCTCGGCACCTTCGAGTAGGGGCAAGATGGTTGCGCGCAAGAGCTGCACATGATCTGGCACCTGGAGCACGGCGCCAGGGCGCGGGCGTGTCACGTTGCCATTCACAAAAGCCTGCGGATTGAGCTCCAAAAAAGCCTTGCGTAAAAGCTCAATCTTCAGCGGGCTCCCGCTCAGGTTTTTTTGAATGACACGGTCTAGGGTTTCACCGCGCAGCACGGTGTAGCTGCGGCTGGTCACTGGCTGCGTCCCGCTCGCCAAGGCCGTTGGGGCCTGAGCGGGTGTCGCGGCAGGAGCGGCAGCCATGGCGAGATGGCCAGCGCCCATCAGGGAAACGGCCATGAGCCAAGTGACGCGCAAGGCACGACTTGCGTTGTTAACAGCGCGTTCAAAGCTACGGTTGATCATTTGGTATTCCTTGTCGCGTGGGCGGTGTGGCTAATTTAACGCTGAATTGGGCTCGGCAGAATGGGCGAATCAGCGCGCCAAGCCCGCCAATCTGCGCGAACCAAGTCAGTCGGGCCGGCCACGATCTGCAGTTGGGCGTGGTGCGGGTACACCTGTCCGACGCGGGCCAATACCGAGGTTGCCGCCACGCCAGAGGCCAATATTTGTTGCGGAAAGCGCTGCGGGTCAGCCAGCAGCCATTCGTCACCCGCCCGGACGCCGGCCAATGCACCGACATTGATGCTGAGTTCGGCGCCTTTGACCGCGATCACGTCTGGCCTGACAGCCTCACATGAAAAATGTTGCGTCAAGGCCTGCACCCAAGGCTGAATCAACTCTGTCGCACGCTCACGAACAGAGGCCTCCAACTGCGGCCGCCCCCAGTTCTGAGCTTGATGAGGCAATTCGAGCTGCACACTGCGCTCAAACACGGGCCTGTTCTGGCCACGCGCCACCAGAGAAAAATAGAGCCTGGCCATCACTGGGCGGTCAGGCCAGATAGGCAACACTGAAAAAAAGCTGGCTGCACCGGTCGCGGGCATTGGCGGCGCTGGCCTGACAGTGAGGTAGGCCTGCCAAGGCAATTGCTCAGCGCTGGTACTGAGCAATACCCGCTCATAGCCTGTGCGTGCGGGTGCTGAGCGCTCCAACATGCCCCAGCCGGTAGACGCACTGCCCGCCTGCTGCAACAAGCCGGCGGTGAGTTGGCCGAGGGCTTGCGCCAAGGGCGCCTCGTCGACAGACCAACCGCCCTCGACCGTCATGCGCAGTCCCATCAAATGGCGCAAAGCTGACGCATCAGGGCATTTTTGCGCTGACGCATTGATTTGACGGTTCAGATCTTTTCTGTCGGCAGGCGTGGCTGCGGTTGAAGCCGATGGGAGTTGCAGCTTTGCCTGCGGCTGGCCGGTGCTGTCCCTCAAGTAACTCAGCACCTGTACGCCGCGCACTTCCATGCCCGACCGAAAACTGCTGCCCTCGCGCAAAACGCCCTGCCCGTCTATCCAGGCCAAACTTTCGACGCGGGTGGCACCCTCCAGCGCCGCCTGCACAAGCCCTTGGCGAATCGCCGCAAGCCGGTCTTCAGGCGTGAAACTGCCCGCCGTCGATTGAGCCCATGCGGCGCCTGCCACAAGCATGTGCAAGAACACCCACGCCAGCGGACGCGTTGAACGCGACAACCGGGCACGGGACGTCCTGCAAGATGAAGCGGTGGCTTGGGTTGAACTCACCTCGGGCCTCCATACTGAAAAGTTAGATGATTTTCTGCGTGCAAAATCAGCGGTTTTTAGCCACCATTTGGCCGAGATACAAAGTACGCAGATCTCGCACAACCGCTTTGTCCAGCGACAAAGTGGTTTCATAGGTGTCTTCGCCTGCAGGCGTGATGCTGACCAGCACGGCCCCGTAAATCACACCCTCCACGCGGGTCCGAAAGGTGTCGTTTTGCACGGTCATGTCGGCCACGGTGGTGCTGGCGTCAAGTTGCTGGCCATAAACCTGCTCTGTCAAAGAGCGGTAAGCATCGAGTTTGGACGCGCGGATGGCCAGCAAGCGCTGCTGAGCCGGGTTGCGGTGGTTTTGAACGCTGATCACGGCGTAGCCAGTGGCCGTCAAGGTTTCACGTTTCTCGACCATGGGAGCGATCATGCCCGCCGATTCAAGCGCAGCTGGCTGCTGTACAACCTTCAACGCAGGCTCGGGCGGCGCCAGACTTGTGGTCTTGCAACCAGACAAGCCCATGGCGAGCACAAACGCGACCAGCATGAGCGGCAGTGCCGGCAAGCGGGATGTCATAAAGCACAGGCGGTTCATGGTCAAATTCCTTGTCAAAAAACGGTGGCGAGAAGCTTCATCCCTTGATTCGGCACCAATTCACAAAGCTTGAGTTGCCTCTGAGCTGGATGAATGACCCGGAACAATCTCAACCGTTACATTTTGCGGATCAGAATAAGTGATAAATTAGGTAACAACGTAATAAAACTTGTAACAAACAAGAGACTTTGTGTAAGATCAGTTTGTCTGACGAACTGTCGTGCTGTTGACGTTTACCCACCTACCGCATCAACTTGGCCAACAACCAAAAATCACCGTCGTATATAGGCCAAAGCGCAGCAGCCAAGGCTGTTCGTGACCTTGTTGCGCGGGTGGCCAATTCAAGCGCCACGGTGCTCATCACGGGTGAAAGCGGAACCGGCAAGGAGCTGGTGGCCCGTGCACTGCACGACGAATCGGTCCGCAGCAACGGCAACTTCGTCCCGATCAATTGCGCGGCCATTCCCAAAGACTTGCTGGAGAGCGAGTTGTTCGGGCACCGCAAAGGCGCCTTCACGGGTGCCGTGGCTGACCGCATCGGTCGCTTCGAGCTGGCCCACGGCGGCACCATATTTTTAGATGAAATCGGCGATCTGTCGCTTGATATGCAGGTCAAGCTGTTGCGCGTGCTGCAGGAAAGAACCATCGATCCGGTCGGTGGCTTGCGCCCGGTTCAGGTCAATGTTCGGGTTGTCGCGGCGACCCACCGGGACCTTGAAATCGAAATGCAGGCCGGTCGTTTTCGAGAAGATTTGTATTACCGCTTGAACGTGCTGCCGCTGCACACCGCCCCGCTGCGCGACAGGACCGAAGACGTCCCCGAGTTGCTGCGTTATTTTGCGACTCGATTCGCCACCCCAGGTCGCCCGGCCGTGACCTTCACCGAAGATTTTTTACAAGCATTGCAGGACTATCACTGGCCTGGCAATGTGCGTGAGTTGTCCAATTTAGTTGACCGTTTCAGCACGCTTTTTGAGAGTCAGGTGCTGGCACTTCGAACCATCACACCGAACCTACTGCCTCGCGGCTTGGCCGCACTTCAAGCCGAACGCTGTCCTGAGGAACTCGCCGCTGATTTACAGGTGGCGGTCGTTCAGGCGCATCACGCCATGGTGGATGGTTCTTCCGAGGTCTGCGCAGACGCTGAAGACGACGATCAGGTCGAAGACATCATCATGTTGGCGCAAGGCAGCATGCCAACTTTGCCGCCCGGTGGCGTGTCACTGAAAGATCGGCTGGCTGAGATTGAACGTGACCTGATTTCTCAGGCCTTGTCACGCACCGATGGCAACGTGTCGCAGACGGCGCGGCTGCTCAGCCTGCAGCGCACCACGCTGATTGAAAAAATTCACAAATACGCCCTGCGTCCAACGGTCGACGCAGCGGAGATTGTGTCCCCCTCTTAAGCCCTGATCAGGGTTTGTCTGCTGGCGGCACACGCGGGTATTGCAACATGCGTTCACGGTTGCGCACTGCGGCAGCGGCGGCTGAATTGGACGCTGCTTCTGTATTTTGTCGCTCACGTTGCTGACGCGCCTGCGCCTCTAGCTCCCGGCGCACGGCGCCGGTATCACCCACTGCGCCTTGCAAACCCTTGATCTGCGTCGACAGGGCTGACAACGCTCCGGCTTGTGCTTTCAACCGTCCGTCCATGGCCGCGACTTGCTGGCTCATCGCCTGCGTTTTGAGGTCCACTTGTTTAGCGGTCAGTTCAGGCACGCCTTGGGTACTTTTGATGGCTTCGTCCAGCCGTCCGTCGATCTTCACTTGCAGGACCGAAATGGCTTCTTGCTTGACCAGCAGGGCTTGTAACGCCTCTTGCACCGCGCCAACCGATTCCATGGAAGCGTCCATCCCGACCACCCGTTTGCCGACAGCCAAAACCATGCCGTCGAGTTGGGTCACACGGTCTTGTAGGCGCCAAGCCAAGGCGGCAAAAACGCCGCCGGCGACCAGCATCAGGGACCCGCAGACCACCAGCAACAGCATCGAAAATTTGCGTTGCGTGTGATAAGAATCTTGCAATTCCTTGGAGGCGATGCGCAAGTTACCGCCGGCATCGGCAGCGAGACCAGCGGCACGGGTCGCCAACTCGGCCGAATCCATGATCACCAGACGAATGTCTGTCATCTCATCGTTGCCACCCAGCGCAGCGGCATCAGCATCAGCTTGTGAGTCAACTGCGGCAGCCGCGGTAGGCGTGACGTTGTTAGCGGCTGTGGCCGTTTGTGGGGTTGAAGTGCTCATTTAAATCTCCAGGGGCATACGCCATTCAATATCAGTCGGCTCGCATCAGTTGCGGTAGGAATCTTGCAGAGCATCTAGCTTCTTGCGCACCGTGTCGTTTTCAATCTTGAGCTTGACCACGCGCGCAGGAAAATCCATTTGCAGCATCGCCACCATGGCTTCTGAGAGTTCTGCGGTGTCTGGGTCTAACGTGTCGGCTTGCACGGCCACTGAGTCATCAGAATCGATCGACGGTGACAAAAGACTGGGACTGAAGAGCGTTTCGGGCACAGGGTCAGGCAAGGCAACGAAGCGGTCTTGTTCCGAACGCTTGATCAGCGGTCCCTGCGCGGAGCTGTCTGTTGGGATCGCTTCTGGCAAGGCGACCAACTGGTCTTGCTCAGAACGTTTGATCAGCGGACCCTGCTCAGAACTCTGCGTCGGGGCACCTTCAGGCAAGGCAACCAACTGGTCTTGTTCCGAACGTTTGATCAGCGGGCCATAATCAGGGAGGGCCACGGGAAGGTCTTCAGGCAACAATTCCATATGGTCGCTCTCCGATCGCAGGACGGCGGCATCATCTTGGCTGTGGCTGGTATGGACAGTTTCGGGCGCCAAGGCATTGCCCTCTTTGAGCTGCCGGTTAAACGATGGCTGTGCCTCTTCAGATTTCGCTAGGCTAGCTTCCGGTGCCACGATGCGTTGCTCTTCCACCGAATACTCGTTCATGGATTCGTCTGCAGCGGAAAGCACCTTGCGGATGGAGGGCTCAGACGCATTGGCTTTCTTGCCTGCAGCGACATTGGTGCCCTCAGGCATGGAGACTTGATGCGGGCTGTCGTTTCTGATCAGTTGGGGTTCGATCATCGCGTGGACTCCTGAGGCTGCCCGGCGACTACCGGTTCTGTATTGAATTGATCTCGAATAGAACGCGCTGTGCGAACCCAAGCCCCCGCTGGCTTACCGCGAACGTCGTTCGATTCAGTGGCCTGCACACGCGTGGCGTAAGGCCCCGAAATCACCACGAAATAGGCTAATTTTTGTTTCGGCCGATACACCGCAACGATGCGGGCTTCGGCCAGCGCAGGGACGCCTTTTTTCCAGGCGGCCGCTGCCTGGTAGGTCGGCATGGCGGCATACTGGACAACAAAAGAGCCCGCAGGCATGGCGATGATCCAGGCCTGCTCCGCCAACGCTTCGGCAGCCGGCTCAATGATGCCAACGACGGCCGCAGGTGCGGGCGTTTCTGCGGCGACCACGGGCGGTTCAACGGGCACTGCAGCCACAGGCTCAGACGCCGGCACAGCTGACACGGGCGCAGGCTCCGCCACGACCACAGGGGCAGGCGCAGCTGCTGGCACGGTTGGAGGTGAAAGTGTCGACGTTGATTTGGCAATGAGGCTGGCCCAACGCTGCGCCAGTTCGTCACGGTCGATCGTAAAGACCGTCGGATGGAGCCAGGCGGTGATACCCACCGAGAGACTTCCCAACACAAGAATCGACAGCACCCAACGCCATAAGGATGGCCGACTACGGCCAACACTGGTGTCACGACGGTCGCGAGCCTTGGCTTTGCTGGACTTGCCAGACTTGCCCTTCGCCCTGCCCTTGTCTGCGCCGCCGGAAAAAGTGAAGACTTCTGTAGAGGCCGGGACATGGCCCAGTGGCGACTGGAAACCCAATGGATCGATGCCGGCAGGGTCTGCCATGGCTGGGGCACCTTGCACTGGTGCCTCGAGTTTTTTTAGCAAGGTTTTGACAGCCCCTTCGCAGCCGTCTTCACGGCCCTGGGCCAGCATGACCGCAGCTTGCTCGGGGGTTGGCACCTCAATGTCCCAGCGCAACATACGCCGGTCAAATGAATCGAACACCTTGCGACTTTGAACGCTGGTGCCCAGCAACAACACAATGCGAATATTGGCACCCGGAAAGTTTTGCACCAAGCGCGCGAGTAGCTTGACTTCGTGGTCGGCCAGAGCGCCGGCGTCGTGCACGATCCAGATCCTGGCTGGGGATTCCAGGCCGGGGATCTTCATGGCTTGTTGCACCGACTGCTCAGCCAACACGTCATTGAAGCGGGTCAGCATGGCGGCCGTATCAGCCGGGAAATAAACCTCCAGCGGGCTCAACGGGGAACTCTCGCGCAGGCGTGCAATCAGCAGCCGGCTGTAATGGTCAAGTGCGGCCTCGCGGTTGCTTGACAGCGCCAGACTGCGCCCGTCGCGCACCAATCCAGCGACACAGCCCTCTAGGCGAAATCGATCGGCCGCTCTAAAAAACAGCGGCGGCAGGCCCACCTCACCGGCGGTCATGCTCGGTGTTAATTCACTCATGCTTTGGGCTCCACAGGATTTTCAAGTTCACCCTTCGCATTAAAGCGCATTGACGGCGGCACTTTCGGTTGTGGCTTGGCCATCGGTTCAACACCTGGCCTGACTTGCGCCAAACTGAAAACATACGCGATCACGGGGGCGACTGCATGGTAAAGCGCTTCGGGTATCGGCTTGTCGACGTCGGTGGTGAAGTACAGGGCACGCGCCAACTGCGGTGACGCAAACATCTCAACCCCATGCTTTTTGGCTTCCTCGCGAATCAGCGCGGCCATGTGGTCAGCACCTTTGGCCAGCAAAATAGGCGCGCCATCAGCCATGGGATCGTATGACAGTGCAATCGCAAAGTGTTCCGGGTTGGTGATCACCACGTCAGCGTCTTTGACCTTTTGCATCATGCGGCTGTTGGCCATCTCACGCTGACGCCGTCTGATCTGCTGCTTGACTTCAGGACGGCCTTCCATGTCCTTCATCTCGTCTTTGATCTCTTGCTTGGTCATGCGCAAGCGCTTGATATAAGACCATTTTTGGTAAGGCGCATCGATCAGGGCGATCAACACCAAACTGAGCGTCAGCCACAGCGCCGAATGGGTGATCAATGTGCCAGCGGAGGCTAACGCGGGTTGCAGCTCCATGCTGCCAAGGTGAATCAACTCAGCCATGTGGCGTTCGACCAGCACCCACAAAACAGCAGCGACCAGCGTGAATTTAGCCAGCGACTTGAGCAGTTCCACCGCCGCGCGGGAACCGATCATGCGCTTGAGGCCTTCCGCTGGGCTTAACTTGGAAAACTTGGGCGCCACACTTTTCCATGAAAAGTGGTACCCCCCTGTGACACCCGAGGCCAAAATCGCCACCACGGCGGTCACCGCCAGCACCGGCAAGACCAGCAACAAAGCGTCAAGCAACTGACTTGCGAAGGCAGCAGGCAACAGGCTCGGGGTGTCGAGCGTCTTGCGGTCAAAGGTGAAGCTGGTCACCAGCATATTGGACAAACGAGATGCCCAGACGCCACCGACCATCAAGATGGTCATCACTGCGGCGATCATCACAGCAGCGGCTGGCAGCTCCGTTGAACGGGCGACCTGACCGTCATCACGCGCGCGTTGGAGTCGCCGCGCTGTGGGTTCTTCGGTGGGTTCTGAACCACTATCGGACATATCGATTGAGATCCATCAAGTTTAAAAAATGGCCATCAAGGCAGGCCAACCAGCACGCGAATCTGCGTCAAGCCCTGCAACCAGAGCCACTGAATGCGCCCGCCAATACTGGCCAGCGACAACATCAGAACAAAAAAACCGGCCACGATGGTGGCTGGCAAACCGACAGAGAAAATATTCAGGCTAGGGGCTGCACGGGTCACCACGCCCAAGCCAATGCTGATGAAGAGTAGCGTCACCATGACCGGTAACGCGGTGAGCACCGCCCCCAGAAACATCATGGAACTCCAGCTCACCAACTGCCCGTAGGCGACTTGGTCGATCAAGGAACGTCCCACCGGCAAGCTCGAAAAGCTCTCTAGCAGCAATGCAAGCAGCATGCCGTGCCCCCCCAGACTGACAAAAATCAGAGTTGACAGCACCAGCAGAAATTGGGCGATGACCGGCACGTTGCCGAGGTTGGGGTCAATCAGACTGGCCATCGACAAGCCCATGGCATTGGAAACCGCTTGTCCAGCCACCACCACAGAGGCGGTGACGATTTGCAGCATCAGGCCCATGAAGACACCGATCACCAACTGATTGAGAATTTCGAGCAATCCGGGGGCCGACAACGGATCGATCACCGGCCAGTCAAACATCGGATAAACCATCACCGACAGGGCCAGCGCCAGCAAGATGCGGATGCGAACCGTCAGGGCCTGCAAAGAAAATACAGGGGCAGCCAACAACATGGCCGAGATCCGCAACATCGGCCATAAGAACGCGTAAAAGCGTTCGACGATATCGACGGCGGCGATGTTCATGGTCAGGTGAAAAGCGTCGGGATGCGCAGAAAGATACCGCGCGTGTAATCGACCAGCATGGCAATTTGCCAGCCACCCACAATGGCCAGCGTCAACGCCATCGCGGCGAGCTTGGGAATAAAACTCAGCGTGGCTTCGTTGACAGACGTGGCCGCCTGCACGATGCCCACGACCAGACCGACGGCCAAGGCCATGCCCAGCAAAGGGGCTGAAATCAGCACGGTCATCCAAAGGGCCTGGTTACCCAGTTCAACAACGGTAGAAGTGTCCATGTGGCCGGGTCCTCAGGAAGTGACAAAACTGGCTGCGAGCGATCCCATGATCAGACCCCAGCCATCGACCAACACAAAGAGCATCAGTTTGAAAGGCATCGAAATCATCATCGGTGACAGCATCATCATGCCCATCGACATCAGCACGCTGGCGACAATCAAGTCAATCACCACGAAGGGGATGTAGATCAAAAAACCGATGGTGAAAGCGCTTTTGAGTTCAGAGGTGATGAAGGCTGGCACCAGCGTCGTGAACGGCACGGTCTCAGGACTCAGCGGCTCACCTTTGCGAGCGATCTGCATGAACAGTGCGATGTCGTCACCGCGGGTTTGCGCCATCATGAACTTACGGATGGGGGCCTCGGCAGCGGCCAAGGCCTTGTCAAAATCCATGCCATTTTGCAGGTAGGGGGCCAACGCGTTTTGGTACACGTCGGTCAGCACCGGCTGCATGATGAACAGCGTGAGAAACAGCGACAGACCGACCAGAACACTGTTGGGGGGTGTCTGGCCCGTGCCGAGGGCTTGGCGCAACAGCGACATGACGATGATGATGCGCACGAAGGAGGTCATCATCAACAACAGTGACGGCAGCACCGTCAGCGTGGTCATCAGGGCCAGCAATTGCAGCGTCAAACTGTATTGCGTGCCTTTGGCACCACCGGTCACATTGAGCAGCGGCAAGCCTTGCGACCAAGCCGCCAACGGCAACACGAACAACAGAAAAACGCCCAGATGGCGCCACAGATTACGCGACATCAGTGATCTCCGAATCGTCACCCAGGGCCGCTGGCCAACTGCCTAGCGCCGTCAGTTGGGTCGGGGAGACACCGACCAGAACTTCACGACTGCCCACGCGGACCAGAGCGATTTTTTGACGCGGACCCACACTGACAGCCTCAATCACTTGCAATTGACGCACGCCGCCGCCTGGCCGTATGCCCGTCTGCATGCGTTTGAGCGCCCACAGCAAGCCGCCCAAAAGACACAGCACGAGCACCAGACTGCCTGCAAAACGGAGCATGTCCATGCCAGATAGACCGGATGCCATGATCAGAGATTCTTCATGCGTTCAGAGGCTGGCACGACGCGGGTCAGACGAATGCCGTAACGGTCATTCACCAGCACCACTTCGCCCTGCGCCACCACCGTCTTGTTGACCAAGAGATCTAAAGGCTCGCCGGCGATGTGATCAAGCTCCACCACGCTGCCTTGTGTCAGGCGCATCAGGTCGCGAATTTTGATCATGGCGCGACCAACTTCTACAGACAACGTGACGGTGATGTTTTGCAAAACGTCCGGGTTGATCTGCGATGAGGACGAGCCGTTGGTAACGGCGGATTGTTCAAAAGTGTTATCAGTCATGTCTGTTTCCTGAAAGTCATTGCATGCCGGGGATCACGGCGCGGTCAATCTGCACGGCCGTCTGGGTGCCGAGCGCTCCAACTTGCACGTCAAAGGCGGGGACATCATTGATCAGGAGACGTGCCAGATCGGGTTTCTTGAAATACAAAACGTCGCCGGCTTGCATGTTTTCGATGGTCTTGAAGCTACCTTCAAAAGAACCCAGCAGCACACGCATTTCTAAGTCGGCGCTGTCGACGGCATTGCCCAAGTCGTCGCGCCACTGGTTGTCTGATTCTTCATTGCCATCACCGGTTTGGACCCGGCTGCGCAGCAAGTCACGCACAGGCTTGAGCGATGAATACGGGTAAACCAGGTCGATGAAACCCTTGGTCAGTGGACCGCTCTCGGTCTCAAAACGGGTCAAGATGACGAGGTCGTTTTCGTCCGCAATTTGTGCAAACTGGGGGTTGATCTCCGAGCTCACCAGTTCAAAATCGATCTCGACCAAGGGCGACCAAGCTTCCTTGAGCGAGCGAAAGAAGACATCGAGAATCATGTTGATGATGCGTGTTTCAGTCGGCGTGAACAGACGGCCTGCTGGCAGCTGACCGACGCCGCGGCCAAAGCCGCCGAAGAAGCTGTCAAGCGAGCTGAACACCACCACAGGGTCAATCACCACGATGGAATAACCACGCAGCGGGTTCATGCGAACAACGTTGACTGACAACGGTGCGTGAAGGTCTTTGAGGTAGTCGCCAAAACGCACGATCTGCACATGGGTCGGGCTGACGCGTGGGCTGCTGCGCAGCATCTCGAGTAAGCCCAGACGGAACAAGCGCACAAAGCGCTCGTTGATCATGTCAATCGAGGCCACATTGACGCCAAGACTGCTGTCCTCGCTGGCGAGGTCATGCTTTTTGACACGTGCTGACGTGTTGTACCCGGTGTCGACCGGAATGGTCCCGTCGTTGACGCCTTCGGCGAGGGCCGAAAGCTCTTCAGGGGTCAGCAAGTTGGTGGCCATGGTCAGATCAGAATGCGTGAAAAATGGGTACGTTTAAAACGGCGTTATTGGGTCACGAAAGAGGTGAAATACACTTCTTCGATGCCACCAAAATCTTCGTATTTTTCAAGCAAGGTGTTCATCACATCGCGAATGCGAACAGCCAAGTCTTTGCGAAAGTCAGGCTTGCTCAGATCAGCGTCTACGGTTTGACGCATCACGTCCAAGATGACTGAGCGGAGCGCCATTTCGTGCTTTTTAACGTTGTCAAAAACGCGCTGGTCGTAGCGCGTCATGAGGGCGATCTGAACCGACATGACCTTGCGCGAGCCGGTCAGGTTAGACAAGAAATCCGCATCGAGCTTTTGGTAGCTGTAGTCGAAACGGGTCATCTCAGGTGACTTTTTACTCAGCTTGGCCGGGGGACCGTCTTTACCGTCCTTACCCCCTTTGACAGGCGCGCCATGGGCATCGACCTTTGGCGCATCGCCATGCGCATCGGCTTTAGCCGGCGAACCATGGGCATCGGCTGCGCCATGCGCCTCACCAGCCAGCATCTGTTCCGCTGTCAATTCAGCCTTGGGTTTGAAAAACCCGGTGGCGAAAAGCGTTCCAAAGACGGCGCCAACCACGATCACGAGCAAAACGACAACGCCCCCGACGATCAGGAGAATTGGCTTTTTGGCCTTCGGTTCTGCTTCAACAACTTCATCAACCATGCGATACCTCGTTTAAACGATTCGAAAATTTTTGCCTCAGATCAAGCCAGCACGTCCCACGCACCGCTTGAACCACCTTGGCGAACACCCCCCACGGGCACTGACCCGGCCATCGACTGGCCAGATCCGCCGTCAGTATCGCTTGCGACCTGTGCGCTGCTGCGAGGCGTTTGCGAGGGTGTCGGATTTCCGCCAGATTGACGCGCGGAATCTCCATTCACCCAGACATTAGCAACTGCCGTGCCT
>CANCLK010000021.1 GCA_947378785.1 Comamonadaceae bacterium
AAATTCGCAGCGTATGCAATTGATATTTTATTTTTGAAAACTACATCATCACATCCGAAAAAAATTAAGTCGTTCGACTTTTCTAAAGCTGCTAACAAATCATTATAAAAATTACCCTCAATAATCCAATTACATTCTGGATATATGCCCATCAATTTCTCATAGCTTATCTCTTTATTTTGCTTATAAATGATAGAAATTTGATTTCTCTGCAATTCCGAATAATAAAGCAAACTCTCCAGATAAGCATGCAATTGCATAGGCCTATCCTTGGTGAATACTATTACTGATGTCATATTATTGAACCCTATCCTGTAATGTGTTGATAGCTGCCTGCGCGCTTGATTCCGCCCTCACCCAACTCCACGATCTGCGTGCAGTTTTTGAGGGTGGTGAGGCGGTGGGCGATGATAAGCAGTGTGAGGTCTTTGCTGAGGCCTTCGATGGCTTGCATGACGGATTTTTCGGTTTCGTTATCCAGCGCGCTGGTCGCTTCGTCAAAAATAATCACATTGGCTTGTTTGTAGAGGGCGCGGGCGATGCCGATGCGTTGACGCTGACCACCAGAGAGGCGGATGCCGCGCTCGCCGACAAAGGTTTGGTATTGCTTGGGGCAGCTTTCAATGCTGTCGGCAATCTGCGCTTGTTGTGCGGCTTGCCGGACGCGCTTGGGGTCGATCTGGTCTTTGGGTACGCCAAAAGCGATATTTTCTTCAATACTGCTGTCGGCCAGAAATATGGCTTGCGGCACATGAGCGATATGGGCTTGCCAGGCGCGGTTATTTGTGGGCGTCACAGGCTGACCATCAATCTCCAAGGTGCCATCGGTTGGCTGTAGCAGTCCCATGACGATATCGAGCAGAGTGCTTTTGCCACTTCCGGTGGTGCCGATAAAACCCACGCGGCTACCTTTGGCGATGGTGAGGTTGAGCTGCTTTAGAACATAGGGCGTTTGCGGGCTGTAGCGGAACGAAAGCTGCTTGAGGCTGATGTTGTGCTTGAAGGGCAACGGTTGGGCGGCTGGCTGGTCGGCGTAGACGGGTAAGGCTTGGTCGAGCAGTTCGACGGTGTCTTGTAGCGAGGCTTGGCCACCTTGAATACTTGTCCAGGATCCATAGGCTTGCTGTAAAACGGGCAGTAGACGCTGCGCGCCGAGCGCCAAGGCACCGAGGATGGGGATGGCTTTGGCGATGCCATGGGCTTGCTGGGCGAGCGAATATGCCAGCGCGGCGATGAGCATCATGCCCAGAGCTTCCATGCCGTAACGTGGGCTGGAACTGATAAATAAATTGTTACCCTGCGCGCGGCGCAGGGGAAGATCGGCATTGCGGTAAATATGGCAATAGGTAGCTTGGCTGCCATCAATGAGCACATCGCGGATGCCGCCCAAGCCTTCTTGCAGGGATTTGATGACATGGCTGGATTCGCGGGCGATGCGCTGGCTATCGGCCAATAGTTGCTTGCGGGTCAAGCGGATGATAAAAGCGTAGATCAGACCAAATCCGCCAAAGGCCGCCAGGGCGATGACAGGCTCTACTGCCAACAGGGCGATAAGGATGGCAATGAGCATGACACTGGAACTGATGAGCGTTAAAGCCGGCACGATGATGCTGTAAATGACACCGTTGGCTTTGCCCGAGATGCCATTGATGACCTCGCTGCTGTTGCGGGCGCAATGCACTGCATAAGGCTGATAAAGCGTGCGGCGGTAGATGCTGATGCTGAGGTCGGCCCCAGTGGCAAAGGATAGGCGGGTGCTGGCCCAGAGCAGCAACAAACGCATGGCGCCTGCGCTGAGCGCCGCCACGGCAAATGCGATGGTGAGTGGCAACAGGAGTTGCGCTGGCGTCGTTAGCCCCAGTGCCTGGATGATAGGCTGTGCTGCGGCGTGCTCAAAAACCTTCTCTGGCACGGTTAACACCCCAAGAAACGGCAACACCGCGCCGATACTGAGAATCTCCGCGAACGAGGCAAGAAGCATCAGCACCAGTAGCAGCCCGAATTGTCCCCGACGACGTGGGCTGATGTGGTGCCAAAGGCGTTTTAGTAGGGTTGCTATGGATTGGTTGGATTGCATTAGATAAGCTTGAATTCATTGCGGTACCAAGCGACAAAGCGCTGGATGCATTCTTCCACTGTGGTGGCGGGTTTATAGTGAAATTGCTCGACCAGGTCAGCCGCATCGGCGTAGGTATCAGGCACATCACCTGCTTCCAGAGGCACTAGTTGTTTTTCGGCGTCTTCAATCGGACTTTGCTTGTTGTTGAGCATGGCTACTTTGTCTGCGGCGATATCAATCGCCACAACTTCATGGAGTCGGACCAGTAAAACGGCATTTGACAGACTGATGTAGCCGAGGCCGGCGATAGCAATTTCATAGGTTATTCAACACTCACGTTGACGCTGTAACCGTTAGCCTTGAGCAGCGCGTGCTGCTTGGCTTGGGCCAAGTCAGCAGCCACCATTTCGGCGCACATTTCTTTCGCGGTGATCTCGGGCACCCAACCGAGCTTTTGTTTGGCTTTGGTGGGGTCGCCGAGCAGTGTTTCTACTTCTGTGGGCCTAAAGTAGCGGGGGTCAATGCGGATGATGGCGACTTCTGGGGGCATGGATTGCCGCGCTTCGCTCGCAATGACGCTATAACCAACCTCGTTAACGCCTGTGCCTTCCCAGCGAATTTGCATGCCTAGATCTGCGGCTGACCACTCAATAAACTGGCGCACGCTGTATTGCTTTCCGGTGGCGATGACGAAGTCTTCTGCGGTGTCCTGTTGCAGCATCATCCATTGCATGCGCACATAGTCTTTGGCGTGGCCCCAGTCGCGCAGGGCATCTATGTTGCCCATGTACAGGCAGTCTTGCAGGCCCAAGCTGATGTTGGCCAGGCCGCGCGTGATTTTGCGGGTGACGAAGGTTTCGCCGCGGCGTGGGCTTTCGTGGTTGAACAAAATGCCGTTGCAGGCATACATGCCGTAGGCTTCGCGATAGTTGACGGTGATCCAGTAGGCGTAGAGCTTGGCCACGGCATACGGGCTGCGCGGGTAAAAAGGTGTGGTTTCTTTTTGCGGGGTTTCTTGCACCAGGCCATAGAGCTCGCTGGTGCTGGCCTGGTAAAAGCGGGTTTTCTTTTCCAGGCCGAGGATGCGAATGGCTTCCAAAATGCGCAGCGTGCCCATGCCGTCAACGTCGGCGGTGTATTCGGGGCTTTCAAAGCTCACAGCCACATGGGACTGTGCGCCGAGGTTGTAGATTTCGTCGGGCTGCGTTTCTTGAATGATACGGGTCAGGTTGCTGCTGTCGCTCAAGTCGCCGTAGTGCAGCTTAAAGCGTGCGTTGTCTACGTGCGGGTCTTGGTAGATGTGGTCTACGCGCTGGGTGTTGAATGAGCTGGCCCGGCGTTTGATGCCGTGAACGGTGTAGCCTTTGTCCAGAAGGAATTCGGCCAGGTAAGAGCCATCTTGGCCGGTGACACCTGTGATGAGGGCGACTTTGAGGGCTGTTGTCATGTTGTAGTTTGGGCTAAGAAATCTTGGTATGCGGTGGCTAGGCCTGCTTCTAGGCCCACTTGGGCTTGCCAGCAGAGTGCGTTCAGGCGGCTGCTGTCCATCAGCTTGCGCGGGGAGCCGTCGGGTTTGCTGGTGTCGAAGTCAATGACGCCTTGGTAACCGACGGTCTTGCCGACTGCCAGAGCCAGCTCTTTGATGGTGATGTCTTCACCGAAGCCGACGTTGATGTGGCTTTGCATGGGCTGGGTGTGGGCGTCTAGCGTGGCCTTGGGCAGGTTCATGACGAACACGCTGGCAGCGGCCATGTCGTCTACGTACAAAAACTCGCGCCGTGGTGTGCCGCTGCCCCAGATGGTGACGGCGGGGGCGTTATTGACCTTGGCTTCATGGAAGCGGCGGATCAAGGCCGGGATGACGTGGCTGTTTTCTGGGTGGTAGTTGTCACAAGGGCCGTACAAGTTGGTCGGCATGACGCTGCGGTAGTCCACGCCATGGCTTTGGCCGTACTGGCGGTTGTAGCTTTCGCACAGCTTGATGCCGGCAATCTTGGCAATGGCGTAGGGCTCGTTGGTGGGCTCCAAGGTGCCGGTGAGCAAGGCGTCTTCGGCCATGGGCTGTGGGGCGAGCTTGGGGTAAATGCAGCTGGAGCCAAGGAACAAGAGCTTTTGAACGCCGCTCCTAAAAGCCGCGTCAATGACGTTGGCCTGCATCATCAGGTTTTGGTAGATGAACTCGGCCGGGTAGGTGTTGTTGGCGTGGATGCCGCCGACTTTGGCTGCGGCTAGGTAGACCTGGGTTGGCTTTTCTTTTTGAAAGAAAGCTTGCACTGCGGCTTGGTTGGTGAGGTCCAGCTCGGCGTGGGTGCGAGTGACGAGGGTGAAATCGGGGGTGGATTGCCGCGCTTCGCTCGCAATGACGGAGGTCAACGCGCGCACGATGGCGCTGCCGACCATGCCCCGGTGGCCTGCGACGTAAATTTTGTTAATTGCTTTATCCACGGCCTCAACCTCTTCCGTACGTGTCTTCAAATCGCACGATGTCGTCCTCACCCAAGTAACTCCCCGACTGCACCTCAATCAGCTCTAGATCGGTCTTGCCAGGGTTTTCAAGCCGGTGTTTGACGCCCAAGGGGATGTAGGTGCTCTGGTTCTCAGTGAGCAAGATCTCTTCTTCGCCGCGAGTAACCAGCGCAGTGCCTTTGACCACGATCCAGTGCTCAGCACGGTGGTGGTGCATCTGCAGGCTGAGCTTGGAGCCGGGGCGAACGGTGATGCGTTTGACTTGGTGCCGCTCGCCCACGTCGACGCTGTCGTAGGCACCCCAAGGCCTGGCGACTTTGCGGTGCTGGACTGATTGCGAGATGTTGTCAGCGTCTAGGCGTGCCACCACTTGCTTGACCTGCTCCACATGGCTGCAGGCTGCAACCAACAAAGCGTCGGGGGTGTCGATGACAAGCAAGTCTTGCGTGCCCAAGACCACCACCGGGCGGTGCGGCGCGTGCACAAAGGTGTTGTTGGCGTGAAGCGCAAAGCCTTGACCGTGGATGCGGTTGCCTTGAGCATCGGCTGGTGTCAGGTCTGCCACAGCGTTCCAGCTGCCAACGTCGCTCCAGGCGCTGGTAAAGGGGAGCACGGCCACGTTGGCGTGGTGCTCCATGACGGCGTAGTCGATGCTCTCTGAGCGGCAGGCCTCAAACGCCTGCGGCTGCGGGCGCACAAAGCTGCCGTCTTGGGGGGCCGAGTCCATGGCCTGCTGGCAGGCTTGCAGGATGTCGGGTGCGTGCTGCCCTAAAGCGCTGAGCAGGGTTTGAGCAGAACACAAGAAGATGCCGGCGTTCCAAAGCGCGCTGCCTGAAAGTAGCAAGGCTTCTGCTTTTTCTTGGGCTGGCTTTTCTGAGAAGCCTTCGACGTTGAATGCGCCGTCTGGCCGCGCGCTGCCCTGGCGGATGTAGCCGTAGGCGGTGCTGGGGAAGGTGGGCGAGATGCCGAAGGTGACGATGGCGCCTTCTTTAGCTGCGGCAACGCCTTTTTGGACGACTTGGGCAAAGGCGGCAGGGTCGGGGATGTGGTGGTCTGAGGGGCAGAACAGCAGCAGGTCTGCTGGCTCGGCCAGCAGTGCGGCAATGGCCATGGCGGCAGCGGTGTTGCGGGCCACGGGCTCCAGCAAGACGGTGCCCGGAACCTTGGCGGCTTGCATGGCTTCAGACACCAGGAAGCGGTGGTCTTCAGACGCCACGCAAATAACACTTTGGCTGAGCAATGAAACCCGCTCTAGGGTGAGCTGCAGCAGGCTCTTGTTGCCGATGAGCGGCACAAATTGCTTGGGGAAGCTCTTGCGGCTAAGCGGCCAAAGCCGAGTACCGGAGCCGCCGCAGAGGACGACAGGGGTGATCGATGCCGAGGACAAGCTCAAAGAGAGACTCCAAAAGAACTTAGACGGTTCATGTTTTGACTTGCGTCGTTATTGACGCTATTCACACAGCAAAGCCCGCTAAAGCCCAACACCGCACCACGCCCCAGATCGTTGAAAGTTTCCATAAGAGTCCAATTGCCTAAGTGGGACATCATTGATAGTGGTACCGACAAGCAATCACCACCAGCGACTCGCCATCCACGCAATAAACCAGGCGATGCGTGTCATCAATGCGGCGCGACCAAAAGCCGGAGAGGTTTTCTCTCAAAGGTTCGGGCTTGCCAATGCCATCAAACGGCTGACGGAGCGCGTCCTTAATCAACGCATTGATGCGCCTTAAAGTCTTTTTGTCCTGACCCTGCCAGTAGGTGTAGTCCTCCCAAGCGGCCAGGGTCCAGGACAGCCTCAGCGGTGTCGCCTCAATCGGCATCGGCCAGGTCTTGGCTCAAAACTTGGCCCTGACGGTACTGCTCAACGGAGCGTGCCAGGTGGGCGGTATTGGCCGGCGACTTCAGCAGGTGCACGGTTTCCATGAGCCCGTTAAAGGTGTCCAGCGACATGACCACCGCATCGGGCGCATCTCGCCGCGCGATGACCGTGTAGTCAGCGTCAGCGATGACCTGATCGATAACGCCCTTGAGGCTGCCCCTGGCTTCAGAAAAATTGATGACTCGCATGACACCGATCCTTTACTTGTTCCGCTTATCGTACAAGTCTAACCCGTTGTGATTTCATTGACAAGGGGACAGAGAGGGTCATGGCCTCCCCTCGTCATCGCTAGGACGTACGACGTGGCGGCCCATGGTCTGCTGGGGCGCGGGGATGGGTTGCCGCGCTTCGCTCGCAATGACGGCGTCGTTACCGATGTCGGACCTGAGCGCGGCGATCTCGGCCTTGAGGGCCTCGTACTCGTCCATCTTGCGCTTTAAGAACCGGCCGGTCAGGGCCGCCTTCTCTGCGATCCCTGTGGGCGTGAGCAGGTAGGCGTAGCCGAGCTTGTTACTGCTCTGGCTGAAGTTGTGCATCTTCACCCAGCCCTTGTCTTTGAGCGCGTTGAGGCAGTAGTTCAGCCCGCCGAAGCTGATGCCGAGCGCCTTGGCGAGCTCCCGCTGGCTGAGCTTGGGGTTGTCCTCTAGGAGCCTCATCAGCCTGAAGCTGGTGTCCTCTTGGAGTCTGGCCTGGCGGCTGCTCATGGAATGGATGCCCTACCCTCTTGAACTTGACCGTTAAAAAAACTGACGGGATCGCTACCGCAGTGCCGCGTTGATAAAAACGGCACCCAAAACGCGAGTTCGCTAGCGATCTAACTCGATCAATTCTAATGACGAACTACTCATAAAGTTACACCCCATGCAGAAAAATAATATATCCACAATTTAGCAACGATGTGTGGCCTGCAGCCTCAGCTGACCTTGCTGAGGCTGGGAGGCTCGATCGACAGGCTGACTTTTTTGCTGAGGATGTCAATCAGCACCATCACGCGGGCCTCGCCGTCGGGCATCTGGTAGACCGCCTCGAGGCCGGCGAAGGGCCCGTCGTTGATGCGCACAACCTCACCCGGCTCGAAGTGGCGCTGGCGCACGCCGGCACCTGTGACCGAAGACCGGATGGCCTCCACCAGCTCGTCGTCAACCTTGGCCGGGATCTGGCCAAAGGTGACCAGGCGGCTGACCCCGGTGGTCGAGCGGATTGGGTTCCAGCTCCGGCCCTCCTGGCTGGCGTCTAGGCGGATGAAGAGGTAGCGCGGGAAGAGCGGCTCCTGGACGACGACGATCAGCTTGCGGCGGAGTTTTTCGACGGAGATGAGCGGCAGGAAGCACCCGAAGCCCTGCCGCTCGAGGTTCTCTAGCGCGCAGGCTTCTTGACGCGGTTTGCTGTAGACGAGGTACCAGCTGAACATTAGAAGGCTACTTGCCGGCCGCAGGGCTCGAGCCCAACGCGCTGAGGGCCTGGCCCTGCAGGTCCTTGACCGAGAGTTTGGGCTGGAGCCCGCCAAGCGGCCAGTCAATGCCAACGGATGGGTCGTCCCAGGCGATACAGCGCTCAAACTCGGGCGCGTAGTAGTCGGTCGTCTTGTACAAAAAGTCGACGGTGTCGCTCAGCACCAAGAACCCGTGCGCAAGGCCGGGCGGCACCCACATCTGCTTGTGGTTGTCTTCTGTGAGCTCGACGCCGACCCAGCGGCCAAAGGCGGGGGAGTCTAGGCGGATGTCGACGGCGACGTCAAACACCGCACCGCGCACCACGCGCACCAGCTTGCCCTGCGGCTGTGTGGCCTGAAAGTGCATGCCGCGCAGCACGCCCTTGGCGCTGCGGCTGTGGTTGTCTTGGACGAAGGTGTGGTCGGTGCCGGTGGCGTCGTTGAAGGCCTTTTGGTTGAAGCTCTCAAAGAAGAAACCGCGCGCGTCGCCAAAGACTTTGGGCTCGATGACGAGCACACCGGGGATGGCGGTGGGGGTGGTTTTCATGCTTTACCGCCGGTCACACGCTGATCCTCTTTCAGCAAACGCAGCATGTACTGCCCGTAGCCGTTTTTAGACAGCGGCTGGGCCAGCTTTTCGAATTGCTCGGCGGTGATGAAGCCGTTGCGCCAGGCGATTTCTTCTAGGCAGGCGATCTTCAGGCCCTGCCGGCGCTCCAGCGTGGCGATGAACTGGCCGGCGTCCAGCAGGCTGTCATGCGTGCCGGTGTCTAACCAAGCGTAGCCGCGCTGCATGATCTGCACGTTGAGCTGGCCCCGGTCCAGATACGCTTGGTTGACAGCGGTGATCTCCAACTCGCCGCGAGCACTCGGTTTGACAGCCTTGGCGATGTCGACCACCTGGTTGTCATAGAAATACAAGCCCGTGACGGCGTAGTTGCTCTGCGGCTTGAGTGGCTTTTCTTCAATGCTGCTGGCTTGGCCTTGGGCATTGAAGGCGACCACGCCATAGCGCTCGGGGTCCTGCACATGGTAGGCAAAGACGGTGGCGCCCGTGGTCTTCGCGTCGGCCTCGGCGAGCAGGGTCGTGAAGTCGTGACCGTGAAAGATGTTGTCACCCAAGACCAGCGCGCTGGGCGCGCCGTTCAGGAACTTTTCACCGATCAAGAAGGCTTGCGCCAAGCCGTCCGGGCTGGGCTGCACAGCGTACTGCAGGTTCATGCCCCACTGGCTGCCGTCGCCCAGCAGCTGCTCAAAACGCGGCGTGTCTTGCGGCGTGCTGATGATGAGCACGTCTTGAATACCGCCTAGCATCAGCGTGCTGAGCGGGTAATAAATCATCGGCTTGTCGTACACCGGCAGCAGCTGCTTGCTCATGGCCAGCGTGGCCGGGTGTAGCCGGCTGCCGGAGCCGCCTGCGAGGATGATGCCTTTGCGTGGGGTCATGTGTGTTTCTTCATCAGAATTTCAGACAGCATGCTGTCAACGCCCTGCTGCCAGTCAGGCAAGCGGATGCCGAACGCGGCCTGCAGCTTGTGGGTATTAAGGCGGGAATTATGCGGGCGCTGGGCTGCGGTGACAAAGGCGGTGGACGGTACCGGCACGATCTCTTTCACGGCCCACGGCATGTCGGGCCGCAGCGCTTTGGCTTGGCTGATGACGTGGCTGGCGTAGGCGTGCCAATTGGTTTCGCCAGCCGCGACCAGGTGGTAGATACCGGCCAATACGTCTTGAATAACTTCTTGATTAGTGTCTTGCTTGGCGTTATCGACCGCCATGACTTTCTGGATGGCCGCAGCGGTCACACTGGCAATCAACTCGGCCCCGGTGGGCGCGCCCCATTGGTCGTTGATCACCGTCAGGCGCTCGCGCTCTTGGGCTAACTTGAGCATGGTTTTGGCGAAGTTACTGCCGTGCGCGGCATACACCCAGCTGGTCCTGAAAATCAAATGCCGGGTACTGGCAGCCTGCACGCGCAACTCACCTTCGAGCTTGGTTTGACCGTAGATGTTGAGCGGTGCGGTGGCATCGGTTTCTTGCCAGGGCTCGGAACCGCTGCCGTTAAAAACGTAGTCGGTGCTGTAGTGAATGAGCCAGGCGCCCAAGGCTTCGGCCTCGCGGGCCAGCACTTCAGGTGCGTGGGCGTTGATGAGCCGGGCTTGCTCGGGCTCGCCCTCGGCCTTGTCGACCGCGGTGTAGGCGGCGGCGTTGACGATGACGTCGGGCCGGAGCTGGCGAATCGTCGCTGCCAGCGCTTCAGGTTGACCGAGGTCGCCACACAAACCGGCGCTGTGTGGGTTGCGGTCAAGCGCCACCAACTCACCCAAAGGCGCCAACGTGCGCTGCAGCGCTTGGCCGACTTGGCCGTTTTTGCCGAGGAGAAGGATTTTCATGCGTCAGCCGTGCTGGCGTACTGCGTTTGCACCCACTGCCGATAAGCGCCGCTTTGCACATGGGCGACCCAGTCGGGGTTGGCTAGGTACCAGGCGATGGTTTTTTGGATGCCGGTCTCGAAGGTTTCGGCGGGCTTCCAGCCGAGTTCGCGTTGCAGCTTGCTGGCGTCTATGGCGTAGCGGCGGTCGTGGCCGGGGCGGTCTTTGACGTAGGTGATCTGCGAGCTGTAGCTTTGGCCGTCGGCCTTGGGGCGCATCGTATCTAACAAACTGCAGACGGTGTTGACGATGTCAATGTTCGGCTTTTCGTTCCAGCCGCCGACGTTGTAGACCTCACCCAAGCGGCCACGTGCCAGCACTTCCCGGATGGCGCTGCAGTGGTCTTTGACGTACAGCCAGTCGCGCACCTGCATGCCGTCGCCGTACACCGGCAGGGCTTTGCCCGCTAAGGCATTGACGATCATCAGCGGGATCAGCTTTTCGGGGAAGTGATACGGCCCGTAGTTGTTAGAGCAGTTGGTGGTCAGCACCGGCAAGCCGTAGGTGTGGTGCCACGAGCGCACCAAGTGGTCGCTGGCGGCCTTGCTGGCGCTGTACGGGCTGTTGGGCTCGTAGCGATGCTCTTCGGTAAAAGCCGGCGCGTCTTTGCTCAAAGAGCCGTACACCTCGTCGGTCGATACATGCAAGAAGCGGAACGCGGCCTTAGCGTCTGCCGGGAGCTCACCCCAATAAGCCCGCACAGATTCCAGCAACCGGAAGGTGCCGACGATGTTGGTCTGAATAAAGTCTTCAGGCCCGTGGATGGAACGGTCGACATGCGACTCGGCCGCAAAGTTAAGCACCGCGCGGGGTTGGTGCTGCGCCAGCAAGCTGGCGACCAAGGCGCTGTCGGCAATGTCCCCCTGCACCAAGGTGTGGCGCGCGTCGCCCTGCAGGCTGGCCAGGGTTTCTGGGTTGCCAGCGTAGGTCAGTTTGTCGAGGTTGATGACCGGCTCGTCCGACTGGGCCAGCCAGTCGAGCACAAAGTTGCCGCCGATGAAGCCGGCGCCGCCGGTGATGAGGATGGTCACGGGATTTTAAGAATAGTTAGCTGAAGGCCAACTATAAGGGGCCAGACCGGCGTCAACGGTTGAAAGCGATATTTATGCTGTGGGCGGCGACCGCAGAGACAGCGCACGGCGAATGCGTGCCAGCTTGGCGGCGCTGGCCGGGTCGGCCTCTGCGCTGCGCAGGCCGTTGCGCATGAAGACCCACAAAAGCAACATGAACCCGGTGGCCAGTGTGGCGCCAATGGCGATCATGGTTTTCTTTGGGCTGACAGCTCTTTCGGGCACGGTGGGTGCTTGGACGAGCTGGGAATCCGTCATACCCTCTAGCTGAGATTCAATCGACATAATTTGGACCTGAGCCGCGAGGATGGTGCCGAGCAACTCCGAGTAGCCGCGAGGCGACTCTGCGCCACGCGGTTGCAACTTGTTCGGCGAGCTTTCAAGACCTTCGATAATTTCGTAGACCTTGAAGCTCACTTTTTGAGCAAGTGCTAGGCGTAACTTGGCGTCGGCCAACTGAGCCTCCAGCCTCGTCTTGGCTCGGCCTGCAGGCCGGCTTTGTTCGTAGGCTGCCGCCAGCAGCGCTGTGGCCGATGCGTGCGCTTGCTGGGGGGTGGTTCCGGTGACGGTGATGGTCAGTAGTTTGTCGTTGCGCCCCGGCGCGATTTTGATGCGCCCACGCAAGGCCTCTCGCGCAACTTCAACGCCGTGTCCTTGGATCAGCCCAAGGCTGGTGGCGGCAGGGTCGAGCACTGACGCTGTCGTCAGGGCACTGGCCACGGCGGGTTCAGCCTGCAACACGGCCACACTCTCAAAAGTTTGGGGCAGATAAAAAGCGATGGCCAGCGCCGCGAAACCCACCGTCAACGGCCCGAGGATGAGCAGTTTGATGTTGTCGGCGAGTGTGACCAACAGGTCAAGCAAGCTGATCTCTGCCTCAGCGCTTGCTGGCAGTGGGGTGTTTTCCATTCAGTGACTTTCTGGGGGTCTGGGCACATTGGCCAAAGGTAAAGCTAGCGGCTATTTTAGCCACCGTAAATTTGGCAACACTTTTCAAAAGTGCGCGGCGATAGCTTGTGCCGGCTTAGGCACCAGACCTCAGCCGGCGACGAACCCTCAGGCGACCTGCGCCTCGTTCAGACACTTGCCCAGCTGCGCAAAGTACTTGTTGGCGATGGGCGTGGGCATGACGTACTTGATGCGGGTGTCGACTTCGTCGGAGACCAGGGTGATGACGCCTTTTTTGCGCAAGGACTTGAGCCGCCGGTGGGCCGTGGTGGAGGACACGTCGTCATAAATGGCCATGGCCTGCAGCACCGTGATCTTTTGCTCGGCATGCCAGACGGTGGCAAACAGATGTAACAGGCGCTCTTCAACGGGGTCCAGTTTGGGGAAGTCTGGCAGCGCGTGAACAGCCTTCACCAGATTCAAAAACCGGAGGTACGTTTGGGAGTGCTGGCTGGTCAAGGATGAGGTCATCGGCGGATGATAGGCTTAAACCCACATAGACCAGCAAGTAATATTACGAATGGTAAGTAATTTTTGGAGCTTTTTTAGAAGTCACGGTCTACACAAAATAGGCTTTGCCGGACTAGGATGCGCCATTGTTGTTCACTATTTATCTCAGGAGTCCGTCCCATGACAAGCAAAAAACCATCCCCAACTGCCAAGGAGCCAAGCCCCGCGACAGGGCTGGTACAGGAGTCCGCGCAACAGATCTGGCTGGCGGGCTTGGGCGCGTTTGCCAAGGCGCAAGAAGAAGGCAGCAAGGTGTTTCAGGGCTTGGTGAAGGAAGGCCTAGACCTGCAGCGCCAAACCAAGGCGGCCGCTGAAGAAAAACTGGCAGAGGCTGCCAGCAAGCTGCGCAGCATGGCCGAGGCGTCGAACCTGAGCGTGTCTGCCCTGAGTGCCAAGGCGGCACAACCGTGGGACAAGCTGGAGAGCATTTTTGAAGAGCGCGTGGCCAAAGCGCTGACGCACTTGGGCGTGCCGTCACAGGCGGAGTTTGAGGCGCTGCAGGCAGAAGTAGCCGCGCTGAAGAAAAAGTTGGCGGGGTTGGAGGGTGGTGGGAAGCCTGTCAAGCCAAGGGCGGTTCAAAAAACACCCCGCGTCTGAGCGCTACTGACCTTCCCTACTTACCCAGCGCCGATGCCTGAGGTAGAGTGGCTCTAAATTAAAGAGACAAGAGGGCAACGCAGATGGCGAAAAAAGCGCCGCGCCGCACAGCGGAGCGCATTTTGGAGGTGACGCTGGAGCTGTTCAACCGCTTTGGCGAGCCCAATGTCTCGACCACGCTGATCTCGGCGGAACTTGGCATCAGCCCGGGCAACCTTTACTACCACTACCCAGCCAAAGACGAGCTGATCAATTCGCTGCTGGACCGCTACGAAACAGCCCTGAATGAACTGCTGGGCGCCAGCGAAGGGGTGCGCGATGTGGAGGACGCCTGGTTCTTCATGCACTCCCTGTTTGAGTTGATTTGGCAGTACCGGTTTTTGTACCGGGACCTGAATGATTTGCTGAGCAAGAACCGCAAACTCGAGACGCATTTTCAGCGGGTGATTGAGCATAAAACCCGCTCAGTGAAAGGTCTGCTGAACAGCCTAGTGCAGCACCGCGCGATGACGATGGACGCACGCGAGGCCGAGCCCACGGCGACCAGCATGGTGGTGGTGCTGACCTACTGGCTGAGCTTTGAGTACGTGCGCGACCCGCGCCACGCGCTCGAACCCGAGCACGCACAGATGGCCTTGTTGCGCGGTGCGCACCATGTACTCAACCTGTTGATTCCTTACCTTGAGCCAAGCCAGCGGCTGCATCTGCAGGCGCTGGTGACGGCGTACAGCAGCGCTGCCCCAGTACCGACAAACGTGACACACTCAGGGCTGAAAAAATAAGAAGTCACCTCAGGAGACAAATCCATGGCTACTTGGAGCCGGTTCATCAGTGCGGATGACGTGCAGTTTGACGCTGCCAGTCTGCAAAAAAACTGGCCGCGCCTGCACCGGTGTGACGCCGAACCGATGCCTGTCGATGGTGACGTTTTGCACGCTTGGGTGTTGTTTCACAACGGTGACTTCCAACAAGCCACAGACAGGGGTCTGAAGGCCGGTACCGATGGCGTGACCGTCGCCAACAAGGCCACCAGCGTCTACGCACGCTTTTTGGAGAAGCGTGAAAAAACCAAGCTCGCCTTGTTTTTGGAAGTTGCCGCCCGGGCGGAGGCGCAGCAAGCGCTGGTGCCCAACAACCCGAATGCCTTTTTTTGGCAGGCCTACGCGCTGAGCCAATACGGCCAAGCCATCAGCGTGGCCAAAGGCATGGCGCAGGGTGTGGGCAACAAGGTGAAAGCGGCGCTGAGCCACACGATAGCGCTCTGCCCCGTTCATGCCGATGCGCACTTGACGCTGGCGAATTTTCACGCCGAGGTGATTGACAAGGTCGGTGCGCTGATTGCCGGCATGACCTATGGCGCCAAGAAAGAAACAGGCTTGGCGCTGTTCAAGCAAGCGCTGCAACTGAACCCTGGCTCACCCGTGAGCTTGATTGACTACGCCAACGGGTTGGTCATGCTGGAAGGTGAAAAGAAATTCAAAGAGGCCACCAAGCTTTACCAACAAGCGGTGGCCAGCCAGCCTCAAGATGCGCTAGACCGGATGGCCGTGGCGCTGGCGCGGGTGGAGTTGCAGAACTGAGGGATTCGGGGATGGGGATGGACTGCCGCGCTTTGCTCGCAGTGACGGAGGGTTTTAGCTTGTAGCGACCGGATTCGTCATTGCGAGCGAAGCGCGGCAATCTAGGAGCCATGGTCCGCCCACTGCGGTCGCCCATTGACGGAATTTTGGTCGTGTGCATAAAATGCACACATGTCCAGCCCAAAAACGTTCAATTGGAATGCGAGTAAAAACCAGTTGCTAGTACAGGAGCGGGGTATTTCGTTCGAGCGGATAGTTTTTGAAATCAGCTGTGGAAATGAGCTGGCTGTACTTGAACACCCCAATCAAGAAAAATATCTCGGGCAAAAAATCTTAATGGTGCAAGTTGATGACTACGTGTACGCCGTGCCATTTGTTGAAACCGAAACAGAAATTTTTCTAAAAACCATCATCCCCAGCCGCAAGGCAACCCGGCAATACAGGAGCAAGTCATGAAGAAAAATGCAAAGTACGATGAAGAAGAGTTAGCGATATTGCAGGCTTGGGAAGCGGGCACACTCAAACCCGTGAGCGGTTTGGCCGTGCAGATGAAGGCGCACCAAGCGGCCGCTGAGGCCACTTTCAAAAAAGACCAGCGGCTGAACATTCGTATTTCTAGCAGAGATCTAAAAAGTTTGCAGGCACGCGCGCTTGAGGAGGGCATTCCCTATCAAACATTTGCAGCTAGTTTGCTGCACAAGTTTGTCAGTGGGCATTTGTGATTCCGCGGTAGCGGGGTCGGGGATGGACTGCCGCGCTTCGCTCGCAGTGACGGAGGGTTTTAGCTTGCAGCGACCGGGTTAGTCATTGCGAAGTTTTTAAGTTCGTCATTGCGAAG
Source organism: Comamonadaceae bacterium (assembly GCA_947378785.1). Taxonomy (GTDB): domain Bacteria; phylum Pseudomonadota; class Gammaproteobacteria; order Burkholderiales; family Burkholderiaceae_C; genus Polaromonas. Next base: position 15,815 of record CANCLK010000021.1, read on the forward strand.
TTTTTAAGTTCGTCATTTCGATACTTTTAAGTTCGTCATTTCGATGTTTTTATTTTCGTCATTGCGAGCGCAGCGTGGCAATCAATCTGCGAACGGCTTGCCTCGATACCAAGCCTTTTGTGCCATGCGGAGCATGGGTTTGTCCCCTGAGGTGTCGCCGTAGGCGTAGAGCGTCATGTTGGCCAATACGGCTGCGTCGTAGCGCTCGGCCAGCCAAGCTTGCAAGCGAATGACTTTTTGCTGGCCGTGGCAGTTCAGTGTCTTCATGCGGCCTGTGAGCTGCCCTGAGATGTCGACTTCCATCTGCGTGCAGACCAGACCATCAAATCCCAATAGTTCTGCTGCCCGCTCCAAGTAAATATCGGGTGAGGCGCTGACCATGACGCAGCAGTGCCCTTCCGCCCGGTGCCACGCGAGCCGGGTCATCGTCGGGTCTTGCGCGCCCCTCAACTGCTGCGGCAATTGTTCGCTGGCCCAGCGTTCGGCCCAGCGCTGCACGTCGGCCGTGGGCGCGCCTTGCAACGCCGCCTTGAACAAGCGCGCCTTGGCGATGTCGTTGCGCACCAGCCGCAGCGCATGGCCGACCAACCACGGACTGCTGCGCAGCAGCGCCCACGCAAAACGCGGCCAGCCCAGCGCGGTCGCTAAAAAAGGCAGCAGGGTGTCGCCGTGAGTCAGGGTGCCGTCGAAGTCAAACGCCGCCACGCAAATGCCCGGCTGGCCGTTCTGGCCTGACGTGTCTATCGCGGGCATCGCACCTGACCGCAATAGCGTTCACAAAACGGGCAGCCGGTCATGGGCAGCCATGTGGGGATGTTGTAGTAGCGCTTGAAAATCGTCGCCAAAACACCATCGCGATAGGCCGGGAAGTTGAAGCCCTTCCCTTCGACCACATAAAACGACACGCCGCTTTGCACGAGGGGGCGAACATCGACCGATGTGAAGTAAGGCTGATAGTTGGCCAAGTCCGGCTTGGCCGCGTGGATGATGCTGACAGTCTTGCCCTGGTACAGCGAGAAGTCGACCAGCATGTCGTCTTGCCGCGCATGGAAGCGACCCGGGCCAAACACCGGCACGTAACGACGCAATTCAAAACCGTAGATCGAGGCCGGCGTGTAGGCGTCTGCCATGAGCACGACACCCGGCGCGTCGACCTGCTTCAAGATGGCCTGCGCGTCGAAGCTGCGCACGATGCTGGGGTAGAGCGAGGATTTTTTCCAGTCGGCGGGTGAGCTGATGCCGATGCCGACCACCACCAGCACATGCAGCCCTGCAAAAACGGCCAAGCCGAGGGCGCAAGCTTTGAGACGTTCAGCCGGCAGGGCCAGCGCCAGCAGCGCAAAACCGAAGGGGTAAAACGACAGCACCCAGTGCAGGCCGATGACTTTTCTGAACGACAGCAGCGCGAAAAAAGCCAACGGCACCAACACCAAACAAGTTAGCAGCCGGTGCTGAACGGCGGTGCTGCGCAGCGCCTGCCGGTGCTTCCAGCCGAGCCAGACCGCCGCCGGGCTGGCGAGGTACAACATCATGCCGAGGTACATAAAGGGTTTGCGCAGCTCAAAGTGGTCGTCTTCGTTGCGGTTGAAGACGTTGAACATGATGTTCGACCAGCCGTGGTCCATATTCCAGGCGATGTTGATGGCGGGGCCGGGCAAGGCGCACAGCACCACCAACGCCAAGCCCTGCCAGCGGTCTCGCCGATAGAACGCGAAGTAGACCAAATACGTCAGCCCGAGCACCACGGAAAAGTACTTGGACAAAAAGGCGCAACCCAGAAAAACACCTGACAGCGCGTAGAGGCCGCGCGCAGCAGCATCCAAGCGAGGGCGCAGTTCGGCGCGCAGCATGACGGCCACCGACAACATCGACCAGAACATCAGCGGCGTGTCGGTGGTGATGAGGACGTTGAGCCAGTTGATGGGGGCCAGCCAGAAGAACAGCACGGCCCAGCCAGCACGTTGTCCGGCCACCGGTTGCAGCGCCCAACCCAACACAGCGCCCAAGGCCAAAGGCAACACCACCACCGGCAGGCGTATGGCCCAGAGCGAGTCACCAAATACGGCGCGCATGAGGCCGATGAGCCAGCCGACCATGGGCGGGTGGTCGTAGTAGCCCCAGTCTTTGTAGACGCCCCACCAGTAGAAAAAAGCCTCGTCCCCGGTGACGGGGAAAACGACCGAAATCCACAGCCGCAAGGCCAGCGAAGCCAGCCCGACGGCGAGTAGCCAGCGCATGAGTCCGCCTTGAAAATCTGGATCAGCTGGCGAAGGAAGGCCGGAAGGTGCGGCAGCGGGAGTGGGGTTCATGGATGAAGGTAAAAAAGCTTAAAAGCGGATGTCTTTGCGAATGGCCACACTGTAAAGCAGAGCCAACAAGCCGAGCGCCACGGCCAGCCAGAGCGTGAGCAAGCGCACCAGCACCGTCACCGCCACGGCCGTGCCGACGGCTGCGCCTTGCCCGACCAGCAACGCCACCAACACCGCTTCCGTTCCGCCAAGCCCGGCGGGCAAGGCAGACAGCGCGCCGCCGACCATAGCCAAGGCATAAAAGCCAGCAGCCAGCCATGTCGAGAGGTCCAAGCCGGCAGCGCGGCACAGCAGCGCCACCGCCACACCTTGTGCAGCCCAAGCCGAGAGAGTGAGCGCCAGCCAGCGCCATGGCTGATGGGCCAAGCAATGCCAGGCCTCATGGAGCCAAGTCAGACGCGCAGCCCAGCGGGTCTGGCGGGCGATGCGGCGCGCAATGACAAAAACTCCCCACGCGACCAATACACAGGCGGCCAGCAAGCCCGCGCTCCAGCCCCAAAAGCCAAGACCCCAAGTCGTCACACCCCAAGCGCTGTGCCACTGAAACCAACACAGCCAGCCCAGCGCGGGCAAGGCCATGAGCAAGAGGCTGAGTAAATCGGCCAAGCGCTCAGCGCCAAAAATCGCCAGGCTTTGCGCCGTGCTCAGTGGTTGGCGCACCAGCCACAGGCCGCGCACCGCCTCGCCCACATTGCCGGGTGTGGGCGTGAGCGCGTAGCCGGCGACGTAGAGGCGCAAGCCCTCCAGCACGCCAAGCGGTCGCTGGTAGTGCGCCATCCAGCCGCGCCAGCGCAGGCCGCGCAGCAGGTAGTTCAGCAGGCACAGCGCTGCTGCTGCCAGCCCGGTGAGGGAGAACAAACCTTTCAGTGCCGCAGCAGGCGATGCCTCACCGAAAAAAGCCAGCGCAGCGGCGTAGGCTGTGGCGACCAGCCCCAGCACGAGCAAGAGTTTTTTAATGGACAGGCGCGGTGCCGGCTGTTCTGCCCGCGATGGGTTCACCAGATGAACCCAAAAAATACCAGCAGCCAAGCCACGCCGGCAGCCAAGGTCCAAGGGTCGCGTATCAAATCACGCGCAACGTCTTCACCTTTGCCGCGGTGCACTTGGTAGGCGTAACGCAGCAAGCCGAAGATGACGAAGGGGACGGTGTAAATCAGGCGTTCACCGTGCATGCCCTGCGCCTCCGGGCTGGTGGCAAACAAACTGTAGGTGATGATGGTGGCGGTCATGGTGACGGCCATGAAGCTGTCGAGCAACGCCGGCGGGTAATCCGCCAAGACGGCGCGCTGGCTGGCTACGTCATGAAAGGTCTCAGCCTTGCGTTTGGAGAAGCCCAGAAACAAGGCCACGAACAAGCCCGTGAGGAGCAGCCAGCGCGATGGCGCAATGCCCACTGCCAGCGTGCCGGCGAGCAGGCGGATCATGAAGCCCGAGGCGATAACGCCAACGTCGACCACGGGCACCCGTTTGAGTCGCAATGAGTAAGCCACATTGAGCGCGATGTACAGGGCTAGCAGTGTCAGGAGGGTCTTGTTACTGGCCGCCAGCCAGACGCCAGCAGCCAGCAACGTCAGCCCCAAGATGGCGGCTTGCGGCAGCGTGACCTGCCCACTGGCGAGTGGGCGAAAGCGCTTGCTTGGATGCTCGACATCGGCATGGCGATCGAGCCAGTCGTTGACGACATAGACCATGCTGGAAATGCAGCAAAACGCTGCGAACGCGATCAGCACTTGGTGAATGACCGCAGGGTTGCGCCAGTTTTCACTGAAGAGCAGGCCAGCAAAAACGAAAACGTTTTTGAGCCACTGGTGAGGGCGCATTAACTTGAAAAGGCCGAGCATGGAGAACATGGTGGATGGGCGGGCAGGTGGGGTTTGGATTCTGAGGTCTGAAAGAGCATAACTGACGGGCTATTTCCGTCTCTGCGAGCGTAGCGCGGCAGTCACGGGCTATTTCCGTCGCTGCGAGCGTAGCGCGGCAGTCCATGACGACGGATTCGGGCTCCTAGACTGCCGCGCTGCGCTCGCAGCGACGGAATTTCGAGCGTGCCGTTCAAGGTCCGCGTGCGGTGTAATACCGAATTCGACAAACTCTCAAGCAAAGATTTTCCCGCATGATTGACCATCTCGACCACCTTGTATTGACCACCCACAATGAAACCGCCTGCGTTGACTTTTACACGCGGGTCATGGGCATGACGCTGGAAAGTTTTGTCGGGGGAACGCCGCCCGTGACGCGGCAAGCCTTCAAGTTTGGGCAGCAAAAAATCAACCTGCATGTCAAAGGTTCAGAGTTTGAGCCGAAGGCGCATTTGCCTGTGCCGGGGGCTCTGGACCTGTGCTTTATCGCCAGCGTGCCGCTGCAGCAGGTCATCGACAAACTGCAGCGCGAAAGCTGGCCGATCATTGAAGGCCCGGTCTTGCGCACGGGTGCGACCTGCAAAATCCGTTCGGTGTATGTGCGTGACCCGGACCTGAACCTGATCGAGATTTCGGATCGGGTCTGACAAAATACGGGCTTAGCCGCAATCCGCAGCACCCCGCACAGACCGAGCGACAGGAAAAGACATCAAGATGGCCGATATTCATATTGAACGCGAGCACTGCATGAACTTGGCTGACGCGCGTAAAGCCGCCGCTCTGTGGGTGCAGCAGGCCGAAGCAAAGTTCGACATGCGCTGCACCTACGAGGATGGGGTGGAGAGCGACCATGTGACTTTCACGCGCTCAGGGGTGAGCGGCACGCTGAAGGTCAACCAAGATAAGTTTGAAATCGATGCGCACTTGGGCTTTTTGCTGGGTGCGTTCAAGGACCGGATTGAAAGTGAAATCCTGAAAAACATCGACACGCTGCTGGCGCAGCCAGCGCACTCAAGCGTTGACGAAGCGCTGTGAGGCGATTTCCAGAAGACCGTCAAAAATAAGACTGTCGACCAGCTCAAATTTCACTGACAGGCTGGGGGCCATCTTCCAGCCGGCACCACCGGTCATGATGCAAACGGGCTCTTCGCCGCAATGCCGCGTGACGTTGTCAACCATGCGCTGCACGGCGCCGGCAATGGCAAAGGTGCCGCCGCTGGTGAGTGCGTCGCTGGTGTTGGTGGGGAAGTCGATCACGTCACCGGTGGGCACATGCAAACCAGCGGTGCCCGACTCCAGTGCCCGCAGCATGATGCCGTGGCCGGGCAGAATAATGCCGCCCAAAAAATGGCCGTGGGTGTCGAGCGCTTCTACCGTGACAGCGGTACCGACCATGACCACGACGCAGGGCTTTTGAATACCGCGCGCCAGCAACCGGTGCCGCGCGCCGATCATGGCCACCCAGCGGTCAGCACCTAGCCGGGCCGGGTGCTCATAACCGTTGCGGACGCCACATTCCTGCGCCGTTGAGACGACCCAGCGAGGAACCGCATCCCAGTGCTCCATTTGCTCGGCCACACGGCCTTTGATGGCGTCAGCGGCCACAACACAGCCCAAAATGTAGTCGGGTGGCGGGAGGTTCTTGAACTCTTGCTCGGCGAGCTTGTCAATGTTTTCCAAAAACACGGCACCGTGCGCCAACAAACGCGCACCCGACACGGGTGCCTCGTAATAAGCCCACTTCAGGCGGGTGTTCCCCACATCAATCGCTAAAAAAGTCATTGGGCAGGATTATGAACACTTTCAATTCTGCCGCCACGGCAAACCCCGCTGACGCCAGCCTCCACGCAAACCGCGGTGGCCTTCGGCATCCGCGTCGCCTTCAAAGCCTTCCAGAATGTTGTAGGCCTCCAGCCCCAGCTCGGTTGCGCGTTTGGCAGCGGCGATAGAACGAACGCCGCTGCGGCACAGCAATACGGCTTTTTGCCCGGCAGACACTGCGGCTTGGATAGCGGCGTCGAAGCTCGGGTTCATGGCCATGCCAGGCCACTGCTTCCAGGCCAGTGGCACGGCACCGGGGACAAAGCCGACCCACTCACGCTCTGCATCGCTGCGCACGTCGACCAAGACCGCTTCACCCGACTGGACCCAGCGCCAAGCGAGTTCGGGCGAGACGTCGCCAGCGTAGCCAGTGGCCGGAAGTGCAGTTGAGGTGTTGTGGAAGTTCATGGCGAGACATTTTGCCGAATGGATGAGATCACAACAGCTTTGTCAAAAATAAACCTAATGAGTGAGCCTTAATCAGTAAAAACCCTCTTTTTAATTACTTAATACAAGGAGACCATCTACAAACAATCACTTAATTACTATTTATAACCGGAGAAAAATGAATGACTGAACACAAAAGCCCTCGCCGTCGCGGCATCCTCAAAGGTGCGGCCATTGCGGCTGGCGCAGGTGCCATGGCCGCCCCCATGCTGGCCACCGCACAAACCACCACCACTTTGCGCTTTCAAAGCACTTGGCCAGCCAAAGACATCTTTCATGAGTACGCCACCGACTTTGCCAAAAAAGTCAACGACATGGCCAGCGGAAAACTCAAAATAGAAGTGCTGCCAGCCGGTGCAGTCGTCCCGGCATTTCAGCTGCTGGACGCCGTCAGCAAAGGCACGCTCGACGGTGGTCATGGCGTGATCGCCTACTGGTACGGCAAAAACACGGCCCTGGCGCTGTGGGGCTCCGGCCCGGCTTTTGGCATGGATGCCAACATGGTGCTGGCTTGGCACAACTACGGCGGCGGCAAAGCCCTGGTCGACGAAATCTACAAGAGCTTGAACCTTGACGTGGTGTCTTACCTTTACGGCCCGATGCCAACACAACCCCTGGGCTGGTTCAAAAAACCGGTGGCCAGAGTTGAAGACATGAAGGGCCTGAAGTTCCGCACCGTTGGCTTGGCGGTCGACATCTTCACTGAATTGGGCACCGCAGTGAATCCCCTTCCCGGCGGTGAAATTGTCCCGGCCCTAGACCGCGGCCTGATTGACGCAGCAGAGTTCAACAACGCCTCCAGCGACCGCGTTCTAGGCTTTCCTGACGTTGCCAAAAACTGCATGTTGCAAAGCTTTCACCAGAGCGGTGAGCAGTTTGAAATTCTGTTCAACCGGGCCAAGCTGACAGGCTTGCCGACTGAATTGAAATCCATCATCGATTACGCGGTGCAAGCGGCCAGCGCAGACATGAGCTGGAAAGCCATTCAACGCAATTCTGAAGACTACATTGCACTGAAAAAACAAGGCATCAATTTCTACAAAACGCCAGACGCCGTGTTGCGCGCCCAGCTTGTCGCTTGGGACAAAACGATTGCCAAAAAATCGGCAGAAAACCCCATGTTCAAGAAGGTTCTGGCATCGCAGAAAGCCTTTGCAGAGCGTGCCGGCCAATGGCAAAACGATTACTCCGTCGATTTCAAAATGGCCTTCAACCACTACTTCGGCAGAAACGCTAAAAAAGCCTGAGTGAGCCGTTGAAACCACAGTGAACCCCAAGGGGGCGCCAATCCGGTGCCCCCTTGGTTTTTTTGTCAGCAGATCGCCCGGTATGTCAGGAGCTTCAATGCAATCATTTTTGTTGGGTGTGGATCGCTTTTCCACATGGATCGGCAAGGCCTTTGCGTGGAGCGTGGTCGCGCTGACACTGCTGATCGCGTGGGAAGTTTTTTGCCGCTATGTGCTGAACCGTCCGCATGCGTGGGTGCTTGATGCGCAGATCATGCTGTACGGCACACTTTTCATGACCGCCGGGGCTTACACCTTGAGCAAAAATGGCCACGTCCGAGGCGATGTGCTTTACGGCTTCCTGCAGCCCCGCACGCAAGCGGTGATTGACCTGACGCTGTACCTGGTGTTCTTTCTGCCCGGTGTGTTTGCACTGACTTGGGCCGGCTGGGTGTACTTCAATGAATCGCTAGCCATCAATGAGCAGACCTTTTCTGCCGATGCGCTACCGCTCTACCCTTTCAAATTCATCATCCCGCTGGCCGGCGCTCTGCTGCTGCTGCAAGGCGTGGTTGAAATCATCCGTTGTATTTTGTGTTTGCAAACGGGGCTCTGGGGTCCACGCGATGGCGACGTAGAAGAAGTCGACGTTGAAAAACTCAAGGCCATGGTGCATGTCAAAGACGAAGACATGGCCGCTCTTGAGCGGGACCTCTTGCTCCAGGGAGAGCGCAAATGAAGATCCGCAAAGAGCTCTGGTTCGGCCTGATTTTCATGTCGCTGGTGATCATCGGCGCCACGGTGATGCTGCTCAGTGTCGACAAAATCACCAACGGCCATCTCGGCCTGCTGATGCTGTCGCTGGTGGTGACCGCGATCATGCTGGGCTTCCCAACAGCCTTCACGCTGATGGGCATGGGGATGATTTTTTCGTGGCTGTCTTACGACCAGAGCATCATCAAAACGCTGGACCTGATGGTCCAGTCTGCCTACAAGACGATGGCCAGCGATGTGCTGATCGCCATCCCTTTGTTTGTCTTCATGGGTTATCTGGTCGAGCGCGCCAACCTGATTGAGAAGCTGTTCAAAAGCTTGCACCTGGCGATGGCCAGAATTCCGGGCTCACTGGCCGTCGCCACACTGGTGACCTGCGCTATTTTTGCGACAGCAACGGGCATCGTCGGTGCCGTGGTCACCTTGATGGGTTTGCTGGCGCTACCGGCCATGCTGCGCGCCGGTTACAGCGTGCCTCTGGCTGCTGGCGCCATCACCGCAGGCGGCTGCTTGGGCATTTTGATTCCGCCGTCAGTGCTGCTGATTGTGTATGGCGCCACGGCCGGCGTCTCGGTGGTGCAGCTGTATGCAGGTGCCTTTTTCCCCGGCCTGATGTTGACCGGTCTGTACATTTTGTACGTCATTTTGGTGGCTAAACTCAAGCCCGATTGGGCACCGCCTTTGTCGGCCGCAGATCGCATGGTGACCCTGCCACCGCTGACGCAACAGCTGACCACAGACACAAGTGCCTACGCGTTAACGCGCTTGGTCAGTTCGCTCAAAGGCAGTCGCAACGCGGCAGTCCCGTTGAGCCACATCTTGCGGCAGCTCTGCGTGGTGCTGCTGCCTGGCCTGATTTTTTTGATCATTGCCGTCAGCAGCTTTCGTGCAGCGACCACGGTGGAAGCCGTCCCGGTGTACGACATCCAACCGATAGGCTCGTTCAGCTATGCCCCGAGTACCGAGGACAACAGCGGCGGCCTGCAGGAGCCGCCCGCTGACGATGGCGATCTACGAGTGCCCTCGGCTTCAGGACTGCAAGAACCCCCAGGCGCGGCACCAAACCCGACAGAGCAAGTCACAGCCAACGTGGCCAGCACGACGACCAGCCCCACAGCGGAACCAGAAGCCCCGAGCACCCGCGCCGCACCGACTTGGTGGTGGGTGTGCTTTGCCATTCTGGGGGCGTTGGTGTCGCTGTTTTATCTGTTTTTGAGCTTTGCACGGCTGGAGATCTTCAAGATGCTCTTGTCGTCATTTTTCCCGTTGATGATCCTGATCATTTCGGTGCTGGGCTCGATTGTGATGGGATTGGCGACGCCCACAGAAGCTGCTGCGATGGGGGCCTTGGGCGGCTTCATACTGGCAGTAGCCTATAGACGGCTGACGCTGACGGTGCTGCAAGAAGCTGTATTTTTGACGGCCAAAACATCGGCCATGGTCTGCTGGCTGTTTGTGGGCTCCGCCATTTTTTCGGCGGCGTTTGCGCTGCTCGGTGGCCAGGACTTGGTGGAGCAGTGGGTGCTCAGCATGGACCTGAGCACCACCCAGTTCCTGATCATGAGCCAAGTGATTATTTTCGTTCTTGGCTGGCCGCTCGAATGGACGGAAATCATCGTCATTTTCATGCCGATTTTTATTCCGTTGCTGGACAATTTCGGCGTCGATCCGCTGTTCTTCGGCTTGTTGGTAGCGCTGAATCTGCAAACCGCTTTCTTAAGCCCACCGGTGGCCATGGCCGCGTTTTACCTGAAAGGGGTCGCCCCCAAACACGTGACCTTGAACCAGATTTTCCTGGGCATGCTGCCGTTCATGGGGATTCAAATTTTGGCCATCGTCATGCTGTATCAATTCCCCGCCATTGGCATGTGGTTGCCAGAACTGCTGTACAAATAAATTTCGACCGACCAAGGCCATTGGAGCCTTGCTGCAGCGACTTTTCTGACTGAATTCTGACAAACCACTTGACAAACATTTGCTTAAAGTCAATTTATCGCCAAATAAATGAACTTGCCGCACGGCTCTCAGTGAAAACCCTCTGTTCAGGCGATTCAATTATGGAGAAAGATAGCGCGCTGACGTTCCTTTACAACCGGAGATTGACATGACAAATACCCCTCGCCGTCGCAGCTTGCTCAAAGGTGCTGCCGTTGCTGCCGGCGCCGGCGCTCTAGCCGCACCGATGCTGGCTACCGCCCAGACCACGACCACGCTGCGCTTTCAAAGCACTTGGCCGGCCAAAGACATTTTTCATGAGTACGCCAATGACTTTGCCAACAAAGTCAACTTGATGGCCAGCGGCAAACTCAAAATTGAAGTGCTGCCATCAGGTGCCGTCGTCCCGGCCTTCCAGTTGCTGGAAGCGGTGAACAAGGGCACGTTGGACGGCGGCCACGGTGTGGTGGCTTACCACTACGGCAAAAACACGGCGTTGGCCCTGTGGGGTTCCGGCCCGGCCTTCGGCATGGACCCCAACATGGTTCTGGCTTGGCACAATTACGGCGGCGGCAAGGCGCTGCTGGACGAGATCTACAAGTCCATCAACATGGACGTGGTTTCCTACCTTTACGGCCCCATGCCAACACAGCCCTTTGGCTGGTTCAAAAAACCAGTCACCAACGTCGCGCAAATGAAGGGCGTCAAGTTCCGCACTGTGGGCTTGGCCGTTGACATGTACACCGACATGGGTGCTGCCGTGAATCCGCTGCCAGGTGGCGAGATCATCCCAGCCCTAGACCGTGGGCTGTTGGATGCAGCTGAATTCAACAACGCCTCATCAGACCGTATTCTGGGCTTCCCAGACGTGGTGAAAAACTGCATGTTGCAGTCCTTCCACCAGTCGGGTGAGCAGTTCGAGATTTTGTTCAACAAGAGCAAATTCAACGCACTGCCAGCTGAACTCAAAGCCATCATCGACTTCGGCGTTCAAGCCGCCAGCGCCGACATGAGCTGGAAAGCCATCGACCGCAATTCCAAGGACTACATTGATCTGAAGAAGCAAGGCATCAAGTTCTACAAGACGCCTGACTCCATCCTCCGGGCTCAGCTGGCTTCGTGGGACAAGATCATGGAAAAGAAGAGTGCTGAAAATGCACTGTTCAAGAAGATCTTGGCCTCACAAAAGGCTTACGCAGAGCGTGCTGGCCAGTGGCAGAATGATTACTCGGTGGACTTCAAAATGGCGTACAACCATTACTTCGCCAAAGGCGCCAAAAAGGCGTAATCAGTCCGTCATCAGTTGTTGATGCATGCCAGCCACTTGGTTTTCCGGGTGGCTGGCTTGTTTGTTTTGAGAAAAAGAAAATGAAAATCCAAACCTTTTTACACACCGCTGACGGAATCAGCACCTGGGTGGGCAAGGCGTTTGCCTGGCTTATCGTGGTGTTGATGCTGCTTGTGGTCGCCGAAGTATTCAAGCGCTATGCCTTGAATGCGCCCACCGCTTGGGTCTTTGACGCCAGCAACATGCTTTACGGCACGCTTTTCATGATGGGTGGTGCTTACACGCTGTGCCAAGACGGCCATGTGCGCGGTGACTTTCTGTACGGCAACTTCAAGCCGAAGACTCAGGCGAGCATTGACTTGGTCCTGTATGTGGCCTTTTTCTTGCCGGGCATTGCGGCCTTGACTTGGTCAGGCTGGAGCTACTTTCAAGATTCCTTGGCGATCCATGAGCAAACGTTCAACGCCGACCCCTTGCCGGTCTACCCTTTCAAATTCATGATCCCGCTGGCCGGCGCTTTGGTGCTGATGCAAGGCGTGGCTGAAATCATCCGTTGCATTGTGTGCATCCAGACTGGTGCATGGACGCCACGTCTCAAGGACGCCCAAGAGTCCGATGTGGTGGCGCAGCAGTTGGAGGGCAGTGAGTACGTCGATGAAGATGCCATCAAACTGGCCATCGAAAAATCTATCGGCATGAAAGGTTAATGATGAGCAACGCTGCACTCGGTATGACCATGCTGTGCCTGATCGTGGTGGTGATCATGATGGGTTTTCCCACCGCGTTCACCCTGATGGGTCTGGGCATGATGTTTGGCTTTGTTGCCTTTTACGATCCCGCCACGCCTTGGCTGGACAACAAAATTTTTCCCTTGATGGTGCAGCGCGCCTTCGGTGCCATGAACAACGATGTTCTGCTGTCGATTCCGCTGTTTGTCTTAATGGGCTATGTGATGGAACGCGGCGCGCTGGTGGACAAAATGTTCCACAGCGTTCAGCTGGCATTCCGTAAGTTGCCGGGCTCCTTGGCTGTGACCACCTTGGTGATTTGCACCTTCTGGGGCATTGCCAGTGGCTTGGTCGGTGCGGTGGTGGTGCTGATGGGCGTGATTGCCATGCGGCCCATGCTCAACGCGGGTTACGACACGCGCTTGGCCGCTGGTGTGATCACGGCTGGCGGCACGCTGGGGATTTTGATCCCGCCATCGGTGATGATCATTGTCTACGCTGCCGTGGCTGGCCAGTCGGTTGTCAAGTTGTATGCAGCAGCCATGTTCCCTGGATTTTTCTTGGCCTTCTTGTACCTAGTCTATGTGATCGGCTGGTGCATGATCGATCCGAAAATCGCGCCCAAGCTGCCGCCAGAGCAAATGAAGGCGCCAATCTCCCCTTGGGTTGCGCATATTTCGTCGAGTTACTCGCGCTTCATGCTGCCTGCTTTGTTGAACGCCGTCGTATCTCCAGCCAAGGCCTTGCGCAACGGTGTAGCGGGCGTTAGCCTGAAGTGGTGGCAGTTGGTCGCGGGCTTGACGCGGGCTTTGGCGCCCGTCATTCTGGCTGTGGCCACGCTCGGTGCGGTGTGGTGGTATGTGACCATCTACTCACAAAAAGACAATGAGCCAGCACCTGTGGCGGCTGAACAAATGGCTGAAAAGTCAGCTGCCCCGGCCACTGCGATTGTCAATCCCGGTGCCGTTCAAGAGCCACCGGTTGAGGGCGCATTACAAGCCCCACCTGGTTCTGGCGATGAGCTCAAGCCGCTCGGCGGTGAGCCCACCGCTGCGGCCATTGAAGCAGACGAGCCCTTGCAAGACATGGGGGCCGGCGAAGGGACAGAGGCGCCCAAAACCGAACCCGTGCCTGCGGCCTTCTACACCGGCTTCATGATCTGCAGTCTGATCACCTTGGCCTTGCTGGCTTATTACTACTGGAAATTTGACGCTGAGCAGTACGAAATCGTGTCCATGCTGATTCATTCAGTCGCGCCACTGGCGATACTGACCTTCGTCGTGCTGGGCGTGATCTTGTTCGGCCTCACCACCGCCACAGAATCTGCGGCGGTCGGTGCGGCGGGGGCCTTCCTGATGGCGTGGCAAGCTAAATCCCTGAATTTCCAGAAGATCAAGGAAGCCGTCTTTCTGACAGCCAAAACAACCTCCATGGTGTGCTGGTTGTTCGTGGGTTCGGCCCTGTTCTCGGCGGTGTTCGCGATCTTGGGCGGGCAAAACTTGGTTGAGACTTGGGTCATGAGCATGGACCTGTCGCCGATGCAGTTCTTGCTGCTGTCACAGGCCATCATCTTTGTGCTGGGCTGGCCGCTGGAGTGGACCGAGATCATCGTGATCTTCGTGCCGATCTTCTTGCCACTGCTGCCGCACTTCGGGATTGATCCAATGCTGTGGGGTGTGCTGGTCTTCGTCAACTTGCAGGCGGCCTTCTTGTCGCCACCGGTGGCGATGTCAGCGTTCTACCTCAAGGGAGTGTCACCGGCGCACGTCACGATCAACCAGATTTTTGCCGGCATGATGCCTTACATGCTGATCGTCATCTTGTGCATGGTGTTCATGTATGTCTGGCCTGGCCTGACGTTATGGTTGCCTAAGTACCTCTACGGCGGCTGATTCCGGTAAGCGATTTTTTCAGGGGCGCGCAAGCGCCCCTTTTTCATTTGGGCCTAGAAAGCCGGTAATATCGTGATTGACGTTGACGTCAACGTCAACTGAGCCACCGCGTGAAGGCTCCCCATAATGAATTTCCCGGAGACAGCAAGATGACCGATCTTTACACTGACTACCATGCCCTAGCCAACTACCGCCCGACGCACAAGGTGCGCTTTGTGACGGCGGCGTCGCTGTTTGACGGGCATGACGCAGCCATCAACATCATGCGGCGCATCCTGCAGGGCATGGGCGCCGAGGTGATTCACCTAGGGCACAACCGCAGCGTCGATGAAGTCGTCACCGCGGCCCTGCAAGAAGACGCGCAAGGCATCGCCATCAGCTCGTACCAAGGCGGTCATGTGGAGTACTTCAAGTACATGGTGGACTTGCTCAAAAGCCGGGGCGGCGAGCATATTCAGGTCTTTGGCGGCGGCGGCGGCGTCATCGTGCCGCCCGAGATTCGCGAACTCCATGCCTATGGCGTGACGCATATTTTCAGCCCCGAAGACGGCCAGCGAATGGGCCTGGCCGGCATGATCGGCGAGATGGTCATGCGCTGTGACAAAGACCTCACCGGCTTTGCACCCAAAGACATGCAAGCCATTCAAGGCCACGGCGAAATGAACTGGCGCGCCTTGGCGCAACTCATCACCGCACTGGAAAACGACAAGGCCAACGCCACGCTGGTCAGTGCGATTCGTCAGCAAGCGGCCACCTGCCAAGTGCCGGTGCTGGGCATCACCGGCACGGGCGGCGCTGGCAAGTCGTCACTCACCGACGAGTTGATTCGTCGGCTGCGGCTTGACCAAGGCGACAGCCTGCGCATCGCCGTGATCAGTATTGACCCGAGTCGGCGAAAAAGCGGCGGCGCGCTGCTGGGTGACCGGATTCGCATGAATGCGATCAGCCCGTGGAAAACAAATGCGCTGAGCAACGACGCCGGCCAACGCGTCTTCATGCGCAGCTTGGCCACGCGTGATTTCGGTTCGGAAATCAGCAAGGCCTTGCCCGATGTGATCGCCGCTTGCAAGGTCGCCGGATTCGATGTCATCGTGGTCGAAACCTCGGGCATTGGCCAAGGTGACGCCGCCATCGTCCCGCATGTGAACGTGCCGATGTATGTGATGACGCCAGAGTTTGGCGCGGCCAGTCAGTTAGAGAAAATCGACATGCTGGACTTTGCCGAGTTCATCGCCATCAACAAGTTTGACCGCAAAGGCTCGCTTGACGCACTGCGCGATGTTGCCAAGCAAGTGCAGCGCAACAAAGAAGCTTGGACCACACCGATCGAACAAATGCCGGTCTTTGGCACCATGGCCGCGCGCTTCAATGACGATGGCGTGACGGCGCTGTACCAAGCCCTCAAACCGCGCTTGGCAGCGTTGGGGCTGACGCTGAAGGACGGGATTCTTCCCCCAGTGTCAGTGCGCCACAGCACCAACCAAACGCCAGTGGTGCCAGCGGCCCGCACACGTTACCTGGCCGAAATCAGTGACACCGTGCGCGGCTACAAAAAGCGCGCGTTGGCGCAGGCTCAACTGGCGCGTGAAGTGCAGCAACTCCAAGCCGCTGCGGCGATGCTCAAAATCGACAAGCCCGGGCGCGCGCCTGCAGCCGAAGCAGCACTCGACTTGGCCGGTCACCGCAAAGCGCGCATGGATGCCGATGCGCGGCATCTGCTGTCGCAATGGCCGGACATGCAAACCGCTTATGCGGGCGACGAGTACGTGGTGAAAATTCGGGACAAAGAAATCCGTACCGCGCTGACCTCTAAAACGTTAAGCGGCACCACCATCCGCAAAGTCGCGCTGCCGAAGTACCAAGACCACGGTGAAGTTTTAAAGTGGCTGATGCTCGACAACGTGCCCGGCAGCTACCCCTACACCGCCGGCACTTTTGCCTTCAAACGCGAAGGTGAAGACCCGACCCGCATGTTCGCCGGAGAAGGCGATGCCTTTCGCACCAACACCCGCTTCAAACTGCTCAGCGAGGGCATGCCAGCCAAGCGCCTGAGCACCGCCTTTGACTCGGTCACGCTGTATGGCAATGATCCCGATGTGCGGCCCGACATTTACGGCAAGGTCGGCAACTCGGGCGTCAGCATCGCCACGCTGGACGACATGAAAGTGCTCTACAGCGGCTTTGATTTGTGCAACCCCGCCACCAGCGTGAGCATGACCATCAACGGTCCGGCGCCCAGCATTTTGGCGATGTTCATGAACACTGCGATCGACCAGAATGTAGACAAATTCAAACTCGACAACGGCCGTGAACCCACCGACACAGAGACCGCCAAAATACGCGAATGGGTGCAAGAAAATGTGCGCGGCACGGTGCAGGCCGACATCTTGAAAGAAGACCAAGGGCAAAACACCTGCATCTTCTCGACCGAGTTTTCACTCAAGGTGATGGGCGACATCGCTGAGTATTTTGTGCACCACCGCGTGCGCAACTTCTACAGCGTATCCATCAGCGGTTACCACATTGCTGAAGCTGGCGCCAACCCGATCAGCCAACTGGCTTTCACGCTCAGCAACGGCTTCACGTTTGTCGAAGCGTACTTGGCGCGCGGCATGCACATCGATGATTTCGCGCCGAACCTGAGCTTCTTCTTCAGCAACGGCATGGACGCGGAATACACCGTGATGGGCCGCGTCGCGCGCCGCATCTGGGCGGTGGCCATGAAGGAAAAATACGGCGCCAATGAGCGCAGCCAAAAGCTCAAATACCACATTCAAACCAGCGGTCGCAGCCTGCACGCGCAAGAGATTCAGTTCAACGACATTCGCACCACGCTGCAAGCACTGATCGCGATTTACGACAACTGCAACAGCCTGCACACCAACGCCTTCGATGAAGCCATCACCACGCCGACCGAAGAGTCGGTGCGCCGGGCGATGGCGATTCAGCTCATCATCAACCGTGAGTGGGGTTTGGCTAAAAACGAGAACCCGTCGCAGGGCGCCTTCATCATCGAAGAGCTGACGGAGTTGCTGGAAGAAGCCGTGCTGCTGGAGTTTGAACGCATTGCCGAACGCGGCGGCGTGCTGGGGGCCATGGAAACTGGCTACCAGCGCGGCCGGATTCAAGACGAATCGATGCACTACGAGATGCTCAAGCACACCGGTGAGCTACCCATCATCGGCGTCAACACCTTCCGCAATCCACACGGCGACAAAGTGCAAGACAAGTTAGAGCTGGCGCGATCCACCGACGCCGAAAAACAAAGCCAGTTGCAGCGTCTGCAAGACTTTCACACCCTGCACGCCGACGCAGCGCCAGCCATGCTGAAGCGCCTGCAGCAGGCCGTGATCGAAAACAAGAACGTGTTTGACGTGCTGATGGACGCGGTGCGTGTCTGCTCACTCGGGCAAATCACGAACGCGTTGTTTGAAGTCGGTGGGCAATACCGGCGGAATATGTAGTGAGGGCGATCAGACACCGACCAGGCTCGCCCCAAAAAGGACAGCTAAGATGCCACTGGCACTGTCACCCCTACTGACCTTCGGAGGATCCCATGCTCGCATCAGATTTCCTTTGCACCCTCAGCGTCGAGGTCGGTGAGCTGGTCTCACTGGGTTTTGGCCCCCTCGGCGAGCGTCGCCGGGTTGACATCCTTGGCGGCACCTTTGAAGGGCCGCGCATGAAAGGCACTGTGGTACCCGGTGCCGACTGGCAACTGCTGCGCAAGGACGGGGTGCTAGAGCTTGACGCCAGGTATGCCTTGCGTGACGCGTCAGGCGCCTTGGTCCATGTGCTCAGCCAAGGCATGCGGCACGGCCCTCCAGACGTGATGGCACGCCTCGCCCGCGGAGAGAACGTAGACGCCTCCAGCTACTTCTTCCGCAGTGTGATGCGGTTCGAGACCAGTGCGCCTGCGTTGGAGTTTCTCAACAGGACCATTGCAGTGGCGACCGCTGAGCGGAAGGCGCGCAAGGTGGAGCTCACTGCCTTTGCCATTCTTTAAAAAAAAGAAACCGGAGACACCACATGAACATTCAAAGACGCACCCTCGTTCGGGGCGCAGCGCTCTGCGCTCTGCTGCCCGCGACCCAGATCGCCAGGGCTCAGGAGTGGCCCTCGCGCCCGCTGCGCATCGTGCACGGTTACGACAGCGGCTCCAACCCAGACACCTTCTCTCGCCTGCTCACCCCAGGCCTTGCAGAGCGGCTGGCACAGCAGGTGATCGTGGAGCCCAAGCCGGGCGCCGCAGGCCGCATTGCGGCTAAGTACGTTGCGAGCCAGGCTGGCGATGGCTACACCTTGCTCATGCTCACCGCTGGAGATGCCGTGGTCGCGGCCCTGGACCCCAAGGTGCCGTTCAAGCTACTGCAGGATTTTTCTTTCGTTTCCTCTGTCGTCGAGTTTCCGTTCCTGCTTTGCGTTGCGGCCGGTTCGCACCTCAAATCGCTCCCCGACCTGCTAGCGTTGGCCAAGAGCCGCCCCGGGCAAGTGACCTATGGAACGCCCGGTGTGGGAACCACGCAAAGCATGGCAGGGGAATTGCTTCAGCAGATGGCGGGTGTGGACATGCAGCACGTACCGTACAAAGGCAACGCCCTCACGGACTTGCTGGGCGGCCGTGTGGACTTCCTGATCGCGGCGCCCTCGGTCGTGACCTCGTTGATCAAGGGCGGCAAGGTGCGCGCCATCGGCGTCACCTCGAAGGACCCACACCCCGGGTTACCCGATGTGATGCCGGTGCGGCGCGTTGTGCCCGACTACGAGGTGAATTCCTGGCTGGGTCTTGCCGTGCCGAAGTCCACCCCCGATGCGGTCGTGCAGCGGTTGTCATCCACCGTGCAGGCGGTGACCGCGACCGACAGTGTTCGCTCCGCAATCACCTTGGCGGGAAGCGTGGTCGCGGCCAGCAACAGCGAGGGCTTCCGGGCTCGCGTGGAAACCGACATCAGGAAATGGTCGGCGCTTTCCGGTCGTGTTCGGATCGAGAGCTGAAAGGCAGGTCATTCTGCTCTTCGGCCATTTCAACGAAAACTCACCCTGATCGAACGCGCTGCTTTAAGTCGGTGGGCAGTACCGGCGAAATAGGTGAGCGTCAGTTCGCTTGCACGCCCGCTTTGACCAGCAAGGGACCGAGCGTTTCAATCTCTGACTTGAGGTGGGCACGCAAGGCCTCAGGCCGGCCTTTTTCAGGCGACACTGCGGCGACACCCATGCCCTCCAGTTTGGCCTTTAGTTCCGGGTCTTTCAATGCTTGCTGCAATGCGTTTGATAACTTTCCGACCACCGCAGGTGGCGTCCCTTTGGGTGCGTAAAGACCAAATGAGATGCTGATGTCAAAGCCGCTAAAGCCGTTCAGGCCGGCTTCGCTGAGAGCCGGCAAATCGGGCAGTGAGGACAGACGATTTTTCCCGGCCGCCGCATAAGCCTTGATACGACCACTGGCGGTAGCGGGCATGATGGTCGATGTCTGGTCGCACATCAGATCGAGCTGGCCGCCCATCAAGTCGTTCAAGGCTGGGGCCGCGCCTTTGTAAGGGACTTGCGTCAGCTTCACGTTCAGGGTGTTCATGAAAAGCAAGGCGCACAGTTGCGAGGCCGAACCAATGCCGGCGGTGCCAATGCTGAGTTGACCGTCATGCGCTTTGACGTAGGCCACGAATTCTTTGACATCCTTTGCCGGAAAGTCCTTACGGGCGACCAGCACCATCGGTCCTTCGGTTGCGCGACCGACAGGCTCAAAATCATCGACCGGGTGATACGGCAGATTCTTGATGATCACCGGATTGGTCGCATGGCTGACGTGGATCATCAGCAAGGTGTAGCCGTCAGGTTTGGCGCGCGCGACTTTGGCCGTGCCAATGCTGCCTGAAGCCCCTGCCGTGTTGTCGACCACGATTTGCTGGCCCAAGATCTTTTGCATGGTCCCGGCAAAGATACGGGTGATGATGTCGCCCGGCCCGCCTGCGGCGTACGGCATGACCATGGTGATCGGACGCGCCGGAAAGTCTTGCGCAAAACTCGGGCTGAGCGTAGCGAGTAACGACAAGCCCAAGAGCAAGCTCTGCGGGACGCGCAAGGCCAAACGAGAAAAACGGGTGGCGCTACGGGAAACGCTGTAGTTCAAGGCGGGCATGGTGTCCTCAAAAGGTCATGGCGGAGGCTGAATCAATCAGCCATCACCATAAATTCAAGTCCCGCCTAGGTCCATCAGTTAAACCCTAGTCAAGGCACGCGCGCAAAAAAAAATCGGCCCTAAGGCCGATTGAGTCAAAAGGGGAAATTAACCGCCTTTTTGTGGGCGCTTGCCCGGATTTTTCTTGCTGCGAGTCCATGAACCGCGCTCAAGACTGATTTTTTGGCCATGGCCAGCAGTGCGGGTCATGCCAGGTGCAAGAGTGGGTCTAGGTGCGCATCGGTCGGCTTCGACGCGGATTTTTTTAGGCATGGAGGGCTCCGGTTAAAAATGGCTGAATGCCGGATTTTATGCCAAGGCGGGGCGGCTACTGAAAAATGGGCACCAAAGGCAAATTCAACAACAGGTTTTGGGGCTTGAGGCGGAGCTCGCGGGCCTCGCTCATCATCAAACCCAGGTACACCGGCTTGCCCGCCACATCGGCGCGCATTTCTTGTGGATTGGCAAATTCCAGTTTGAACAAGCTGAGCAAGCGCTGCATCCGGTCGGCATCGACCGGCCGGTCTTCGTACAGGTCGTTGAGCAGTGCCGTGGCATGCGCGTCCAGCCCGAGGTGCCAGCGCCACGCTTCGTCGTCGATTTTTTGCAAGGGCTTGATGCGAACCGCCACACCCAAGAAGTGCTGCACCCATTTTTCAAGGACACGGGCCAAGGCCGTCAGGCCGGAGCGTGCGCGCGTCATCGTCAAGACCAAGCCGTGGCTGAGGTCGTTGTTGACCTCGTGCGTCAGGTCGAGCAAGAAGTTGTAGCGCTCACCGGCGCGCCAATAATCAGCCGCGTTGGCATCGGCCAGCACTTGAATTTGCACGTCGCGCATCGGCGCTTTGGCCTCTGCCAGCAAACGACCGATATCGCCCAAGCCGCCGGTTTCATTGAGCATGTCTAGGACGCTTAAATCGCCGGCGAGGATCTGCCCGCCTTCAATCGAGATGCGCTGCGGACGAAACAGCATTTCGGCGGCGCGCACTTCGTAGGCATCGCTGGCGTCGTCCAGCACATTGCGCACGATAGATTGCGCCAGCAAGTCTAGGAAGAGCGGTGGTACACCCATCACGCCTCGCTTGAAAAGCCCTAGATAGCAGGCCTCGAGTGTGCCGGCGGCCAGTAACTCATCCCGAAAATTCACGAAGAGCGTGTAGCTTTCTCGGGCGTCCGGGTCTTTGATAGCCGCCAGCTCCACCAGCCCGACAGCTCGGCCGGGCTCGGCCTGCAGCGCTGCGTGAAGTTTGCACTCGTTGGGGCAGGATTCGGGCAGCAAGGCCAGTTCGGGTCGCGCCAAGAAAAGGCGAAGGTAGTCATCAGTCGGCACCAGCCAACCCCGCGCGTTGCGCTGGAGTTGCCCGAATCCACTGGAAGGCCAAAAATTTTGCATGGACAAGATGGTCGCACAAACCCAAACAGTCACGGTTGAGCCAGACAATTTGAGGCCGCCGCGTCGAATATTGACGATTTTTGCCTTAGGCCAGTAGAAACACCTAAAGCTTGACTCGCCGGCCAATCGTAGACTCACCTTGCAAACTTAAGCACTTTTGTCGTGCAGTGAATTCACACCGAACCCTATTTTTAATTCCGGAGAAGCATTTGTCGGCCGAGTTCATCCTAGAAACGCAGGGACTGACCAAAGAATTCAAGGGATTCGTGGCGGTCAATCAGGTCGACCTGAAGGTCCAACGCGGGCATATTCACGCACTGATCGGCCCCAATGGCGCCGGCAAAACCACTTTCTTCAACCTCCTGACCAAGTTTTTAACACCCACGCACGGGCGGATTGTTTACAACGGCGTCGACATCACGGCAGAAAAACCAGCCCAAACAGCCCGACGCGGCATCGTCCGATCATTCCAAATCTCGGCCGTGTTCCCGCACATGACCGTGCTTGAAAACGTGCGCGCCGCGTTGCAACGCA
Source organism: Comamonadaceae bacterium (assembly GCA_947378785.1). GTDB lineage: Bacteria > Pseudomonadota > Gammaproteobacteria > Burkholderiales > Burkholderiaceae_C > Polaromonas. The sequence goes on from CANCLK010000021.1 coordinate 38,196, forward strand.
ATCTCGGCACCTCGTTTCATTTTTGGAAGCCAGAGAGCTCGCTGTTTCACTTGCACCCTCGTGCGGAGCAGCTGCTGCGAGAAGTTGACCTGCAAGACTTTGCAGATGAACTCACGGTCAACCTGCCCTACGGACGAAAACGCGCGCTTGAGTTAGCCACCACGCTGGCACTAGAGCCCGACCTCATGCTGCTTGACGAACCCACACAAGGCATGGGCCATGAAGACGTCGACCGCGTCACCCAACTCATTAAAAAAGTGTCGGTCGGCCGCACCATCCTGATGGTCGAGCACAACATGAACGTGGTCGCCTCGATTGCCGACCGCATCACCGTGCTACAGCGCGGCGCCATCATTGCCGACGGGCCCTACGCCGAGGTCGCGAAAAATCCTTTGGTGATTGAGGCCTACATGGGCACGACCGATGCAGCCTTGGCGGGTGCACACTGATGACCAAAGAACTGCTGCGCATTGATGACCTGCACGCTTGGTACGGCGAGTCGCACATCCTCCATGGCGTGAACCTCACGGTGAACGAGGGCGAAGTGGTGACCTTGCTCGGTCGTAACGGGGCGGGTCGCACCACCACCCTGCGGGCCATCGTCGGGATGACGGGCGCTCGCAAGGGCGCTATCAAAATTGATGGCCAAGACGTGCTCAAACTGGCACCCCACAAGGTAGCCCGGCTTGGCGTGGGCTATTGCCCTGAAGAACGCGGCATCTTCGCCAGCCTGACGGCCGAAGAAAACCTGATGCTGCCGCCGGTCATAGCGCCGGGCGGCATGAGTCTTGACGAGATTTACACGATGTTTCCGAACCTCCAGGAACGAGCCTCCAGCCCGGGCACGCGGCTGTCGGGTGGCGAGCAGCAAATGCTGGCGGTGGCGCGCATTTTGCGCACCGGCGCGCGCCTGTTGTTACTCGACGAAATTTCCGAAGGCCTGGCCCCGGTGATTGTGCAAAAGCTCGCCGAAATGATTCTGACGCTGAAAGCCAAGGGCTACACCATCGTTCTGGTGGAGCAAAACTTCCGTTTCGCCGCACCCTTGGCTGACCGCTTTTACGTGATGGAGCACGGCACCATTGTCAAACAGTTCGGGCAGGCTGAGCTAAAGCAAAACATGGGCATGCTGCAAGAGTATTTGGGCGTCTAAGCACGCAACATTGAGTTTTACCGTTCGATTTAACTTTCATTATTTGCAACCATCGCATCCTTAGGAGTCCCCATGAAAATCAAAACTCTCGTCGCCGCCCTGGCCATTGGCTTTGCTGGCGTGGCTAGCGCACAAAACACCGGCCCGGTGAAGATCGGTTTCATCACCGACATGGCTAGTCTTTACGCCGACATTGACGGCCCTGCCGGCGCTGAAATGATCCGCTGGGCGGCGCAAGACTTTGGCGGCAAGGTGCTGAACCGCCCGATCGAAGTGCTGGTGGCCGACCACCAAAACAAGGCCGACGTGGCCAGCTCGAAAGCCCGCGAATGGATCGACAAAGACGGCCTGTCGATGTTGATCGGCGGCACCAGCTCGGGCACGGCGATTGCCATGTCTAAAGTGACGACCGAAAAGAAACGCCCCTTCATCGCCATTGGCGCCGGTTCGGCCCGTCTGACGAATGAGGATTGCAGCCCGTACTCCATTCATTACGCCTATGACACCGTCGCGCTGGCCAAGGTGGCCGGCAACGCACTGGTCAAGGCCGGTAACAAAAACTGGTTCTTCCTGACTGCCGACTATGCTTTCGGCTACTCGCTTGAAGGCGATGCCGCCACCGTGGTCAAGGCCAATGGTGGCAATGTGGTGGGCACGGTACGCCACCCACTCAACGCCTCTGACTTCTCGTCATTCCTGCTGCAAGCGCAGTCGTCCAAAGCACAAATCCTAGGCTTAGCCAATGCAGGCGGTGACTTCACAAACGCCATGAAAGCTGCCAAGGAGTTCGGCATCACCAAAACCATGAAAGTGGCCGGTCTCTTGGTCTTCATCAACGACGTCCACAGCTTGGGACTGGCCAACACTGAAGGCCTGCAACTGGCCGACAGCTGGTACTGGAATCAAGACGATGCATCACGCAAGTTTGCCCAGCGCTTTTTTGCCAAATACAAACGTATGCCGTCAAGCCTGCATGCCGCTGACTATTCTGCTGCATCGAACTATCTGAAAGCCGTTCAAACTGCCGGTACAACAGACGCCGACAAGGTCATGGCCACACTTAAGAGCATGCAGTTCAATGACTTCTACACCAAGGGCAAGATCCGTGCGGACGGCCGCATGATCCATGACATGTACCTGTTCCAAGTCAAGAGCGCGAAAGAGTCGACCACCCCTTGGGACTACTACAAGACCGTTGCCAAGGTGCCAGGCGAGCAAGCGTTCACGACGGTGGCTGAATCGAAGTGCTCACTGCTGAAAAAATAAGCATTAACCCTTTGTGTCATTGAGATGCAGAAATCCCGTCATTGCGAGCGCAGCGCGGCAATCCATCACCGCGGCACGCCAACATGGATCGCCGCGGCCGTCTGCCTCGCGATGACGGATCGAGGGCCTCACAAAGATGACTATTGGCTTGCTTTGACACCTATGTATTGACAGGTTGTATGGAAATTTTTGGCATTCCCCATCAGGCGTTTCTGGGACAGCTATTGCTGGGCTTAGTCAATGGCGCCTTCTACGCCATGCTTAGCTTGGGCTTGGCTGTGATATTTGGACTGCTGGGCATTGTCAATTTTGCGCACGGTGCGCTGTACATGCTGGGCGCCTTTGCCGCCTGGATTTTGCTCGACAAGTTCGGACTGAACTACTGGTATGCGCTGGTGTTGGCACCCCTGATCGTCGGCACCATCGGCGTCATGATTGAGCGGCTATTGCTCAAACATCTCTATAAGCTCGACCCGCTCTACGGCTTGCTGCTGACCTTCGGCTTAGCGCTGATTCTCGAAGGCGTTTTCCGCGAACTGTATGGCGTCTCTGGTCAGAACTACAACGTGCCGGAGCAACTCTCAGGCGCCACCAATCTTGGCTTCATGATGCTGCCAAATTACCGCGCTTGGGTGGTGCTCGTATCGCTGGTGGTGTGCCTCGGCACTTGGTACCTGATAGAACGCACACGCCTTGGCGCTTACTTGCGCGCTGGCACCGAAAACGCGCCACTGGTGCAAGCCTTCGGCGTCAACGTGCCGATGATGGTCATGTTGACGTATGGCGCTGGCGCCGGTCTGGCGGCACTGGCTGGCGTGTTAGCCGCACCCATCATTCAGGTCAGCCCGTTGATGGGCTCTAACCTCATCATTGTGGTGTTTGCGGTGGTGGTGATCGGCGGCATGGGCTCCATTTTGGGTTCGGTGGTCACCGGACTCGGACTCGGCTTAGTGGAAGGTATGACCCGCGTTTTTTATCCGGAGGCCTCCAGCATTGTGGTCTTCGTTGTCATGGTGTTGGTACTGATGGTGCGACCTGCCGGACTGTTCGGAAAAGAGAATTGATTGTGCTTGCGAGAGACCTGAATGACCCACGCTAAAACGCTCACGCGCATCACCTACTTGGCGCTGCTGCTGCTGTTGCTGGCAGCACCGTTGCTGGGCCTGTACCCCGTATTTGTGATGAAGCTGTTGTGCTTCGCGCTGTTTGCTTGCGCCTTTAATTTGCTGCTGGGCTTCACCGGCTTGCTGTCATTTGGCCATGCGGCATTTTTTGGCTCAGCGGCGTATTTCACCGGCTGGTTCGTCAAGTCCCTTGGCTGGACGCCAGAGGTAGCGATTTTGGCTGGTGCACTGTCGGCTGGACTGATCGGACTGGTGGTGGGCCTGGTGGCCATCCGGCGCCAAGGTATTTACTTCGCCATGATCACCTTGGCGATGGCACAGATGATTTTCTTCGTCTGCTTGCAAGCACCCTTCACGGGCGGCGAAGACGGCCTGCAAGGTGTGCCACGCGGCAACTTGTTTGGGCTGATTTCACTGCAGTCAGACACCGCCATGTATTACTTCGTCGCAGCCGTTTTTGTGCTCGCGTTTTTGCTTATTTCGCGCGTGGTCAACTCGCCTTTTGGTCAAGTGCTGAAGATGATTCGGGAAAATGAGCCGCGGGCTGTTTCGTTGGGCTATCAGGTCGACCGCTACAAGCTGCTGGCCTTTGTGTTGTCTGCTGTCTTGGCCGGTGTGGCCGGCGCTCTCAAAACCATCGTCATGGGCTTTGCCACGCTGACTGATGTGCACTGGTCAATGTCAGGTGAGGTGATTTTGATGACGCTGCTGGGTGGCGTCGGCACCTTCTTCGGGCCGGTGTTTGGCGCGGGTATTGTGATTTCACTGCAAAACCTGCTGGCCGACAAAGTCGGCTCTTGGGTCACCGTCATCATCGGCGTGATCTTTGTGCTGTGCGTGCTGACCTTCCGCAAGGGCGTGGTCGGTGAGCTGCAAGCCTTTCGCGAACGCCGGCGCCGCGCTGCGCTCTGAATCTCTAGGTCAATTCAGGCGTCACCAGGGCAGTGTCTGCCCTCGGTAGTCCACCAGAGCGCCCGACTGCTCTGGCTTGAGGCCTGTCAGCACACCCAGCAAGTCATTCGCCGCCTCGGCAGCCGGTCGCACTTGCAGGCCGGTCTTGGCGAAGGGCTGTGACAACGCGGTGTCAACCGTGCCGGGATGCAGTGCCACGCAAATAGCCTTTGCATTGCGCCGAGCCAGTTCAATAGACGCCGTCTTGACCAGCTGGTTCAATGCCGCCTTGGAAGCGCGGTAACCGTACCAACCGCCCAAAGCGTTGTCCCCAATGCTGCCGACCTTGGCCGACACAAAGCCCGCC
>CANCLK010000022.1 GCA_947378785.1 Comamonadaceae bacterium
CGCCTTCGGGGTAGACCTTCTTGGTGGCCGAGGCGAGCGCAAGCTCGACGGCACCAAAAACGACGTCACGTTCAACATTCTTCTCACGCGATATGGCATCAACCAACATCAACAGTTCGCGATTCATTTCACAAGCCTGCCTTTCTCTAATTACTCAGTCTGTTTATCTACAGGTGGGACGCTTTTGGGGCGGCGTCCCTTGAAGTCAACCACCGGCGCCAAACGCGCCTGTGCGATCTCGTCAAGCGTGAATCCCAGCGCCTGTAACGGTGCTGGAACTCTGTTCTTACTCACTTTTTGACCTGGCTTGACGTCTGGCTCTTCAGTCCAGACGATTTGCCAGCCGGTATCGACACGCTCTAGCGTGCCGCGAAATTTCGTGCGATTGGCCGAAACCACCGTGCCCGCACTGGCGGCTATGCCGATAGGCGCTTTCAGGGTGATGTCGATCAAGTCACCGGTAAAACGTTCAAAATCTTGTTCCGTGCGCAGCGGTCGGTCGATTCCGGGCGAGCTGACCTCCAGCCGGGAATACTCAGTGCCCTCAACTTCCAGCACAAACTGAAGCTGGCGAGTTACTTTTTCGCAGTCTTCTGCATTGATGTGCTGCTCTGCACCCGGGGCTGTTCCTGACAGATAAGGCATGTCAATCGTCACGCGCAGCAATCCGCCGGTCGTGCGTTCAATGTCAACCAGCTCGTACCCAAGCCCGGTCACAGTCTGACTAATCGTGCCGTGTAAATCTTGTAAAGCCATTCAGTCTCTAAAACCAATCCACTGCAAAAACAAACGCCCAAAAAAAATGGACGGTGAAAACCCGCCCATTTGGTCGTGAAGCCGGTATTGTAGCCTCAGGTGCAGCACTCTGCAAACAAAATTCATGCCTAAGCACCCACCATCGCAAGGCTGAGTTGCCGTTTCTAACGTTCAGGCCGTTTGCGTCACCAGCAAGCGTGTGTAAGGGTGTTGAGGCGACTGGAGGACTTTGTCGACCGTGCCCGATTCAAGGATCTCGCCCCCTTGCATCACCAGCACATCATGGGCCATGGCCCGAATCACATCGACATCGTGGGTGATGAGCAGGTAACTCAGGCCGCGCTCGCGTTGCAAGCGCTGAAGCAATTCCAGCACTTGCTTCTGAACGGTGACGTCGAGAGCGCTGGTGGGCTCGTCAAGGACCAATATGTCGGGCTCCACCATCAGCGCCCGGGCTATCGCCACACGCTGGCGCTGGCCACCCGAAAATTCATGCGGATAGCGTTGCAACAGCAAGGGGAATTGGGCTTCGGTCATGCCCACGTCGGCCAGCGCATGGATCACCCGTTGGTAACGCTGCCCAACGGACAAGTCAGGCTGATGTACGCGCAGGCCTTCGCCCACAATTTCCTCAATTGTCATGCGCGGCGACAGCGACGAAAACGGGTCTTGGAACACCACTTGCACCGCCCGCCGTAATGCTTTGTCATTAGCGGCTTCGCGGCGCCAAGATTTGCCGACCAATTGCAGCTCCCCCTGGCTGGGGTGCAAGCCAAGGACAGCCAGCGCCAAGGTGGATTTACCCGAACCAGACTCCCCGATGACGCCCAGCGTTCGCCCCTTTGCAAGGCTGAAACTCGCGGACTGAACGGCAACAAACTCCCCTTTTTTGAACCAGCCTTTGAATCCCGCGATGGGCACCGGGTAGCTGACGCGCAGGTTTCGGCCCTGCATCACGGGGGCTACAGAGGCATCTGCAGGCACCTCAGTCACATCGCGCTCGGGCCGACTGTCCATCAGTTTGCGGGTGTACGGGTGTTGCGGGTTGGCAAAGACGTCAGCCACAGGGCCTTGCTCGACGATCAAGCCGTTTTCCATGACGGCGATGCGGTCGGCAAAGCGCCGAACCAAGTTCAGGTCGTGCGTGATGAGCAGCACGGCCATGCCATTTTTCTTTTGCAGCGCCGACAGCAAATCGAGAATTTGACCGCGCAAGCTGACATCCAACGCCGTGGTCGGTTCGTCGGCCAGTAACAGGCGTGGCTGGCAGGCCAGCGCCATCGCGATCATGGCGCGCTGCCTCTGCCCGCCAGACAGTTGGTGCGGAAAAGAATGTGAACGCCGCTCTGGCTCCGGAATACCGGTATCCGCCAACAAACCTACCGCCGCCTGATGCGCCTGTGCTGGACTCAGACCTTCCTTGAGCTGCAGCACTTCAGCGATCTGATCGCCCACACTGAAGAGTGGGTTCAAGGCCGTCATCGGCTCCTGGAAAATCATCGCGATGTCGCGACCCCGTACAGCCCTCAGGTCTCGCTCAGGCAGCGCCAACAAGTCGGCTTGCGCATCGCCCTGGACCTTGTTTTGAACGCCCCTAAAGACCGCCTGCCCTGAGGTCTGAGCGCCCTGCACCAAACCCAGCAAACTCAACGCTGTGACAGTTTTACCGGAGCCCGACTCTCCGACCAAGGCCAGCTTTTCACCCGCGGCGACAGAAAAATCGATGCCGCGCACCACTTCTTTGCCAGCGAAAGACACCCGCAGGCCCTGAACGTCCAATAAATTCGGCGCGCTCATCGGTCAGCCTTTCGCGGGTCCAGCGCATCGCGCAGGGCATCGCCCATGAAGGTTAGCAACAGCAGCGTCGTGACCAGCACGGCGAAGGTTGACAGCGAAATCCACCATGCGTCAATGTTGTTTTTGCCTTGCGACAACAACTCGCCCAGCGAAGGGGTGCCTGGTGGCACGCCAAGGCCCAAAAAGTCCAAAGAGGTCAGGGCCAAAATAGCGGCACTCATTCGGAACGGTAAAAAGGTCACCACCGGCGTCATGCTGTTGGGCAGCACATGGCGGATGATGATTTGCCAAGGGCTCAAGCCCATGGCGCGTGCGGCACGAACGTAGTCCAGTTGGCGGTTACGCAGGAACTCAGCACGCACATAGTCTGACAATCCGAGCCAGCCAAACAGACTGAGAAGCACCAGCAACAAAGCGATGCTGGGCGCAAATACAGCGCTGAAAATAATCAGCAAATACAGCTCTGGCATGGAGCCCCAGACCTCCATGAAGCGCTGGAAGGCCAGGTCCACCTTGCCACCAAAATAGCCTTGCAGCGCACCCGACAAAACGCCCAGCACCACGCCGGTGAAGGTCAAGGCCAAGGCAAACAGCACGCTGACCCGAAAGCCATAAATCAATTGCGCCAGCAGGTCACGACCGCGGTCGTCTGTGCCCAGCCAGTTGTCACGCGTTGGCCGCGACGGATTCGGTTCCTTGGCAAAGTAATTGAGTGTCTTTGGACCGTAAGGATTAGGCGCATAAATAACCCAATTGGCGCCCGCTGACAGCTTGTTTCGTATGAAAGGATCAAGGTAGTCGGTGGCCGTTTCAAAATCACCGCCAAAGGTTTTTTCCGGGTACACCGTGACGATCGGAAAGTAATAGCTGCCCTCGTACTTCAGCAGCAAAGGCTGGTCATTCGAGACCACTTCGGCCAGCAGGCTGACCAGCACCAGCGCACAAAACAGCACCAGACTGCTGAAGCCGAGTCGGTTCCGGCGAAAGCGTTGCCAAGCCCGCCGCGATGGCGACAAAGACACTGGCGCATCGGGGGGGTTACTCAAACTTGACACGCGGATCCACCCAGACATAACAAAGGTCACTCACCAGCTTGGTCAGCAGGCCAATCAGCGTGAAGAAATACAGCGTGCCAAGCACCACCGGGTAGTCACGGCGGATGACGCTTTCATAGCTCAGCAGGCCCAAGCCGTCCAGCGAAAACAGGGTTTCAATCAGCAGAGAACCCGTGAAAAACGCCCCCACAAAGGCCGCCGGAAAGCCAGTGATGATGGGAATCAGCGCGTTACGGAAAACGTGTTTGTAAAGCACCTGACGCTCGGCCAAGCCCTTGGCCCGCGCCGTCACCACGTATTGCTTTCGGATCTCTTCTAAAAACGCGTTTTTCGTCAAGATGGCCGTGACGGCAAAGCTACCCAACACCATCGCCGTGACCGGCAAGGCAATGTGCCAAAGGTAGTCCACCACGCGCGCAGCCCAACTCATCTCGTCCCAGTTGCTCGAGGTCAAACCACGCAGCGGAAACCACTGCAGTTGCCCACCAAAAACCACCAGTAAAACGACACCCAGCACGAAGCCCGGAATCGCATAACCGACCAGCACCAGCAAGGTCGTGATGAGGTCAAACCTCGAACCCGCGCGTACCGCCTTGGCAACGCCCAGAGGTACCGCCACCAAATAGCTGATGAGGAAGGTCCACAAGCCAAGGCTGATGGAGACCGGCAGCTTTTCGATGATCAACTGCGACACGTCTTTGTTCTGAAAAAAGCTCTTGCCCAAGTCAAAACGAGCGAACTGCCCGAGCATTTGAAAAAAGCGTTCATGCGCTGGTTTGTCAAAGCCATACAGCGCTTTGATCTGCTCAATGCGTTTCGGGTCGACCCCTTGCGCTCCCCGGTAACTGAAGCCGCCACCTTCAGCGCCTCCAGAGCCACCCGCGCCGGCTTTGGCCTCGGCCAGATACTGCTCAACAGGCCCACCGGGCACAAACTGCACCACAGCAAAGGTGATGATCAGAACACCCAGCAGGGTTGGCACCATGAGCAGCAAGCGCTTGAGTATGTAAGCCAGCATCAGCGTGCCCACCAATTGAAAATCGCCCAGCCTTCGCCAGTGGAATAAGGCGGCGTCAACGCTGGTCGAGCCAAGCGCCGGTCATTGAACGCCATGCGGTGGGTCGACGCCGTCCACTGCGGAATCAGGTAATGACTGTGGCTGATAATCCGGTCCAACGCGCGGCAGGCGGGCAACAGGTCGGCCTTGGTTTTAGCGCTGGTCATGCGCGCAATGATCGCATCGACCGCCGGATTGCTGACGCCGGCCATGTTGCCCGAGTCTTCGGTCACGGCCGCTTTGCTGCCAAACATCTCTGCGTACTCTTGCCCCGGATTGTGGGTGCCGCCATAGGCCAGCGAAATAATGTCGAACTCAAACTTGCTCAGGCGCTGCTGGTAAAGAGCGAAATCGACGGCTCGGTAGTTCAGCTGAACACCGAGTTTTTCGAGGTTACGCGCCCAAGGTGCCACCACACGTGCGCCGCCTTCGTTGCTGTCGAGGTATTCGATCACCATGGCTTCACCGCTGCTGTTGCGCAGCACGCCGCCTTGAATGTTCCAGCCGGCTTCGGCCAACAAGTCGCGGGCACGGCGCAGGTTAGCCCGCAGACTGCTCTCGCCATCGGTGCGCGGTGGCGCGAACATGGGGCCGAATGCAGTGGCTGGAAGCTGCTGACGCCACGGCGTCAAAATGGCCAACTCTTGTGGGCTGGGCAGATCGCTGGCTTGGCAATCGGTGTTGCCAAACAGGCCGACCACGCGCTGGTAAGCGCTGTAGAACATCTGCCGGTTCATCCACTCGTAATCAATCGCCAGACCCAGGGCTTCACGAACCCTGACGTCCTTGAATTTGTCACGCCGTACATTGACAACGTAGCTCTGAAAACCCGACGGCAAACGGTGTTTGAATTCCCCCTTCACCAACTCGCCAGAGTCAAAGCGCTTGCCGTTGACGCGACGCGCCCAGTCGCCCGCGGAAAAGAAGCGCATGAGGTCAAATTCACCGGCCTTCAGTGCTTCCAGTTTGGCCGTGTTGTCTTTGTATATTTTGACGGTGATGCGATCAAAGTTCACCATGCCGCGTCGCACGTTGAGGTCTTTGGCCCAGTAGCTCGGGTCGCGCACGTACGTGATGTCTTTGCCAAAACGCACCGGCCCGATTTTGTAGGGGCCGCTGCCAATAGGAATGTCCATCACGACCGCGTCAAAGCGTTTTGGCTGGCCGCCCTCCATGCCCCAACTGCGACTGAAAACAGGCAAGCCTCCCACCGTCAGGGGCAGTTCCCGGTTGGGTTTTTTGAAGCGGTAACGCAGGCGGCGTTCGCTCAGCACGTCCAAACCGGCCACGTCCTCCAGCAGGGTCTTGTAAGCTGGCGAGGTGTAAGGGCCCAAGAGCACGTCAAAACTGTGCTTTACGTCGGCAGCCAGGACCGGCTCACCATTGTGAAATCGGGCTTCAGGGCGCAGCGTGAAGGTCGCGCTCAAACCATCAGCCGCCACCGTCACGTCTTCGGCCAGCAGGCCGTAACCGGCCGCAGTTTCGTCTAGCGCGCCGACCAGCAAGGAGTCAAACATCAGGTCGGCTAAATACGCTGGCGCACTACCCTTGATGGTGAAGGGGTTGTATTTGTCAAAGGTAGAGGTGCGCAGATTGCTCACCAAGCGCAACTCGCCGCCCTTGGGCGCAGTCGGGTTGACGTATTCAAAATGGCTGAACCCAGCGGGGTATTTGAGGTCACCCCAGAGCGCATAGCCATAGCCAGACCACGCTGGCGCACTGACGCCAAGAGCCGCCACAGCCGATAGAAATACAACAAAAAAACGCAGAAACCGCATGCGACAATTCTGCCTTAAGTATTCATCCCGTTCTTGGCGAACGGTGACGGCTCACAAACCTTTAGAGGAATAAGAACATGGGATTTCTGACTGGCAAAAAACTGCTGATCACTGGCGTGCTGTCGAACCGATCGATCGCTTACGGCATCGCCAAGGCTTGCCATGCACAAGGTGCTGAGCTGGCCTTCAGCTATGTGGGCGAGCGCTTCAAAGACCGCATCACCGAATTTGCAGCCGACTTTGGCTCCAGCCTGATCTTTGACTGCGACGTCGGCGATGACGCACAGATCGAGCGCCTGTTCACTGATTTGTCGACGACTTGGCCGACCTTTGACGGCTTTGTTCACAGCATTGGTTTTGCCCCGCGTGAAGCCATTGCCGGTGACTTCTTGGAAGGTCTGTCACGCGAGGGCTTCAAGATTGCCCACGACATCAGCGCCTACAGCTTTCCGGCCATGGCCAAGGCTGCCCTGCCCTACCTCAACAACAAATCCGCGCTGCTGACCCTGACTTACCTCGGCTCATTGCGCACCGTCCCCAACTACAACACCATGGGTCTGGCCAAGGCCAGCCTGGAAGCCAGCGTGCGTTACCTCGCCGAATCGCTCGGCCCCAAAGGCATGCGCGTCAACGGCATCAGCGCCGGACCGATCAAAACCCTCGCCGCCAGCGGCATCAAGGACTTCGGCAAACTGCTGGGCATGGTGGCTGCGGCCTCACCACTGCGTCGCAACGTGACCATCGAAGACGTCGGTAATGTGGCCGCTTTCTTGCTGTCGGATCTGGCTGGCGGCGTGACCGCTGAGATCACCTATGTGGACGGCGGCTTTAGCCACACGGCGGGCGTGAGCCGAGACAGTTAAGCATGTCGTTGACCCGGCTGCTACCGTGGCTGCTGGGACTGTGTGTGCTTCTGGCACCGGCCTTGCCTGTGTCTGCGGCGGACAACAATCCGCCGTTGATGCTGGCCAAGGTGTATCACCCTGGCATTGACCTGAAGGACTATTGGGTCAGCGAAAAGTACGATGGCATGCGCGGCTACTGGGATGGCCAAAAACTCCTCACGCGCGGGGGCGAGCCCATCTTTGCACCCGTGTGGTTTACCGCAGGTTGGCCGGCTGTGCCCATGGACGGTGAACTCTGGGCAGGCCGAGGTCAGTTCCAGCAGGCGGTTTCCACCGTGCGCAAACAATCACCAAATGACAACGATTGGCGAAGCATTCGCTTCATGGTGTTTGACTTGCCGGCCCATGGCGGCACATTCACGGAACGCATTCCAGCGCTCAACAGCATCGTTCAACAAATTCACCAGTCTTGGGTGCAGGCCGTGCCGCAATGGAAGGTGGCCAGCCATCAAGCGCTGAGCCAACTGCTGACCCAGCATGTGAAGGCAAAAGGCGAAGGCCTGATGCTGCACCGTGGCGCATCCCTTTACTCAGGCGCCCGTACGGATGACTTGCTGAAGGTAAAAACCCATGAGGACGCCGAAGCGCGGGTGGTGGGACACCTGCCGGGAAAAGGCAAATATGCCGGTGCGTTGGGGGCTTTGCTGGTCGAGATGCCGGCACTGAATGGTGACAAGCCCATCCGCTTCAAAATCGGCACCGGACTGAGCGATGCAGAACGGCTAGCGCCACCGCCCATAGGCGCAACAGTGACCTACCGATTCAGAGGTTTCAACAACAGCGGCATTCCCCGTTTTGCCAGCTTCATGCGCATTCGGAGCGACGTAGAAGCCGACACCCCAGTCCGCTAAATCAGAGCTTCACGCAGTCTGCGTAATACCGCTTCTTGCCTTTGGCATCTTCTTGCTCGACCAAGCCGTGAATATCGGTTTCAAAGCCCGGGCACTGGCCGTTGAACTCACGCGCAAACTTCAGGTAATCCACAATTTTTTTGTTGAACACTTCACCCGGAATTAGCAAAGGAATACCCGGTGGGTAAGGCGTCACCAAGCCGACCGTGATGCGGCCCTCAAGGTGATCAATCTCCACACGCTCAGTGGTGCGGTGCGCAATGTGCGCATACGCGTCACTCGGCTTCATGGCCGGCGTCAGATCGCTCAGGTAAACCTCTGTCGTCAAACGCGCAATGTCGTACTTGGCGTACTGGGCATGAATGTGTTGGCACAAATCAGACAGGCCCATGCGCTCGTACTTGGGGTACTTCTGGCAAAACTCAGGCAAGACGCGCCACATGGGCTGGTTCTTGTCGTAGTCGTCCTTGAACTGTTGCAAGGCCGTCAGCAGCGTGTTCCAGCGGCCTTTGGTGATGCCGATGGTGAACATGATGAAGAAGCTGTAAAGACCCGTTTTTTCAACGATCACGCCATGCTCGGCCAAAAACTTGGTCACGATGCTGGCCGGAATACCGGTCTTGGCGAACTTGCCATTCAGGTCCATGCCAGGGGTGACGATGGTCGACTTGATCGGGTCCAACATGTTGAACCCGGTCGCCATCTGGCCAAAGCCGTGCCAGTTGTTGGCACCGTTTTTAGCTGTCTTGGCGCTGCGTGACTCGCCCTTGATGATCCAGTCCTTGGCCTCGCCAATCCCTTCATCGACCAGTTTGTCGGGGCCCCATACCTTGAACCACCAGTCGTCTCCGTACTCTTCGTCAATCTTGCGCATGGCGCGGCGGAAGTCCAGCGCTTCAGCAATGCTTTCTTCAACCAGAGCCGTGCCGCCCGGGGGTTCCATCATGGCCGCAGCCACGTCGCAGCTGGCAATGATGCTGTACTGCGGCGAGGTCGATGTGTGCATCAGGTACGCCTCATTGAAGAGGTGCCTGTCGAGCTTGGTGTTTTGAGAGTCCTGCACCAAGACATGGCTGGCTTGACTGATGCCGGCCAACAACTTGTGAATCGACTGGGTTGAATACACCACCGCATCCTTTGGACGTGGACGGTTTTTGCCCATGGCGTGGTAGGTGCCGTAGAACGGATGGAAAGCCGCATGCGGCAACCAAGCCTCGTCGAAATGCAGGTTGTCAATGAAGCCATCCAACATGCCCTTGATGGTCTCGGTGTTGTACAGCACGCCGTCATAGGTCGACTGTGTCAGCGTCAACACACGCGGCTTGACCTTGCTGGCGTCAACCCCCTTGAGCAGCGGATTAGCCGCCACCTTGGCGCGAATCGCATCGGGCTCAAACTCGCTTTGCGGAATTGGACCGATGATGCCGAAGTGATTTCGCGTTGGCTTCAAAAACACCGGGATCGCGCCGGTCATGATGATGGCGTGCAAGATCGACTTGTGGCAGTTGCGGTCGACCACGACCACGTCGCCAGGCGCCACCGTGTGGTGCCAAACAATCTTGTTGCTGGTGGATGTGCCGTTGGTGACAAAGAAGCAGTGATCCGCGTTGAAAATACGCGCCGCATTGCGTTCGCTGGCGCCGATGGCACCGTCATGGTCGAGCAACTGACCGAGCTCTTCCACCGCATTGCAAACGTCGGCACGCAACATGTTTTCACCGAAAAACTGGTGGAACATCTGGCCCACCGGGCTTTTCAAAAACGCCACGCCACCAGAGTGACCTGGGCAATGCCACGAATAAGAACCGTCTTCGGCATAGTCGAGCAAAGCCTTGAAGAACGGCGGTTGCACACCTTCTAAATAGCTCTTGGCTTCGCGAATAATGTGACGCGCCACAAACTCAGGCGTGTCCTCAAACATGTGAATGAAGCCGTGCAGTTCACGCAAGATGTCGTTCGGAATATGACGCGAGGTTTTGGTCTCGCCATACACATAAATCGGCACATCCAAATTCTTGCGGCGCACTTCAGCGATGAAATGACGCAAATTGAGCACCGCTGGATCGAGATCCGGACCGGGTGTGAACTCTTCGTCGTCGATCGACAAAATGAAAGCGCTGGCCCGGCTTTGCTGCTGTGCAAACTGTGACAAGTCACCGTAACTCGTGACACCCAAAACTTCAAAGCCTTCGGTTTCAATGGCTTGCGCCAGTGCGCGAATCCCCAGACCGGAAGTATTTTCAGAGCGGAAGTCTTCATCAATGATGACGATGGGGAAGCGAAATTTCATGGTGTGCGCGGGGTTAAGGACCTGATCGGGAACTGGCAGTGAGGGGTAAAACCGCAAAGTGTACGAAATTAATACCCTGCCCTTATGACCATCTTCTCTTTTGCTTCAAAATAAGACCCAACTAAACAGGAGATGAGCCATGACAGAAGCAACCCTTTGGTGGCTACTCGCGGGCGTTGCGGTGGTCGCGGAACTGCTCACCGGCACTTTTTTCCTGCTGATGATCAGCGCTGCGATGGCTGCCGCCGCCTTGGCCGCCCATGCAGGAGCCGACGTCATCGTCCAATTGCTAGTGGCCGCAGTCACTGGCGCTGGTGCGGTGGTGATCTGGTACTTCGTCAAAAAACACCGACAAGCTGCGCACCCCCAAGAAGGCGACCAAGGCTTCAACCTTGACATTGGCGAAACCGTGATGGTCAGCGGCTGGAACCCTGACGGCACAGCCAACGTCAAATACCGCGGCGCCAATTGGACGGTGATTCGTCGTCCCGGTGAAGCAGCGGCCATCGGCGCGCATCGGGTGGCCGAGATCATCGGGACACGGTTGCGCGTCGAAAAGCTACCCTAAACCAGAGAGATGTTGAACTTAGATGCCATTTCGGTATCAGACAAAACCTTTTCGTTAACACACAGAACACACTGAAAGACTCCATGGAACTTGCAATTGTCATCTTGGCCATCGCCCTGATCTTCGTCACCCGATCCATCAAAGTGGTGCCACAGCAAAACTCTTGGGTTGTGGAACGGCTCGGTAAATTTCAAATAGCGCTCACCCCTGGGCTGAACTTTCTGGTGCCCTTCATTGACCGCGTGGCCTACAAACACAGCCTGAAAGAAATTCCGCTGGATGTGCCCAGCCAGATCTGCATCACACGCGACAACACCCAGTTGCAAGTCGACGGCATTTTGTACTTTCAGGTGACTGATCCGGTCCGTGCCAGCTACGGTTCGTCGAACTACATCATGGCTGTCACGCAACTGGCACAGACCTCGCTTCGCAGCGTGATCGGCAAGCTTGAGCTCGACAAGACTTTTGAAGAGCGCAACATCATCAATGCACAAGTGGTCGCCGCCATTGACGAAGCCGCCTTGAACTGGGGCGTGAAGGTTCTGCGCTACGAGATCAAGGACTTGACGCCGCCGAAAGAAATCTTGCTGGCCATGCAGTCGCAAATCACTGCTGAGCGCGAAAAGCGTGCATTGATCGCAGCATCGGAAGGTCGTCGCCAAGAGCAAATCAACATCGCCACCGGTGAGCGCGAGGCCTTCATTGCCCGCTCCGAAGGCGCAAAGCTCGCCGCCATCAACAATGCCCAAGGCGAAGCCGGTGCCATCACCGCGGTGGCTGATGCAACGGCCCAAGCCATTGAGCGCGTGGCTGCAGCCATCCGCCAGCCGGGTGGCGAAATGGCGGTGCAACTCAAGGTCGCTGAAAAGGCTGTCGAAGCCTACGCGAAAGTCGCCAGCCAAGCCAAAACCACGCTGATCGTGCCGAGCAACATGACCGAAGTGTCCAGCCTCATCACCTCCGCCATGACCATGCTGCAAGTCAACAAGGTCGCACCCTAACACCATGACAACCCTGAACGTATTGGGTACACCGCTGGTGCCCTGCTCTTACGATCCTTTGACCGGCTATTTCCGCGATGGTTGTTGCGAGACAGATGAAACAGACGCCGGTTCACACCTCGTCTGTGCCCGAATGACGCAAGCCTTTTTGGATTTTTCAGTCGCACGTGGCAACGACTTGGTCACGCCTAAGCCGCAATGGCGCTTCGCCGGCCTCAAAGCCGGCGACCGTTGGTGCCTCTGCGTGAACCGCTGGAAAGAAGCCTTGGCCGCCGGCGTTGCGCCGACCGTCATCTTGGAATGCACGCATGCCTATGCACTCAAGGTGGTGAGCCTAGAAGCCCTTGAAAGCCACGCCTTCAAAGGCGAGCTTCAATAATTGGGTTCGAGCCCGTCAACATACATCCGCAGGAGCTGTTCCACTGCTAGAATGTGAGGCTTCGCGGAAGGGTGGATGAGCGGTTTAAGTCATACGCCTGGAAAGCGTACGTGGGGTTATACCCACCGCGGGTTCGAATCCCGCCTCTTCCGCCAAAAATTGACCGGCGGGTTATTTCTCCTCTCAGGAGCTGGTAACCCGCCCCAGTCATAGCTTTCTTCCCACTTGCCTCCCCTGAAACCTTCCCACACAGCTTCCCACACGGGTAGTTATTTGGGAGAGAATGAAGAATGGCAAACATCATCGTGGCAAAGAAAGTTCAAGGCTTAGTTCAGAAGAACAACTCCTACTATTTCAGGCTCAGAGTCCCAGCCAATCTCATTGCTGCAATCGGCAAAAAAGAGATTACAGAACCCCTAGGCAGACTCAGTCACCCACAGGCTGCTATCAAAGCCCGTGAGCTATCAGCACATTACAGCGCCCTCTTCCTCACCTTGCTGAATGAACTGGGTATTGAGCCAACAGGCCCAGCTGCCCCAGCACTGCCCAGAAGGTCACCCACAATGGCAGAGGCTGAACACATAGCCTCAGCTGGTGCTAGGGAGCTGCTTCTGAAGGATGAGCTTGTGAGGTCAGCAGGGGCCGATACAGCTGCCGGTGAATCTTGGTCAGGTGCTCTGCACGATATTGATGAAGAGGTCACCAGCGCCCTCTCAGGTGGCAAGCAGGGCCAGCTGTACCAAAGATTCAAAGCAGACCTTGCAGCACATGGCCTGATAGCTCCCACTGACAAGGATGAATTACGGTTGATGGTCTATCGTTGGGCGGCTGTCTATGGCAAGGCAGTGCAACAGGTCAAGCAGAGGGTCAAAGGTGAACCAGTTGATACCCCAGAAAAGAAGGAGCTGCTGCCTAGCCTTCTGGAAGCCAAAGGTAAGGCTGTTACTGACCCCAGCAAGAAAACAGCTGATAACTTGAAGCTGACCGATGTTTACCAGCTGTGGCGGGATCATGAGCCAGACAGGAATAAGAAGACTGCGGGAGCTGCTGCCCTGGCTGTGCAGAGGTTTGAAGCCTTGATGAACAACCCGAGCCTAGGAAAGCTAACGAGGGCCAAGGGTGCTGAGTATAGAAAGCTGCTGTTAGCCTCTGACCTGACCCTGAACGTAGCCAGTGTCAACATGGTTTGGATCAACATACTTTTAAACTTTGAAGTAGATAACTACCAACGGATCATTGTGAATCCTTGGGCTGGACTTGGTATCACTGCCAATGCAGCCACGATCAGAGAGGAATGGACAGATACCCAAGCTGTGAAGCTTTTCAGTGATCCAATCTTCCAAAGTTACAGACTTCCAAAGTCGAAAAATGCAGGTATGGATGCTGCCTATTGGGTGCCTGTCATAGGTGCATATACAGGAGCTAGAGTGTCTGAATTGGCTCAGCTGCTGGTGGATGACTTGCAGGTCATTGACGGCATACAGTGCTTCAGGATCGCTGTGACTGACAGCACGATCCAATCATTGAAGAATGAGCCTAGTAAACGAAACATTCCAATCCATCCAGAGCTGATACGGCTGGGGCTACTGGACTACAGGGATGCTATGGGTGCATTGGGGTCACACAGGCTCTACCCTGCCCTCACTGTGTCTGAGGATAACGGTGCTGGTGGTGCTGTTTCAAAGTGGTTTTCAATCTTGAAGATATCGCATGGCTTTGGAGCTGCAAACACTTTTCACGGCTTTAGAAACACGATAGAGAGCAAGCTACAGCGTGTGCGTGAAGGTCAGCTCTACATTGATAGATACCTAGGCCACAAGCCGGAAGGCATGGGGGCCGGTACTTACGCTAGGGTCAAACCAGCTGACCTAGTTGGTACAGCTGCAAGCATTGCCTATGATGGGCTGAGCTTGCCAAGGGTCTACACGGTGCCACAGTGGAAGCCTTGAGCAACAGCAGCGTTTTAAAGAACTACAAAAGAGATTCATGCTATCTGTCATAACCGTAATTTTCGTCTCAGGAGTAGCCTACTTTTTCATATCACAGTGGAGAAGCTTCAAGAACTTCAAGTCAAACCTCATGGAGGCTTTGATATTGAGAGGGGCAAGCTACGCACAAGCTGATGAACTCTATACATTGCATCTAGACCGCTGCAATTCGATGTTTCAGCAGGGGAAAACTACTGATGAAATCGCTGCATACCTTGAGGAAACAGCACAAAATAGCCATACAAAACTCAAGCTTGAAGTAGCCTACTCTCACTGCAAACAGCTTGCCAAGCTATTCAAATTTCAATGGGCCTATATGGACATTGTTGAAATTGATCCAGCATTGATTAAAGATTTTATTGAGCACATGGACTCTTTGGTATCGCACTTGAAAGACGATGAAAGAATAACCATTGAGGGAGATTCTAGAATTGCAAGGCTTCTGCTAGCCAATAAAAACAAAGACTATGACAGGCAGCGTTCCATTTGCATTGAAATAATAAAAAACTTCAATGCCAAGCAAAGCGATGGGGCTAGGGAAGAGTTCATTTTTCATCAATTCTGGCCTACCCTTTTCAAGACTTAGCCAAGCACGGCTACGTAATCAACCTCCAAGACGCCACAGTCATCCGTGGTCAACGAGATTGGTCTTACATCAAGAAGTCAGCAGCTAACCAAAGGCAAGCTTGGAGAGGGGTAGGGGATGCCCTTCTTATAGGTCGGGCAATGAATCCAAGCAATCAGGCGTTTGGTAAGTGGCTGGTTGAGTGTGGCTTTGATGACATCAAGCAAACAACCCGCGCCGATGCAATGTGGCTGGCAAATAACTGGTCCGTCCTCCAGTCACTGGATAACGAAATCAGCCACCCAGCCAATATCCGCATGGCCCACAACGAGTCCCAATCAGACCTCCCACCAACCCCAGGCCTCACCCTGACCCCACCCTCACGCCTCACAGCGTCGATTGAACAAGTTGCCCCACAGGCTAAACGGATCAACAAGTTGGTTGCTATGGCTGAGCTTGGTGAGGGACAAGAGAAGGAGACAGCTCAGAGGTACTTGAATAAGAAGGCCAAAGAGTTTGGTATGGAGGCGGGGGAGCTGTCTAACCTTTAAAGAACACCCTAGGTTTTTGAAGCCCAAGATGCTCAAGAAAGATGTCCAAGCTGTAGCGGTTGCTTCAGACCAGTGTTTTGCCCAAGGGTTACCCAAAGAAGCCACAGCGAGGACAACTAAAACTACAGCGGGTTGATTGCTATCCCGAACTGCGAATTAGGAACTGTGATGGTCATATCACCTGTCATATTCTTGGCGCAGACACGCACGGTATCGTCAGCAGAGACATAGGCAAAGAAGGTGATCCCTGCGGGTCTCTGGTAAGGCTCTGTGAGGTCAACAGCGTCACCCAATGCTGCCCCAGCCAGATGAACTTCAAGGCCGCTAAAGGTCTGTGGTTCAACTGAAGGGAACGTGAGGTTTGCTACGGTTGACAGTCTGCGATAACGGCCCTCTGTGGCTGTCATCAACTGAGGAACCCAAGCACAGCCGCTGCTGTTGCCAAGGCTGTTACTACATAGGCCACTTGAGCTGCCTCAGTGAGAGCCTGAGTGATGCTGGTGTTGGTGTTGGTGTTTGTTTTCATGGCAGAACAACACAATCAACGAGGACGAAGCTTTGTAGCTTGCTCACTGGTGAATCGTGTGTACTCTAATGCGAGAACACGCCAAGGCTGTATGTCCCGTGAAGCACTCAGGCTCTGCACTGCTCGGTGTAGGGCTTGAGCTTTACTCTCACGCAACCAAGAATAGAACCCAGCCTTATCGGTCACTCCCATTGCTGCGGCTTCTTTTGCAACCAAACGCTCGTGCATGTCATAACCAGCTTGGACATATTCGTTTGCAAGCTCAGGTTCAATTCCAGCTTGCTCAGCCAACTGTGCAGCAGCTCGCTCAAAGCCTTCATCTCCCGCCAATACCGCAGCAGTCACGCCAGCAGCTGCACCATCAAATGCAAACTGGGGTAAAGGTTCAATCCACTCAGCCCATTCAGCATCCTCAGCTGGGTTAAAGATTCCAGCACCTGGGTCACCTTGTGGTTGGTCGTTGCTGTCACCAGTGGCTGAACCTGTAGTAGCTTGTTGACTCTGTTGCTGTTGTGTTGGCTGGTAGCCGCGTCCCTCTGAAGCATTAGCCCACTGACCATTGCCTATTGGTGTAATCAGTCCATCCTTGAAGGCTTGCTGGATGCCTGTTCGTGATGCTGCATTACCTGGAATGAGTTCTACGGTGTCCTTGCCGTTTACACGTTCAAGAGTCCCCATTACCGAGTTAGAGCTACGTTGGTTATAGGTCTGATGACGGGTCACACCAGATTGCTCTAGGTTGTTCCCTTCGCTGCCTATGGTTAGCTTGGTTACGCCAGATGCAACTCGATTAGGCTGGTACTCAGCTGGTGCTGTGAGGGACTGTGGCTGCTCAACAGCTCCGATAGTCATGCGGGTCATTGATCCGTTGCTGGTGACGTTCATATTGTTGTTGTTTGACATAGTGGTGGTGTGTTTCTAAAAATGAAGTAAGTGATTGATGGGGGTGGGTGATGTGTGTGTTGAGCTACTTGGTCAGCGCCCGTTTCGCTGCAACCTGCGCTGCTATCTGTGCCGCGTAATCAAGCCGTGCCTGTACCTTGGCCTTCTGGTTGGCCTTGTCCTTCAGGTGTGAGGCTTTGGCACATTCAATGCAGCGACCAGTGGCCGTCTTACGGTGATGGCCCTCGAAGCCACCGTAGCAACGAGGCAATGCTGGGTATGAATCAAGGCCAGCAGCTAAGGCAGCTTGGTGATCCGGTGATTTATCTAGGAAACGCTGCAAGTCGATCCTGTGTTTGTTTGATAGCTTTGACAAAATTAACGTCCTGAATGGGGGATGGGTGTTGCAGCTATGGCAATGGCTGTTGCTGCTGTTGCTGCCGCAGCCTGTGCGAGGTAGACAGCGGTAGGTGAAGCCAGTGGAGCCTTGAGAGCCTGTAGGGTCACCAGTGCCCGTTGTTCCTTTGTTGTCACCGACATTGCGACATTGACAAAGAACATAGACAGGACAGACCGCATATGTGATCCGATCCCATCCAAGCTACTGAACTTAGGCTTAGGGGAATAGCCACCCAATGCAAGCCGACCCGATGTGTATCGACGGAGCCGTGGAGCCAACGACATTACAGCTCTAGACAATCCCCAGTCTTCAGCACGGAGGTCAGGTAAGGCCCGTGGGTGATCGTGAAGGTATGTCCAGAAGGAACACAGCTCTAACAAGATGTCCCTTGGGGTGATACCAAAGGACGCTAGACGGTTTATCTCAACCGAACCTCTGAACGGCCCATCTCTATCATCGGAATCAGAAGCTGCCCTAGCCATGTACTTGGTTAGGTAGTCCAAGGCTGAAACATAGCCTGGGTGTGCTGTGTTTGCATCAAAGATGTCTGAAACCTCAGCGCGATATGAACGGTAATCCTTGGGTGGGATTGATCGGCCATTGGGATGACCGTATCGTTTAAAGATTGATGTGTGGGAGCTGCAATACAGGCTGAGACCTGATCGGGACTCATTGCATCCGTGGGCCTTGCAGGGCTTCAGAATGTTCTGGGAGACTGCAATAGCCACGGGGCCAATGGGATGAAACCTGTGATGTTGAATGGTGGTGGTGGTTGGATTGGTCATATGGGTTGTTGTTATTGGTGGTGTTGGTGGTGTTGATGTCGTAGCTGCTGTTGCTGCTGTTGGTGGCTCTGCTGAAGCAACTAGAGAAAACGACACGGGAACGACTAGATAGCTACAAGAGAGCTACAGGGTTAACGAGGGGTGCCAGCTGGTGAAACCAGAGGGGGTTGTGGTGGCAGCTGTGTCAGCTACAGCGCCAAAGTTTTTAACGGTAACTGGCTGGGAGGTTTTGGCTGGCTGAAGCAGCGTTATTGGTGCCTAGAGGCTTCACTTGAAGCAGTCAGATAGCACCTATGAACATAGATTTCTATCTGTGCAGCTTCAAGCCATGCATAGCTTGGGTAAGGTCTGACTAATCAGAGTCATTCCCTTACAGGTTTACCTAGGTGTGCTTTCAAGCTACCTATTGGCTTTGAAGCAATAGCTAACATTGAAGGTTCATCCTTGTTTTGGTTCTGACTATGAAGTAATTACCTACCCCAGAATGTCATCCAAAGCGTAGCGCCTCAAGGTCAGCTGCTGCCCCTCTGGTTTGAAGCAGAGGTAGATCAGCAGGTTCACTTGAGTTCACCTTTAAGACATCCTGTAGCCTTGCTATATAGCGCGACAATGAACTTCAGGCTTCCTTCTATAAGTTGCAAATTAGAAATCAACCAAAAGTAACCTGTGGCTCTATTAGGTTAGAAATTAGAAATCAACCAAAAGGAACCAGCTGCTTTCTTAGGTTAGAAATTAGAAAT
Organism: Comamonadaceae bacterium; assembly: GCA_947378785.1. GTDB lineage: Bacteria > Pseudomonadota > Gammaproteobacteria > Burkholderiales > Burkholderiaceae_C > Polaromonas. The sequence continues at coordinate 18,875 of CANCLK010000022.1, forward strand.
CACACTAAACCCAGCTTCCTGAGTTCAGCTGTGTAAGGTGCATCCAGCTCACGCTTGGCCTGACTCACTGAGAACCTGCTGTGTTGCTTTGGAAGCAGTGGGATCAGCCGCAGCAGAGCCTTAGAGATGACACGGGCCAGAGCTGCATAGTCGGCTACCGTGCTGTAGGCGTAGCGTCCTCCTGTTGCCTTGTTGACCGTGTCAATGTCTACAGCTGAGCAGCTTTGTAGAACCCGAAATAGGGTCTTCCTTGAAAGTGTCCTTGTTGCTGTATTGCCTGAAGTCTTCAAAGACAGAGCACCAGTAAAGATGTCATCCACACGGGGCAGCTCACTGCAAAGCTCACTAGAGCTGTCATAGCCCTGAAGGAAGCTCCGCACTGGGGTGTTGTCATAAATCTTTGGCTTGTTCATTTTGGCCGTGGCTGAAACAAGGGCAGCTTCAGGACTGCATCATGGAATTCTTCAGCTGATAGATGGGTTGAATTTGTCATAGTGATTTCCTACATAAAAGGTGTTTTGATTGGTATGGACTGCATCTGTTTGAAGCCAACATCCAATGCCATGTGCTCTTCCAGCTGTTGGCGGTACATCCGTGCTTCAGACAGAAGTCCGATGCTTGGGATACCGTTCTTTAGTCCTGCTATCAGGTTGATTCGATACAAGCTATCCAGCTCAGCTAGCAGCTTCTGTGTGGCTCTGCCGTGGAGCCTTGTCGGTACATAGCCGTTGTCTTTCAAAAAGGTACGGCTAACCATGAGCAGCTCAGCTGAGACCTTTGGTGATCCAAGCTTGGAGACCAGCAAACGGAGGCACAGAGACCAAAGGTGTCCCAGCTGGACAGCCGTTGCTTTACCCGTGGTTGGTGGCTCAGGGGTTAGGTTGTGTTTGTGGTTCATCGTTGGGTTGTGTTGTTGTTGCTGGTTTCTTTAGTCGTGACTTGATTGGCTTGTGGTTGGCTTCAACCTGCTCTAGGTGCTGGATTAGCCTGGCTGCTCTATCAAGCTGTTCTTGACCGTGGAAGACCAGTTCAAAGGGAAGCAGTGATCCATCAGCTGTCACACAGGAGGCCAGCCGTTGCTCAGCTACTTCCTGTTCATGGGGAAGATGTCCGATCAATCCATTGGCCTGTTTGATGAGCCGTAGTTCAAATGCAGCGTCACTAGGTGGAAGAGCTGCGATATGTTTGGAATACAGAATCAAGGCTCTACGGATCAGCCCACTGTCAGGGGACTTCAGACCACCGTTACAGGCTGTCCATCTGTCCATCCAGCTCAGGAACAGGTGAGACCTGAAATCAAGCTTTGCGTTATTGCTGCTGAAGGTGCCTTGTAAAAGGTAGGTCTTGCTGCCAGCCTTTGACTGGGTACGCTTTCGTTTTGTTAGTGCCATTGGGATTGATCCATGAAGGGGTTCTGACAGCCGTGCTGCTGCTTAAGCAAAACGTTCAGGATTGAAAAAAGGGAGATGAGGTGACAGCCTTGAATAGGTGTCTAGGGCGTAGATAGGGGTCTAGACCTAAATCAGTGGCCTTTAGCCTCTTGTGGGACCACCACTGACTGACCAAGGTGACCCAATACAAAAGGCATTGGGGGCGAAGATCAGGGTTTAGAGCCAATATCAGGCTTAGGTTCTGCTGCTGCTGCTGGATAGCTTGCTATTAAATAAGTAGCATTCACAGCTGCCCAGTTCTGAGGCGTCCTACCCATACCGAAACCCTGTCCCTAAATCAGCCCTACCTCCCCTCTGAAAGTTCACCTGATTTAACTCATACCGATAACAGTTGCTTTCAGTATGGATATCAGGCATCATTGAAACCTCACCTACGAAGGCAATGAATCCAATGACCAAGACCACTAAGCCACTCAAAGCTGCGCTGTATGCCCGTGTATCAACTGGAGGACAGACAACAGAGAACCAGCTGATAGAGCTGAGGGAAGCAGCTGACCGCCTTGGCTGGCTTGTGGTGGCTGAGTTTGTGGATCATGGGATCAGCGGTGCCAAGGGCAGAGAAGGACGGCCACAGCTGGATGCACTGCTTAAGGGAGTAGCCCGTAAAGAGTTCGATGTGGTGGCAGCTTGGTCTGTGGATCGTCTAGGACGGTCTCTAATTGACCTTGTAGGGCTGCTGAAGGAGCTGCATTCGACAGGTATTGACCTGTACCTACATCAGCAAGCCATCAACACGACGACCCCAGCAGGAAGAGCCATGTTTCAGATGATGGGTGTCTTTGCTGAGTTTGAAAGGGAGATGATTAAAGAGAGGGTTAAGGCTGGTCTTGGCCGTGCCCGTGCTGCTGCTGAGTCCAAAGGTGAGAAGTTCACCACTGGCAGACCAAGGATCACAGCTGCTACAGAACAGCACATCAGACAGCTACGCTCAGAAGGAATGGGAATGGTCAAGATAGCCAAGGCTGCTGGGTGTGGTGTGTCAGCTGTTCAGCGTGTGTTACTGCTGCCGGTGTCAACTGCTGCCCTATAAGCTCTACCAGACGCCACAGGAAGCCCTACAAGGCCTCTTAGAGCCTCTGTAGCAGCTCAGGGTTACCCGTGTAGCCTAGTAGTACTTAAAGGTCTACACAAGCCTCAAATCCCCCAAGCTGGAATAGACGGCTGCTGCCTTCAATCCAAGTCTCTGCAATGAATGGTTTGCCAGGGGTATAGCCCACCCATGCGCCTTGGATTGGCAGCACCTTGTGAGCATGGATAGCGATTGAATCAAGCACTGAAGCAATGGTGAAATTGAGCTTGGAGATCATGGACATTTAGTGCCTTGAAGGTTGATGGAAGAAGCCCTGACTGTGACCAGTTCAGAGCCACAACACCAGCTTTTAAAACCCCAATTTACAGGCTGTGATATCGTACTTATCTCAGCTGCAAATAGAGCCATCTCTCCTCTGAGACAGTCCCATTTACTCACTCAATTAACAGGGCCACAGCTGCCCCTTAGATGAGCCACAAGATAGCCGCCGACTGACCCACTCCCTGATCTACAAAATAACGATGTGCCTTGCTGTGCAGCGGGTGCTATGAGCTGCTGTTTTTTAGGCTGGCTGGTGCTGCACTCTGGGTGCATCTTTTTGCCACAGCGTGGTGTGTTGTGATGCGCTACGTGTGAACGACGAAGTGGCTACGGGGGTAAAAGCGAGTCTGGGCTTATCAGATACCCCAACGCATTTTTGTAACAAATTTGGCTATAGTCCTAGGTAACAACAAGCTCACCTTCAAGCCAACCACTGGCGCACCTACAAGGACTCAACAAGATGAGAAAGCTAAACGGCTGGCAACGTATCGGTGTAATCCTGTCGATCCTTTGGGTGCTTGGTGCAGCCATACATGAGCGCAATGGACAGGTTGATAGCGCGTTCCGCATGGCGCAGTGGGAGCGTGAGGACTGCAGTAGTTCGTTGGTGATGACTGAATGCCGTCAATCTGCCGATAACAGGCTTATAGAAAACCTGCGCCTAGATTCAAATAGCATTGTGAATATAGCTGTAGCCTCTTTAATGCCGCCTCTATTTGGCTGGCTCTTTGCATGGCTGGCTATCGTGGTTTACCGCTGGGTAAGAGTAGGTTTCCAAGGGATTAAGTGATGGGTATCGTATGAACAATTATTATCAAGCCAAGAAAGCAAATTTCAGTGAAAGAATTAATATTTCATTACTGATGAAGCTAACGCCAGACGGCGTATATAGTTGGATGAAAGATAACCATACAGAGCTGGAGTTAATATTACATTCGGATTGGTTTAATACTCCTGAAAACAGAACAATTCTTGAGTATTGCTTATATCGAAGAAATGAACCTTTGATTGACTTATCGCTGGCCCTTTACGGATATACAACCAGCGTACTTAAAAGAGTTTTCAATAGAGGTGATGTAGGAACGCGATTGGCTGCTTTGGCAAATCCCAAAGGCTCTGTCCAAGTAAAAGGAGACGACTTTTGGAATTCCGCATCTGATGAGGAACTAAAAGCCTTTTTCAGCAATACCCACTTAATTGGTGGATTATTTACCACCCTATTTAACCGAGAGCATAAACTTAAGGGTATTACTCATGATAGGTTTCTTAAGATAGTTACCGCCTGCACAAAACATCCAAGGTTAAATGCTGAATACGATGACACGTTTATGGATGGATATGCTGAATGGGAATATCACAATACATTTGAGGCAGCTTGGAACTTGGCAAATACTGTGCCTGTCACCAAGGAATGGGCATATGCACTAGATGGACTCCTGAGCAGCTGTATTGTCCCAGTAGGATTTACAGACCCACTTGCCACAATCAAGCGCTGGGACATTCCTGAAGATTTTAAAGAGGGTGACAGTTGGTACAGTCGTGGGCCGTTCTTTCAGATTAGAACTACATTAGCTAAACTACTCAAAGAAGATGAGCTAATGAATAGCGAAGACCCTGCATTGCGAATGGGGTATTACCGAATATTCAAACCTGATCCAAAAGTTGCTTCAGACCTTAGAAAGTTCTTTGATCGTGATGGTACTGAGTTTGTATGTGCTGCCATGTACAACAAAAATATTTGGAAAGTAGATCACGTAAGGGACTTACTTAGAACGCTTTCCTGGGCGTGCCCAGACCCAAGCTCGCTAATGGATATTCCGAATATGTACAGGGGTGCAGAAAAACACTTCAAAAAACTGCACCCAGAGTGGTTCTCTGAAGTGGCCGATTGGGATGATCAGGAACCAGTGCCAGACCCTACAGGGGAAGCTCTGACGGCCTTGCAAGCCCAGCTCAGGAGTGTGGAGCAATCACTGACGAACTATGTATCTAAATTACCTTCAGGTGCAGGCTGGTGGGTTGTTGCTGCATTGTTGATGTATCTGATATTCAGCAGAGGCTGAAGTTAGATGCTCCCATTTCAAAGCTCCTAAAAACACAGCGTTAGTCAAGATTAAAAATCACCAATCTCCAGAAAGAGACTTAAAATGATCTATGACAAGGAAGCCGCCGAGCAGTATAAGATTTCTCAGCGAAAGATTAGTTTTGAAAAAGTAGGTTCTTCAGTAATTGTCGGACTAGTCTATTACTTTGGAGGAATACAGGCAGCCATTCTGGTTGGATTAGTTTTCATAATTTATTCTCTCTGTGATATTCGGATGCTTCTTAGCTATCAGAACTTCATGAAGGAAAAAGATATCGGGGTTCATTGATGGGATTCAGTTGGTGGGCTGGTGTTGTCTGCGTAGCTTCTTTCCTACTTCTGCTGCTGGCTGTTGTGGGTGGGTGGCTTCTTTCAGTAGGGATTTGCTTTGCACGGGTGGCAGAGAACCCAGCTGTTAGCTTCATGCATGGAATCCAGTTCTGCTTCTAGGTAGCCAGTTAGCCACCACCAGCCCTAACAATGCCCTCCCTGCTGGCCGTGTTCCTCGCTGTCTACTTTGGGATGAGGCGGAAGTACCTGCTGGCAGCTCTGAGCGTTGCTGGTTGATGTTCCTGCTGTTCAGGTCAGCGATGTGGATGTGATGTACGGAGCCGAACTGCCCCACTGCCCTGCCCCACATCAAGCACCTTTTGAAAAATACAGCTTGCCAACAGATCAAAACCTTCCCACAATCAGCACCAATGAGCTTCCCACAAGAGAAAGCTCTGAAATTAGGCAGGTAGGTTGAAAGCTAGTGCTGGTGCGGGTTTCAAGGGTTTTAGGGCTGTGGATAATTTCCTCTTCCGCTGTTCCCGCCTCTTCCGCCAGAGTATTTAAGCCCTTATAAGTCATTGATTTATAAGGGCTTTTTGCTTTTTTAAAATCTACCAAGTCTAAATTCAGGGCTATTTCCCTTTTGCTATCTGCATGATCATCTTGGTCAGCAAATACATACGCGGCTCAATCGAATCGATCAAGATGTACTCAGCGTCATTGGAGTGCGCGCCAAAGCCACGTGCACCGAAGCGCTCTAAGACGGCGTTCTGAGTTTTGAGTGCGGCAAAAGCTGCGTCTGTACCGCCACCTTCAGCTTGCGTGCTGAACGAGAGTTCCAAACCTAAGTCGTCTAAATAAAGCTTCTTCGCGTAATTGGCCACGACCATTGCGGCTGGGCTGGCTTGCAGTGGCGGTCTGCGGCGTTCAAAGTTGAACTCCACCTTGGTGTCGGGAATGAGCTTGTTGGTGATACGCGAGGCCACCTTGGGCTCAATCCCATCGAAGTCAGCGACGCTTAGCACGCGGACATCCGCAGCGGCCGAGGCTTTGGCCGGAATCACGTTGCGGTTAGTGCCCGCTTGCGCAATCGTCCAATTGAACTTCACACCCGACGACGGGTCAGAAAGATCTCGCATCTGCAAAATTTGATGCGACAGCTCATACAGCGCATTGCGACCTTGCTCGGGCGCGCCTCCTGCGTGCGATGCCCTTCCCGTCACGCTCAATGTCACCGCACCAATGCCCGCCGTCACAAGGGAAATACGATCGGACGCAGCAAGCGACGCTTCACAAGAAAAGGTCACGTCATGCTCCGCACCTAGCTTGCTCAACATCGTCCGAGATGCTGGCGAGCTGATTTCTTCGTCGCCGTTGATCAGCACCGTCACCAAACCATAGTCTTTGAAGTTGTTCGCCTTCAACACCGCCAGCGTGTGCAAAATCATGGCGATGCCTTGCTTGTCGTCAGAAACGGCCAGGCCATAGGCACGGTTGCCATCCACCCGGAACGGTTGCGCGGCCAGCATTCCGCGTAAATACACCGTGTCCATGTGGGCGATCAGCAGAATTTTTTTGGTGCCTGTGCCGACAAATTGCGCATGCACCATTCGGCCAGGCTTGGCAGGTGTGTCAAACATTTTGTAAAGGTCTGCACCGGGTTCGATGAACGCCACCTGGCCACCCAAGTCTTTCAACTTGTCTGCAATCAAACTAGATATTTTGTCGAGCCCTTCGCGATCCCCACTGCCCGACTCAATCGACACCAAAGATTTCAGCGTCTCAAGGTAAGGCGCTTTTTCTTTTTGCACCATGGACATGACGGCCGCATCGGGCGCAGCCAAAGCCAGTAACGGCGTAGCCAACACCGCGATGAACAAATGATGAGAAAACGATTTCATAGGTGCTCCTATTCAGACCAGTGTGGATGTCAAACCTGTAGCAAGGCGCGCAAAGACTGAACCCGTGGCAGCGCTTCCAACTCAAAGGTGGTCCGAATCAGCTGCTTGGTTTTAACTTTTCCCAGCACGGGGTTCATCAAATCGGTGGCCTTGTCGATCACCTCTTGCCGCGTCATCGGGTTGCGGGGGGTGCCTCTCACCGCCTCCACCTTTTGCGACAAACGCGTGCCGTCTTTGAGGGTCACTTCCACGATGGCCACTCGCACGGGCAGCAGCGCTGTCAGGGCTTCGTCTTTGACCAAGACCACCTTGCTGCGTTGCGCCAAGGTGGCCGGCTCACGCATGCGCGCTTTGTCATGCGCCGCCTTGAAGGACGCGGTGCGGTCCATCAGCATCACAGCCATCATGTGCTGCAAGCAAATATCGGGCATGTCGCGGTTGTCCACCACCTTGGCCACGGACGGCTCCAGCCTAACGACGACTTCTGCCACGTCATCTGCGGTGAACGATTTTTTAGCCTGAATCAACTCAAGCGCATCCAGCGGACCTTGGATGGGCGACCCCACCGTCCACTTCTTGATGTCGGTGAGCGTCACCTCGTGGCGCTTGCCTAGCCCGTCTATCAACAACTCTGTTTTGGCGGTGGGCGCATACGCCTCAAAGAAATTGTCCGCCCCCGAAAACACATCTTGAATACCGTTCCAGCCCGTTTTCACCAGCAGTGCCGATGTCACCCCACTGCGTGCCGGCATGCCGCCAAACACAAAGGCTTTTTCGATGTGGTCCACATCCCTGCCCCACGAGGCAATGCCGGAGGACTGCTGCGCCGTGTAGTCCAGCATCCAGCGCATTTGCTCGGCATTCAAACCCGCCAGACTGCCGGCCGTTGCGGCAGCTCCAAACACACCCGCAATGCTGTGTGAACTTTTGTGGCTGGTGTAGCTGAAAGTGGGTCCGCCCATGGCCATCAACACCCGTGTACCAATGTCGTAGCCCAACACCACAGAGCGGATGAACTGCGCACCGCTGGCGTTGAAGTATTCCCCGCAAGCCCAGGCCGCAGGAACGATGGCACAACCGGGGTGCGAGCGCGAGCGCCCGTGCGAGTCGTCGGTTTCATCCGCATGCGCCATGACCCCATGGGCCAGCGCCGCATCGATGGGACCAGCCGTGCGCTTGCTCCCTATCACCGAGCACTTACCCGTGCCAACGTGTTGCTGTAGGTAGCGGTACGCAGCTTGACCTGGTTCTAACTGACCGCCTGAAACGATGGCCGCCAGCGTGTCCAAAATGTGCTGCTTGGCATGCTCCACCACCTCTGCCGGCAAGGGACTGACCGCCGCTTGGGCCATGTGCTCGCTCAGCACGCGCATGGTCTCCCCCAAGATCGGGGTGCCCCCGTGCGACTGGGCTACAGCGTTAAAAAACGGTAAAGCACTGGCGGCAGCGCCGTGTTTGAGGAGAGAACGTCTAGAAAAAAGGGAGTGTTGGGGCTGTTTTTGATGCATCGAAGCAGTATCAGCTAAGGACAACCGCTGTCAATGAGGGATCGCACGGTGACGTGATGAGAAGCTGCTCGCTACTGTCATTGCGCTAAACAGGTGTTGTCAGGTTGGCGTTTTTTTACCGAGGCCAACTCGGTAGGCCTCCAACTTGCCGGCGTAGTCGGCCGCGTCGCCATAGTTCAGAAAACGCCGATAGCGCGCGTGGGTTCCCAAGACTTTGTGCGCGTGCTTGATGGGGCAAAAATACTCTTCGGTGCGCGCCAGAATTTCTGCCATGTAGCCCATGAGCCCATTGCCGTATTCGCAGTAAGTGCAGTGGAATTTTTCGATGAAGTTGAGGTAGTGCAGCTGGTGCCTGTCGAACACGATGTAGTCGGCGCGTTTGACTTTGGTCACCCCGTAGACGGGGAAGCAGACCCACTGGTAAAAACTTACGCACACGTCCAGCAGCATCAGCGGAACGATCATGGCGTAGATGACAGGCCCCGTGATCAGGTTCTGCGGTCGGTTCGTCACGAGCCACCGAAAAAAATTGGTTTTAAGCTTCTTGTGCGCGGCCCTGACCGAGCTTTCAAACTCCACGCGCTTGCCGTTGATTTCAAAAAACATTTTGCTTTCTTGCTCATGAATGGCGGTAAGAAGCTCGTCCTCGAGCGTCGCCATTTTGGCCATCAGCTGCGATATTTTTTCGTTCATAGGAACCCAACGTTGTTGATGTGTCCGCGTATCTTAGGTCTTGACTGCTTGAGGTTTCCCTCCGTAACGAAAACAACAGACGTCAAAAAGCACCTAGAGATCTATGAAATTATCAGAAAAATAGATCGGTGAAATCAATCTTTAGAGGGGATCAATTTGCAGCCACAAAATTTGCAAACCCGCGCATTTTTAACAATCACTTCTTTGCAATCAGGGCAACCCACATGTGTTTTAGATGTGGGTATGGCCCTTTTTAGAGCCATTGCAATGAATGATGACGCAGCGAAGGTCATGATGACCCATATGTTGAACTTGCTCTCCATCATTCCAATCAGTATCTGCGCCAAACTGATAAAAGACACGACGATGGCCATGAAGCAAAAACAAACCATCAGCACTATATTATTCATACTCTCAATCTAGGTATTTAAACCGCTCCCATAGACGCCATCAATCCGCGGTTATTTCGTTCGGGTTGCGGTCTTTTAAGCTGGGTTGAGCCCACCAGTAAATCAGCAAGAGTAGACCGATGCCGGTCAGAACGATCCAATTCCACCAGCCACTTTTACCGATGTCGTGCAAGCGACGCGCAGACACAGCGAAAGCAGGCAGCGCTATTCCCAAGCTCAAGAAATTGACGTACAGACCTTGTTCCGAGGTTCCGAGTAGGAAGTCTATGAACATACCGAATGGGTAGAGCAGCAATAACTGAAACAATTCAAACCACCAGAACTCAGAGCGCGATGCGCGTCCAGAAAAAGTGGCGTACTTGCCTAGACACGTGGTGATGGATTGACTGAAGTTCATGCGTCTGTCTGGGTAGATTGTGAAAATTTAATCCTCACTCAACCATAAAGAAAGCTTGGCATTTGCGCAAAGATGCTCCCGGCGATGGTGATGTTTTCAGTTTCTATCTCTATAAGAATGTTGTCCCGTTGTCCCGTTATCCCGGGACAGACGCTGAAGTCTTTACGACGTAAATTAACCGGATGGTCATTGAACTACTAAAGGTTGACATGTTCATCACGAAGCTGCATGGCGTTGCGTCACGCGCATCCGCCAACACCGTCAGGTTTTGCGTGAAGCCGTCGGAAGGGAGCTGGAAATGATTTTGGCTACTCTGCGCGAAGGCGGCCCAGACGGCACGCTGATCGTCGTTAATCGCGCAAAGACCCATGCGGTTCGTGCGGAAAAGATCGCCCCCACTTTGCAAGCAGCGCTTGACTCTTGGTCAACCGCCGAGCAGAAGCTTCGCGAGCTTGCCACGCGTGTCGAGCATGACGATTGCTCGAGAGCTTTCCCGCTGAGTATCGATGCCCTGGCCGCGCCCCTGCCGCGCGCCTTCGCTTACTACGATGCGGCCTGCTATCCGGAACACATTTCGATCATCCGACGGGCACGAGGCGCCACGCTGCCTGCAGACTTCCTGGACCAGCCACTCATGCTCCAAGCGGTCGGCAGCCCGGTGATGAGTTGGTGCGATCCAATCAAACTGGCGGAGGATGAGGCCTATGGCGTTGACCTAGAAGCCGAGATCGTCGCGATTACCGGGGATGTTCCGCAAGGAACCCAACGCGATGCAGCAGGCGAGCACATCAAACTGCTAGGCATGCTGAACGATGTTTCGTTACGTGAACTGGTAGCGCCTGAGCTGGCGCGAGGTTTCGGCTTTCTGCAAAGCAAACCCGAGAGTTCGATGGGGCCCTTCGTTGTGACACCAGATGAACTCGGCGCACTCTGGAACGGGCGGATGTTCACCGGGGGACGGTATCGCATTGAGGTCCGGGGTGAGCGCCTGGGCGAGCTCGATCCTGCGCAGGACGTTGCCTTTGACTATTGCGACCTCATCCAACACGCCGCCAAGACGCGCACCCTCGTCGCAGGCTCCATGCTGGCAGCGGGTACGTTGGCCAACAAAGACCGCCGTAATGGCAGCGGTTGCATAGCTGAACAGAGGGCGCGCGAACAATTAACCGAAGGCGCGCCGGCGACCGGCTACCTGCGTTTTGGCGATGGAGTCTATCTTGAATTCTTCGATCATCAGGGCCGGTCTGTCTTCGGTCCTATCCGCCAGAAACTCGAGAAGCTGAAACAATCCTTTCCCGCAGAAGCGGGGCGGGGGCCATCCAGTCCAATGCAACGACAAGGATAAACACCATGAATTTTCTCAAGAAAACGCTGGCGGTCCTGGTCATGAGCGCCTTGTCATATTCCGCGTCTGCGCAGCCGAGCAGCGACAAGGTGATTCGCATCATCCATGGCGGAGCTTCTGGCGGAAATGCCGACCTCGTTGCGCGGATGTTGTCCCCGCTTTTGAGCGAACAGCTCGGGCAGTCCATCATCGTCGAGCCCAAGCCCGGGGCTGGTCAGACCATTGCGATGGTCGCCGCCGCCCAGGCTGCTGCCGATGGCCGGACACTCGGCATGCTCAACGCGGGCATTAGCGTACAGAATGCCCTGAACCGCAAGCTGCCTTATAAGATTACGCGTGACTTCGCACCGATCGGCATGGTGTCGCAGTTCCCCTTCGTCGTGCTTGTTCGTAATGACAGCCCCCTAAAGACCATGGACGACCTGATCCGCGAAGCGCGCAAAGAGCCGGGAAAGTTCAGTTATGGAACGATCGGTATCGGCACTTCCCAGCACATGGTCGGAGAGTTGATCGGCTCCATGGTGAACGTGCAGCTCCTGCACGTTCCCTATCCCAACGCCGCCGGCCCGCTCAATGACCTTTTGGGAGGCCAACTCAACGCGGCTTCAGAGAGCCTGGCCGCAGCCAACTCACACATTCAGTCGGGTCGGCTCCGCGCTCTGGCGGTTACCTCACCAAGACGCTGGCCTTCGCTTCCCAACGTTCCAGCGCTGGCTGAAACAGTGCCCGGCTTTGACGTGACTTCATGGATTGGCTTGGCAGTTCCCGCCGCGACGCCAGCCGCACAAGTGACACAACTCGCAAGCGCCCTGCGACTAGCCGTGTCGTCCGAAAAGTTTGGAGAGCAGAATCGCAAGTTCGGCAGCGAACCATTCGTGATGGATCCTACGAGCATGAAAACTTTCCTTGAGAAGGAGGTTGCCAAGTGGACCGCACTTGGCAACAAGGCCGGCATCAGTTTGGAATAACCAGGCTCTTTCAAAGATCACAACAGCATGACCACACTTTCCGCGACATCTATGACGCACAGCAAGGCAATCGGTATTTACCGCCACGGCGGCCCCGAAGTTCTGGAACTGATCGAACTCAAGCTGCCCGCACCGGCCCCCCATGAGGTTCGCGTGCGCCATACGGCCATTGGCCTGAATTACTCGGACATCAACGTCCGCAAGGGCGGCTTTTATCTTGGTGGCGGCCCGAGTTTTCCTGTTGTGTTGGGCAATGAGGCGGCCGGCGTTGTTGAATCGGTTGGTTCGAAAGTCACCGATTTCCAACCTGGCGACCGGGTTGGATATGCTGGCGTCGGTGGCATGTTCTTTGACAATACGGGAGCCTATGCAGAGCGCAGGAATGTGCCCTCTTCCCACTTGGTAAAACTTCCTGAATGGATTACGGACCAGCAAGCCGCTGCGATGCTCTTGAAGGGACTGACAGCTTCAGTGATCGTGAACCGCTGTTTCATGCCGCAGCGCGGCGACCCTGTTCTAATCCACGCGGCCGCATCGGGTGTGGGCAACATTTTGGCCCAGTGGTACAAACATCTGGGCGCAGTTGTTATTGGGACGGTCGGTAGTCCAGAAAAGGCGCTACTGGCAGCTAGGCGCGGCTGTGACCACACCATCCTGTACCGCGAAGAAGATTTTGTGCCCGCTGTGCGGCGCATCGTTCCCGAAGGCGTGGCTGCTGTGCTGGACGGTGTCGGCAAAGACACGTTCCTTCCTTCGTTCGATTGCATGCGGCCGTTCGCCACGATGGTGAACTACGGCAATGCTTCAGGTCCCGTCGATCCCGTCAACGTGATGATGCTTGCACAGAAGGGCTGCTTCGGCCTCTTCCGGCCAGGCTTCGGGTGGCATGCGGCCACTCCCGCAACCCTGCGCAGCGCCTGCGATGAGCTTTTTGGACTTGTGAAATCCGGCGCCTTGGACATCGCGATCGCCGCGACCTTCCCGCTTGAACGCACAGCCGATGCACATCGACTGGCTGAAAGTGGCAAGCTTGCCGGCTCAGTGCTCTTGCTGCCTTGAAGCAGGTTTGAGGTAACGAGCGTCTAAGGGGCTTGAACCTGTGCTCAGCAATAACCTAGGTACTTGAGCAGAAGTTCTTGCTTGTTCGCGATCTTGAGTCGGACGTAGGAACGCTTGCGGTAGGTTTCGATGGTTTCAGGGCTGACGCCCAGTTCGCGCGCGATGTTCGGCAATGAATGGCCGCACAACATCCGCGCACAAACTTGGGCCTCCCGCCGCGGCATGGGTGGCGTGCCGTTTTGGAAGGCATCTTCAATCTCGGGCAGCCTTGCCTCTGATACAGGGTTATCTTTGGGACGTCCGCCACTGATCTGCGCATGCTTGCGGATGATCGATAGCAAGGTCTCGGCGGCCATCGCGAACGTGTCAAGCTGGGTCTCTGAGAAGGGCCCCCGATCTTCGCCACGCACGATGCTCAACCCGAACGTGGTATCCGGCCGCGGGCGGCACACCATGATGCGTTCAGCGATTCGGTCTTCGCCGTACAGGGTCTCCCGGATCAGCCTGTCAGCGATGTTTCGCGGATCCATCCGCACGATGATCGACGCGCCCTCGGATGCTTCTTTGCGCGCGATCGCCAAGCCCGGGTCGCGGCGCCAGAAGTTGGGGTTTGTGTACTGGACGAGGCGGCGATGCGACTGGTCAGAACCATTCCAACTGGCAGCGCCGACTTGGTTCATACGCTCATTCGACAGATTCCAAACGACGCAATGCTCGCCGCCAACCTCTTCGTCAAGATAGCGAATGAGATTGGGCCAAAAACTCTGGCTGCCGATACCGTCCACAACTTTGGACAGTCCTGACAGTGACGCATTGCACTGCTTGGCCCGAGTAACAAAAAGAGTGTCCAAAAAGTCCGCTCCTACTCTCAATTTTTTAAATTATCTGGGGCTTACGTTTGTTGCGGATTAGGCGTTTTCCCTAGGGTGCCGGGGGGGTATTCGAAATCTGTAGAGGAATTTGTGTCACGAAGAGGGTGTCCGCTCACGCATGCTGGCCAGCGCTGAAGTTACCCTTGAAGCCGCTCCAGACGTTGTCGTAGTTCTTCTGCAGGCTAGGCAGTGCCAGAGCCTGCGCTGTTGGCTTGAAGACGTACCGGCTTTCAAAAAGTACTGCCATCGTCTCGCGGAGGCGCTGCGGCTCCAGCTCGGCGGCCTCGCCCTTTTCGTAGGATGCGTTGTCCGGCCCGTGAGGCATCAGTGCGTTGTGAAGGCTTATGCCACCTGGCAAGAAGCCCTCGGCCTTCGCGTCATAGATGCCTTCAACCAGGCAGAGCATTTCGCTCATCACATTCCGGTGGAACCACGGTGGGCGGAATGTATCTTCAGCGACCAGCCAACGCGGTGGGAATATTGCGAAGTCGCAGTTGGCGGTGCCGGCCACTTCGGAGTTTGAAGTCAGCACCGTATTGATGGAGGGGTCCGGGTGGTCGTAGGTGACCGTGCCGATGGCCATGAAGCGTCGCAGGTCGTACTTATAAGGCACGTAGTTCCCGTGCCACGCGACCACGTCAAGTGGAGAATGATCCTGCGTGGAACTCCAAAGATTGCCCATAAATTTGTTGACGACGCTCACAGGACCCTTCACGTCTTCGTAACAGGCAACCGGTGTCATGAAGTCACGCTGGTTGGCCAGGCCGTTGGAGCCGATGGGCCCGAGCTCCGGAAGGACGAAGGCAGCGCCGTAGTTCTCACATAGGTAACCTCTTGCGAAATCGTCCGAGAGTTCGACTCGGAAGCGAACGCCGCGCGGCACCACCGCAATTTCCAGCGGGCCGACTGTCAGCTTGCCCATTTCCGTGTGCAGCGTGAGCCTTCCTTCTTGCGGAACTAGGAACATATCCCCATCCGCATTCATCAAATAGCGGTCCTTCATGGACGTGTTGGCGCTGTAAATGTGGATCGCAACGCCGGTCTGCGATTCAGGGCTGCCGTTGCCGGCCATCGTGAAGATGCCGTCAATGAAATCTGTCGACTCAGTTGGTTGGGGCAGCGGGCTCCAGCGCAGGCGGTTTGCAGGTACCTCGACCTCGTTGAACGGGCCACTCACCCAATGCCGATTGTTGATGCGGCTGAAAGGCTTGAGCATGGCCGACGGACGGATGCGGTAAAGCCAGGTCCGGCGGTTATTTGCACGCGGCGCAGTGAATGCGGTGCCTGAGAGAAGCTCGGTATAAAGACCCAGCGGATGCCTCTGCGGCGAATTGCGACCATGAGGCAATGCACCCTTGACAGCCTCCGTCTCAAACTGGTTTCCGAACCCGCTTTGGTACACCAAGGCATCACTGATTGCTTCAATACTCATCAATTTTCTCCTGACTTGACTGGCCTTTCCGCGTCGACCACACGCGCCCACCCGTGGATGGATGTCCGGCCTGACAACTACCTAGGTTTGCGTCGCTGGTCGCCGCGATGCTTACATTCAGCAGGGACATGCAACGCCTTATCGTTTGCAAACCAGTCTGAGCAGGTTAATGTAGACGTGAAGACGCCTCCGGTCTGTCCCGCCAAGCCGTGACAATGCGGCGGCTGGATAAGCAACGCGTTCATTAAGGCAGCACTGGATGTCGCTCATTTGGCCAAAACGAGTGACATTTATAAGACGACAAAGTAACCTCTATTTGGAACGGCCGCCCGGTCGGCCAAGGTGGGCCATCAATCCGCCTTGATTGAATTCACCTTGATGATCTCGGCCCACTGATCAATCTCGCTACCGACGAACTTCACGAACTCGTCGCGCGCTATCAGGCCCTGCTGAGCGGTTCACTCCCGAGCGGATGGCCGAAGTTGGCGTCCTTGTCCTGAACAGCGCCCAAGGGTGGGTAGTCAGCCGGCCACCGAGAGAATCGCCGTAGCTTGGCTGGCGGCCGGGATGCCGCCGTTGCCATGCACCAGTGCCCTGCGGGCGCCGGCGACTTGGCGCTCGCCGCACTGGCCACGCAACTGACGTACAGCCTCGACCACGGCAAACGCGCCATACATGTTCGGGTGCACACACGACAGCCCTCCGCCGTTGGTGTTCGTGGGTAGCCGGCCTCCGGGGGCGATGGCACCGTCTTCGACGAAGCTTCCGCCCTCGCCCTTGGCGCAGAAACCCAGGTCTTCTAGGAACAGGATGGTGTTGATGGTGAAGGCGTCGTAGAGCTGGACCACATCGATGTCGGATGGCCTCAGCCCTGCGGCCTCGAAGGCCTTGGCGCCGGACTCGACGGCGGGCGTCACCGTCAGGTCGTTCATCCCCGAAACCTGGCGATGCCAGGTCGCGGTGGCGCATGACAGCACTTCGACCGGCCGCTGCGCCAGGTCTTTCGCACGATCCGCACGCACCATCACGAAGGCGGCTGCACCGTCCGTGACCAAGCAGCAGTCGAGTGCGCTGAATGGATCAAAGATCACTGGTGCCTCCAGCACCTGCTCTATCGTCAATGGTGCACGCGCAAAAGCTTCAGGATTCAGCTGTGCCCAACCGCGCGCCGCAACCGCGACTTCGGCCAGCTGGCGTCGCGTCGTGCCGTACTGGTGCATGTGACGCGCGGCCATCATGGCGTAGCCCGAGGCAGGATTGAACGGTTTGTAGGGCGCCTCATAAGGCGAGGGATCCAGCAAGCTGCGTGCCGCACCTTTCTCCCGGCGTGCCATGGTCGAACTGCGCTGTGTGCTGCCATAGCAGACGAGTACCGCATCGCATTGGCCGCTGGTCAGCGCATGCGCCGCCGGCAGAATGTGCGAGATAAAGGCGGAGCCACCGATGTTCGTGCCCTCGACAAAGGACGGCCGAATCCCTAGGTATTCGACGACATTGAGCGGCCACATGGCCGAACTCAGGTTGGCCGTCGCCAGCCCGTCGATGTCGCGCATTTGCAGACCGGCATCGTGCACTGCAGCGTACGCGGCTTGGGACAGGATCTCCAGATCGGTATGGCCTGCCGCATGGCCGCAGCCCGCCGTACCGACGCCGACGATGGCCACAGAACCAGCGAGTTTGTGGGCGAGCGTGCTCATGCGCTGTCTCCAATAGGATGAAATACCACCAACGCATCGGCACCGACGCCGCTCACTGACGCGCGTACGCGCATGCCTATGCGTACCGCATCGCAGGAAATACCTTCGACGCGACTCATCATGCGCACTCCCTCGTCGAGATCGACCAGACTGACGTTGTAGGGCGCGTTACCCTTGAGCCGCACCGCGGTTGCGGAGTAGACCGTTCCCAGCCCCGATGGCCGGTGCCACACTAGGGCGATGCTGTCGCAGTGTGGGCAATGCTGGCGCGGCTGGAAAACATAGCGTCCACAGCGCTGGCAGTGCTGAATGACAAAGGTTCCGCTCTCTAGCGAGGTCTGGTACTGGGCATCTACGCCCGGGGCGGGGGAGGTTGACGACATGGCGATCTCCGGACGATGGATCAATGGTGGTTATGGCTCAGCGGCCGGTGAAGTTCGACAAGGATGGTGTGCAAGGTAGAGAGTCCGTCTGGATGTGGCATGAAACCAGCCCTTCACAGGGCTGGAGGCAAGAGCGTCAATCGGTCTTGATGTTGGCGCTTTTCACGATCTCCGCCCAACGCTTGATCTCATAATCTTGGAACGCGGCCAACTCTGCCGGCGTGCTGGTGGCCACCTCGGCAGAGATTTCGTTAAAGTATGCCTTGACTTCAGGCGTGTTCATCACAGTGCCGAGATTCTGGCTGATCTTTTTCTGAATCGCCTCGGGAATACCTGCCGGCGCATAAAGCGCATACCAAGCAGATGCATCGAAGCCGGGCACACCGCTCTCGTTTAGCGTCGGGACGTTGGGCAACGCGGGCGAGCGCATGGCCGTGGTCACGGCCAATGCCTTGACCTTGTTCGATTTGATGACGGGCAGGATGGCCACACCTTGCTCGACGAGAAAATTGATATGCCCACCCAGCAAATCCGTCAAGGCCGGCGCAATGCCTTTGTAGGGCACATGCACGATGTCGATTCCCGCCATCTTTCCGAGCATCACCGCGTTGGTGTGCTCGGAGGTGCCATTGCCTGCCGACCCGTATTTCAGTTTGCCCGGATTGGCCATCGCATACGCGATGAATTCCTTGACGTTGTTGGCCGGCACCGTGGAGTTGACCACCAGAAAGCTTGGCATCTTGACCAGCGTCGACAGAGGCGTGAAGTCCTTCACGGCGTCATAGCGCACTTCTTTATAGATGTGCTGGTTGACCGTCATCACCCCGACAGAGCCAAGGAACAGGATGTACGGGTCGCCCACGGACCGCGCAGCGGCTTCGGCGCCGATCATGCCGCCGGCGCCGGGGCGGTTGTCAACGATCACCGACTGGCCCCACAGCTGCGAAAGGCGGGTCGCGACTTGACGTGCAACGCCATCGGCTGCGCCGCCGGGCGGGAACGGCGCGATCAGGCGAACCGACTTGTTGGGATAGTCCGTAGCTGAAGTTTGCGCGTTCGACAGCGAGGAGGTGGCAAGAAAAGCGCAGGCAAGCACCAGATACTTCAATTTCATGGAAAGTCTCCTTTGTTGTAAATTGAAAAGGGGGGCGACTGGCGGCTCAACCCGTGCTGTATAGCTCGCGCAGCTCTGTCTTCAGTACCTTGCCGTTTGAATTGCGCGGCAGTTCGGCCAGCACGTAGACATATTTGGGCTTCTTGTAACCTGCCATCTGGGTCTTGCAATAGGCCATCAATGCGTCGAGATTGAAGGCCGATGGCTCCTTGGCTTCGATCACAGCCACCACAGCCTCGCCGTAGACCACATCGGGCACACCGAAGACAGCTGCGTCCTCCACACCAGCAAAACCGCGCAGAACCAGTTCGACTTCCTTGCTGTAGACGTTGTAGCCGCCGCTGAGAACCATGTCTTTCTTGCGGTCCACAAGATAGAGGTAATGGTCTTTGTCAAAGCGGCCCAGATCACCGGTACGCAACCAGGCACCGTCGAAGACCTCGGCGGTGGCCTCCACCCGATTGAAATAGCGCTTCATCGTGAGGAAGCGTCCGGGCTCGCCGCTGCGCACCTGAATCTCGCCAACCTCACCCGCCGGCACCTTCTGTCCATCGGCGCCGACAACGCGCACCTCCACGCCAGGATTGACGCGCCCCACAGAAGACGGATGCGTCTCCAGTTCGTGCGGCTCCAGCAGCGTGATCACTCCGGCTTCGGTCTGGCCGAAAAACGAGTACATACGCAGCGCAGGGAGCGCGGCGCTCAACCGGCGCTGCACTTCCACGGGAAAGGCCTCGCCGGTGACGGTCATGATCCGCAGAGACGCAAATCGCTCGGGCCCACGCTCGATGCTGTCCAGCAACATGCGCCCGACCGTTGGCACGATACCCATGACGGATATGCGCTCGCGCGAAATCAGTTCCGCGACCTCCTCAGCATCGAACTTCGAAACGATCACCAGCGTGGAGCCGTGCAGGATCATGTTCGCCAAGCGCGCAAAGCCCGCCCGGTGAGCCATCGAGACCATCACCAGCTGGCGCTCGTCCCGCGTCATTCCTAATTGCACCGCGTTGAAGAACCCGTTGGTCAGCACGTAGTTCGACTGGGTGAGCACGGCGCCCTTGGGGAATCCGGTGGTTCCCGATGTGTAGCAGATCATGCATTCATCGACATCAGCAGCCAGCGGCTTCGGCAAGGTCGGCGCGCCCATGAGCAACGATTCACGCGTGAAGCCGCCAAGCGGCAGGCAATCGACACCGAAGCGCACCACAGCCGCGGAGGCGACCTTGTCGATCGACTCCTTCGCAACGAAAACGAAGCGTGGCATGCAATCATCCAAGATGTAGCGAACCTCCGGCTCGGCCAGGCGTGTGTTGATGGTGACTGCAAGGCCTCCTGCCTTCACGACGGCGAGGAAAGCTTCCACGAACATCTCGTTTGAGGGCAGCACCAAGGCGACCCTATCGCCGACTTCCAGTCCGGCGGCCTGCAGTGCGGCTGCAAGGACATTCGTGCGCGATTCCAGTTCTGCGAAGCTCCAGCGAGTTTCGCCACAGACAACAGCCTCCTTGTCAGGCGTGCGCTGCGCATGCGAAGCCAGGTACGCACCAAACTTCATGCGGGCTGGAACGCAGGGTACAGTGTTCCGTTATCCAGCGCTTCCCAGTAGAGCTTGACGGGCATGCCGATGCTCAGTTCAACGCCATCGGTGTTGAACAGGTTGCACAGGATGCGAACACCCTCGGGCAATTCCACATAAGCGCAGATGTATGGCGTGCGGTCTTCATGGCCCGGCCATGCCGAGCGCGTCACCGTCCACGAATAAAGCGTGCCATTGCCACTGACCTCAGTCCACACGGTGTCGCGACGCCCGGAGAACACGCTGCCCGGTCGGGGGAAAAACTGGAAGCGCCCCGTTTTCGGGCAACGCTGGATCACGAGCCGGCGCTGCTGCGCGGCCTCCCAGAAGGGCGAGGTGTCCATGTAGACATTGGCCTTCGGCACTGGGCGCGGTGTTTTCTTGACAGGAGTAGATGGGGTGTTCATTGCTCGAGAATCAGGACGTTGGAGACACCCCAGTTGCGGCCGTAGGGGATCATGCCGATGCCCGTCACCATGGCATTGACGGGATTAGGAATCTGGCGCGCGCCGCCCTCTTCGAACATCTGGCGCACCGCTTCCACGAAGTTCGTCCCCCCTCCTGCGAGTCCGGCCTGGCCAGCCGAGATCTGCCCACCGCCGGTGTTCAGCGGCAGGTCGCCCGCGAAGGAGAAGTCATGCGAGAGGATGTATTCGGACGCTTCGCCAGGACCGCAGAAGCCGACCTGCTCCATCACCAGCATGAGGGCAATAAGGAAGTCGTCGTAGGCCTGCAGCATGCGGACATCCTTCACACCCATGCCGGCCTTGCGCAACGCTTCGGGCCCCACCACGGAGAAGCCGGTATCGATGATCTCGGCTGTGAAATCGAATGACTTGTAACTGGTGATCTCGGAGTAGGCCGTCGGATAGATGGCTTTCTTGAGATTTAGCCGCTTGGCATTTTTTGCGCTGGTCACCAGCACCCCATTGGCGCCGTCGCACACCATCACGCTGTCTAACATCCGCAACGGATCGGACACATATTTCGAGGTCAAGTAATCGGCCTCGGTGATCGGCTTGCGCAGCTTCTCGCAGGCATTTTCATTCAGCAATGCGTGGTTGCGCTGCGTCACTGCCAGCTTGGCGAGTGCCTCGTCCTTCAAATCGTAGAGATGCCGATAGCGCTGCGTCATCAGACCGAAGACGCCTACCGGCCCCTTGAGCCCCGTCGGGTACTGAAATTCATGGCGCTGTGCGCCCTGCTCTGCCGTGCCCCGCATGGAGGACTGCGCGTCAGCGGCCAGCACGAGCACAGTTTCGCAATATCCTTCGCGGATGGCAGACGCTGCGCGCGCCACATTCGCAATGGCCGAGCAACCGCCCAGCCCCGTGACCTGATTCCATCGCGGCGTGATTCCCAACATCTCGGCCATGTAGACCGAATAGAAAGGGTTGTGCGTCTCGCTCATCGTCTCGGATACGGCCAGCCCGTCGATATCCCCGGGCACAAGTCCGGTCTTTTCCAAAATCTGCGCGAAGACCTCGGAGGCGAGATCGTAGGCGGATTTACCCCCCCTAAACTCTATTTTTGTTTCGCCATAAGCAACGATGGCGACGTCTCTCTTTTTGTTCATCTCGATTAGTTACCCAAATGCTAAGTCATATTAAATTATTGCCGTACAGTTTGATTGAGTCAATTAATCAAATCCAAAAGAGAATGATGCAAACTAGAAGCCCCTCAGTCCGGCAGACAGTTCTGGCCTATGATTTTTGATAGTTGCGCGCCATGAGTCTTCAGCGTTTTCAAGAGAATTCAATGATGACAAATGAAATTTGCACTCAAGCGTTGCACCCTGATCTGGTCACTAAATAGTGATTTTGAAATGCTCTAACCCACGCTCAGTCCAATGAACGCCATTGCGCTCCTCGACTTTGAACCAATGAGCAGCATCGGAATCAGATGGCTCAGAGGCAATAGTGGTGATGGGGTGCAAACCGTTTTCGCTGGCACGCGTGTGGGGAGAACCAAAGTACATGCTCGGTGATTGGTCATCGCTTGAATACCTAAAGGCCCAAATATCTTTGCCATTGGTGAGAGCACAGGAAATTCGCATGGGTTCATCGGAATTGTTTTTGTCCATGATTTGGGAAACTTCACGCAAAGTTGCTTGCATGGCGTTGACGGGGTCATGAATCAAACCCTTGCTAAGTGCTACCAAAAACAAGGCTTCACTGTCTGTGGTTCCATCTCTGTGAGGGTAGTGCACATGATCGATGAGGTCTTCTACATCTTTTCGACAGTCATGCCAGTTGCCAATTTTCCCGTTGTGCATAAAGGTCCAGTTTTGCCAAATAAACGGATGGCAGTTGCTTCTGTTGACTGCAGTACCCGTGGTGGCGCGAACATGGGCAAAAAATAGTCTGGTCTGGATATGTGCCGAAATTGAGCGCAGGTTACTGTCGTTCCAAGCTGGCAGGATGTCTTTAAAAAGCCCAGGAGTCGTGCGGTTGGTGTACCAAGCAACGCCA
>CANCLK010000023.1 GCA_947378785.1 Comamonadaceae bacterium
CGCAAAGCCCATGCCAACTTTTGTCAGCCCCGTCCGAAAAAACGTTTGATACGCTGCTTAAGCAAACTCCAAAACAAGTTGCCAAGATTCAATGATGTTGGCGAATGAACCACGGACTCAGTGGAGCCTGATGGCGTCGACTCTGAAGCATGTGGGACCAATCTTTGCTTGAGATTTGCAGCAAACTGAGAGGTGATGTTCGTAGCGATTTCTTTGACCACGCCGATACGTCCGAACTGTGCAAGAGCACCTGTCAGAGCAAACTCCACACTGACCTTGACCGTCGTATTGGGCCCTGCAGACTCCAGCAAGGAAAACCGTGCTTCACCTTTGACGCGGGTGTTGTTTTTCCTATCAGTGCCTTGACCTGAAAAACTGCCAGCGAAATTTTCTGCGTCGTAATCAATGGCGCCCTGACCTGAGAACGCAGCTGAAATAGGGCCCATCTTTATCTGGAAGGACAGCTCCAGAGGTATCTGATTGTCTGCACTGACTAGTTGCGCACCAGGCAAACAATCCACCAGCAACTTGACGTTTTGAAAGGCCTGCCAAACCACCGCTCTGCTAAAGGGGAGCTCAAATGATTCATCAATTTGCATGTGATGCTCCGACCTTGCTCAGTCGCCTCGAAGCCAGTACTGATTCAATAGCACGCACGATTCCGGCATACCCAGTGCAGCGGCACAAATTACCAGACAACTCTTTGCGTATCCTTGCTTCGTCCGCATCAGGTAGCCGCAAAACAATGTCGCGAGAGGTAATGAGCATTCCAGGTGTGCAGTAGCCACACTGCAGTGCATGCTCAGCAGAAAATGCCTCCCGAAGTGCAGACATCACTTCATCATCACGAAATCCCTCTATGGTTCGGATCGTCATGCCTTCGCACGTCGCAGCAAAGGCAATGCAAGACCTAGAGGGCGCTCCGTCTATTTCGATGGTGCAAGAACCGCACACACCATGCTCACACCCCAAATTGGTGCCGGTCAGGAATTGATCCTCACGTAAGAAGTCTGCCAAGTGGGTTCGCCCCAACACCTCTGCCGTGACAGATGCCCCGTTGATTTGAAGTTGGATTTTTTTAGTAGTCATAGCAACATTCCGCTCACGTCATTTGGTTGTGCATAGCGATCGCTCGGCTGAGCGCTGTGTGATGCATCTTGAAGGCGTAGGGATCCTCGCCCATGCCTGCGTCTCGAAGGATCGAAGCAATGGCGGCATGATCTGAAGAATTAATGAGCGCATGAGCATCGTTAATCACCAGTGGCACACCATCAGTTGCGCCGATCAACAACCTGTAAATTCCTTTTTCAGGATCAGACAGAACACCACCAATGGCCTCAGCAAACTCACCGGTCTTGCGGCAAAATTTGTAGTAACCCCAGCGGGCAGAAGCTGACAACTTGCGAATACGAACTGCCGTCAAAATTTCGTGATCTGCCAATGCCGTTGTAAACGGTCCTTGCATGAAATTTTGCGCATCAACTGTTCGCTGGGAAAGCGAATAATCTGAGGCACCGGCCTCCTGAACTCTTCCTGTTATTTGGATGCTTGCACCAAGTAGCATCATGGTGTTGACCCAATCTGCTGCCGGATCCGCATGCGCCAAACTTCCCCCCAAGGTGCCTCGGTTTCGGATTGCGCGGTAAGCAATATTGCCGGCCACAAACGGCATCAGACCCTTTGTCACGTCAGGCACCAAACCATCCTCGATGAGGGCATGTGTCACACCCGCCCCTAAAAGTAAACTGGTTTCATCCTGCGTGGCCATACGCATTTCGGGAACCTTGGCTAAGTTCACCAAGACATCAGGCTGGGCCAATCGCAGATTAAGCATGGGGCCCAAAGATTGACCACCCCCAAGCACCTTCGAATACAACGTCGGGTTCTCAAGCGAATGCAAAGCACTGCCGATATCAGCAGGTTGCAATAAATCAAATGCGGCGGACTTCATACAGGCTCCACAACTTTGTCCGTCTGCCGCTCAGCTAGGGCGCGTAGCAGACGTCTCGGTGTAATGGGTAGCTCCGTGACTTCAACGTTGAGCGTTTTCAATGCATCATTCACTGCATTAGCAATGGCTGCAGGCGGCGCAATCGCTCCCCCCTCACCCACCCCTTTTTGCCCAAACGTGGTGTAGGGCGAAGGTGTCTCCATATGGAAAATGCGCGGTGCTGGCACTTCTGTAGCACCAGGCAGGGTGTAATCAGCCAGCGTTGAGGCCAATGGCTGGCCCTGATCATCAAAAGGCATTTCCTCATACAACGCAGTACCGATACCTTGCGCAAGTCCACCCACAATCTGACCATCAACAATCATGGGATTGACCATCACGCCAGCATCCTCGACCACAACATAGTCCAGGATGTCGACATGGCCGGTGCCTGTATCAACAGAAACAGCCACGGCATGGCATGCATAACTGAAAGTGCCGGTGTCGACCTTGGCCTTGTAGCCCGCGATCACTTCCAGCCCAGCGGGATCAACGTCAGCGGGCAACAGCTGAGGCTGCCGATACCAGATGTGCGCCACTTCGCCCAATGTGAGCGTTTTGGAGCCGTCTGCGCTGGAAACCTTGCCCTCGCTTAAAACCAAACCTTCAGCCGGCAACTCGAAAATCTTGGCTGCGATGCTCTTAACCCTCGCGACCATCTGCTCGCAGGCCTTGGCCACTGCCCCACCGGACATGACCATACAGCGTGATCCCCAGGTACCCGTGGAGTAGGGAGTTATGCCTGTGTCGCCATGCAGCACGCGCACATGTGCCGGGTCAATCCCCAATACCTCATTGGCAACCTGGGCCAAAGTTGTCTCAAGGCCCTGGCCGTGAGAATGCGCGCCGATGCGCAATTCCAGTCCCCCATCGGGTGTCAGCCGCGCACAACACTGTTCATGGCCAGGCACCATTGGAATTCCCCAGCCAAAATAGACTGAGGTACCGTGCGCAGCCTGTTCACAATAAACAGCCAGGCCAACCCCGATGTATTTCCCATCTTCGGGATTTTGCAGCTTGTTTTGTGCGGCCTGAAGTGCGCGCCATTTGGGAATATCAATGGCCGCTACAGCACGACGGATAGCCTCCGGGTAATCACCAGAGTCAAAATGCTTTCGGGTGATGTTGTCAAAAGGCATGTCATGCGACTGGATGATGCTTCTGAGTCGCACCTCAAAAGGCTCGATACCCACAGCTCGCGCCATGTTGTCCATCATGACTTCCAACGCAAAGCAGACATCGGTTCGCGCCACGCCTCTGTAGGGCAGGATGGGTGGTTTGTTGGTCGCAACCGACCAAGCTTTGCACCTGTAGCCATCCATCTTGTAAGGCCCTGGCAAAATGGAAACCACTTGTGCAGCTTCTAGGCAAGCCGAAAAGGGGTAGGAAGAATACGCACCTGAATCAACCGTAGCCTCACAATCTATCGCCAGCAAACGACCATTGGCATCCCCGTAGACCGTGATGTCATAAGCGTGTTCTCGGCAATTGGCGTTAGCCGTCAGTTGTTCACGCCGGTCTTCAATCCACTTGACGGGCTTTCCTAGGTGACGGGCGAGCCATCCCAGGCAAATTTCCTCAGGCAACAAGATTCCCTTGTAGCCAAAACCGCCACCCACATCAGGCGCGATGACACGAATACTGGCTTGATCGATGCCCAAGCACTCAGAAAGTCCGGCCCGGTTAATGTGCGGCATTTGTGCGGCGCTGTGCATGACGAGTTGATGGAGCCGGCGGTTCCATTCGCAGATCACGCCGCGGCCCTCCATCGGCGCCATAGACTGCCTCGCCGTGCGCAATTGACGACTGATCTTTACAGCGGCTGTGCGCTTGATCTCAGACAAATCGTCATCAGCCAAGGTTGTCAGGAACAAGTTATCGCCCCAGTCCTCATGAACCAGCGCAGGAGGATCTGTCCGGGCCCTCAACATATCAACGACCGCCGGTAGCTCTTCAAAATCCACAAAGACTTGCTGAGCAATGTCTTCGGCTTGCGCACGAGTGGGCGCCACGCACATGGCAATCATTTCTCCGACTTGCCGAACTTTATCTTTGGCAAGGGGCCACTGATCTGATGGTTTGAAACCGGCAAGTCGAGTTACAGCCCGTATGGGGCTAACCCCCACCAAATCGTCCATGGTGAAGACCGAATTCTCAAGTCCTGCAGGTTTTTCAATTTTCAAAATGCGGCCATGCGCAATTGGCGAACGAACAAATGCCACCGCCAACATGCCCGGCAATTTGATGTTCGCAACGTATTCACCTTCGCCTGCCAAGAAGCGTTTGTCTTCCTTGCGACGCAGACTGGCACCCACACCCTGGCGTACGGAGTCAGAATGCATCATGCGGAAACCTGTTCTTCAAGCAACTTGGGCAAAACAGGAGCGTCGGCTTCATAACGCTGCCCCAAACGGATGCAATATGCAGGCCGCAATAGGCGATCAGCCACGATTTTCGTTCCCTCGTTGTCGTTGAGTACCCAACGACCTCGGTCATCGTGCAAAACGCTGATGTCAGCATCTACACCAAGCTTGAGTGACCCCATCTGATCACTCATCCCGGCCATGGCCGCAGGGCCTGTTGTGACCATGGGGATGATGTCCACCAACTTGACGCCCAAAGCCAGCATGGCGGTCATGGTGGATGCCAGCGAGAAACGCACATTGCCTGCGAACATATGTTCTTCGTCGGAATGGGTCTCTGGGGTACCCGCAGGCTTGGGGATTGGCGTGTTGTAGCCGTGCATGTCAGCACCCAAGGTATGCGGCATGATCCCGGCGTCAAGTGCGATGCGCGCCATCTTGTAGCTGAAATGAGAGCCGTGACCTACATCAACTTTCAGCCCGCGCGCCAGTGCCTCCCGCACAATAGGATGCACCTTGCCTTCACGATTGACAAAACCACCCGGATGCCGTGTGAAGGGGTGTGCCAGGATGTCACCCGGCTTCAAAAGATTGACCACCTGCTCCAAGATGGTGTCAGGGTCTACGCCATTGGCACCTTGTTCGGGCAAAGGCCAAAGCTGTCCGAAATGAATGTATAAGGGCAGATTGGCCTGCTTGGCGATCTCAGACGAAAGACGCATGACCTCAATGCCCCAGCGAGCAAATCCACCCAATTCCGCATGCGCTTTAAAACCCTTGACGATGTCTCGATTTTCCATGGCGGCACGTACAGTCGCATCGACATCTATGCAGTCCGGCTTGTAGAGCGACGGGTAATAGTGCCCCTCTAGACCGCCCACCAAGTAAGAAGAAAGAAAAGCAACAACCTTGCTCTTTTTCGCGTTCACCACAAACTCACGAAACGCCGGCAAGGTCATGCATGAAGGCCCCCCCTGGTCGATCAAGCCGGTGACTCCGGAGCGAACCCCTGCGAGGTCTGCATCGACCCCAAATCGACCTGTGACGTACTGGAAAACATGAGCGTGCGTATCGACCAGTCCCGGCAAAACTAATTGACCCCGGGCATCCATGCTTTGCTTAGAAAGGCTGGGATCGATGGATGGCTGAAGCGATGATATTTTCCCGTCCTTGATGGCCACATCCATCACGGCGTTAAGATTTTGTGCTGGGTCAATCACGTGGCCACCGCGGATCAACAGGTCATAAAGCATGGTCAATTTCCTGAAGTGAATTGCACCGCTTGCTCACGCGCTAAAGCAAGTCGGTGCAAGGTGATGTGACGAATTTCAGCGCGACTTGAATCGATGTGTGTTCTCAAAAGCAGCGTTGCCTGCATAACCTTGCGCGCGAGGATGGCACGAAGAATTTTTCCATGGTGAACGTAGGCCTCGTCGATGCGCGCGGCAACTGTGAAGTCAAGGCGACGGATGATTCGAATGCGTTCCTGCAAGTCGGCATGGATGCGCGCCATCTCGTGGTTGCCAGCAGCCATGACAAGGACGCTGTGAAAGCGCTCGTCCAAACGGGCTACTTCGACTGGTTCGTACAGACGATTTTTTTCTGGCACAAGCCAAGTTTTTCGCAACTCACTGAAATCGGGGAAGGGGTCGGCCTCGCAAATACGTTCGACAGCAATGGTCTCCAGACTCGTCCTGACGTCGTAGAGCTCTTCGAAGTAATTGAAATCAAGCGGCTTGACCATCCAACCGCTGTGACCATCGACCTTGACCATAAAGCCATCGCGAACCAGCATGTGCAGGGCGATTCGCAAAGGTGTTCGAGAGGACCCGACGCGGGTAGCGAGTTCACTTTCGGAGTAGCGGTCACCCGGAGCCATGCTGAACTCAAAAATTTCAGATTTCAATTTTTCGTAGACCTGACTCACCATGCCAAGTTTGTCTAGCGAGATTGTGTTGGGTACGGTTGCGATGGAGGTCACCTCAGTGATTGAAGGAATAAAACATTTCAGAGCTTCTCAAGTGTCGGCAATAAATTTTTTGACAATTTCACGCTACTAGTCTTCGGTCGTGTTCAAAACACCGCTTTGTTACATAATAGTACAGATCGGGATCCCAATCAAGATACTGATTGGTTCCACTACTGAACACAGTGAATTCAAAGGATTTTTTGCAGTTGAAATGCATATTTTTCAAAGCGTCTATGCATGTCGTAGCGCTTGAAAATCCGACTCAATTCAAAGCTTAGAACCGACCACAAGGTCAATTTATGAATAACGCAACTTCCAATCGCGGGATGGTCACGAGTCCGAATGCTGTTGCCAGCGAATGTGGTGCATCAGTACTGCGTGCAGGTGGCACGGCTGTTGAGGCTGTCATTGCCACGTGTGCGGCCCTGTACGTCACCTATCCGCATTTTTGCGGGCTTGGGGGGGACGCTTTGTTAGTGCTCGCCGATAAATCAGGCAAGGTGCAAGCAGTTTCGGGCATCGGACAGGCGGCACAAAACATTGCGGGATACGAGCAACATATCCCCGTGCGCGGCCCACGGTCTGCGCTCACCAGCGCCGGCGCAGTTTCTGCGCTTGAGAGCGCATGGCACATCAGCCGCGACCAGATGGGCGGCAAATCAAGCTGGTACTCCCTATGGGAACCGGCTATGGCACTGGCGTTTGAGGGCTACGCAGTCAGTAAATCTGAACGGTTCTGGCTCCAATACCGTCTTAATGAACGGGACGCATTGGCTGATGTGTTCAACATCTTTTGCCAGAACGATATCTTGCCCAAGGTGGGCGAGTTACGCAGAAGGCCAGACCTGGGCTCGAGCATGAAAGCAATTGCCACGCGAGGTGCACGAGATTTTTATGAAGGGGCATTGGCCTCTGAATTGGCCGAAGGCCTTCGTGCGGCCGGCTCCCCTTTGCGTGCTATTGATCTGGCGGCCACACATGCTCGCGCAGAGGCACCACTGCGCCTGCCTTACCGGGATGGCGTGCTCGTTTCTCAGCCACCGCCAACGCAAGGCATGAGCACCTTGCAGATCATGGGAATTTTGTCTAACTTTGAATTGCAAAAGTTGGCACAAGGCAGTGCAGACCATTACCACCTGATGGTCGAGGCCATCAAGCTTGCCTTCAATGATCGCAACCATTACTTGTCGGACCCAGACTTCGTGGGCGTTCCAGCGCAGCGTCTTTTGTCACCCGGCTATTTGTCGGCACAGGCCGCACAAATTAATATGCAACAAGCCAAAGCATGGCCGCACGTCTATCAGCATGGCGACACGGTGTATGTGGGCGCATGTGATGCAGCCGGTAACGCAGCCTCCGTTCTGGCCACGGTGTACTTTGATTGGGGCAGCGGGGTCATGGTTGGCGACAGTGGCATCTTGTGGCACAACCGCGGTGCAGCGTTCTCCACTGACAAGCAACACCCGAACAGCTTGGCCCCAGGGAAGCGACCGTTCCACACCTTGAATCCTGGCATGTACCTTAAACAGAATAAACCACATATTCTTTTTGGAACTCAAGGTGCCGACGGTCAACCCCAAACATTGGCCGCACTTTTGACACGGCTGATCGATTACGACATGGATCCTGCGAGTGCACTTGCGGCACCTAGATTCCTTTTAGGTAAAACTTTTTCCGATAGCTCTGACAACTTAAAACTGGAAAGTGATGTCCCCATTGAAGTTGTTCGTAGTTTGGAGGAGCGCGGACACCTGTTGAGCATGACGGATGCACAAAGCCCTTTGATGGGCCACCCGGGTGCCATCGTGATTCATACGGACTCCGGTAGCATGATCGGGGCACATGATCCAAGAAGCGATGGTTTGGCCATTGGTGTGTGAACAAAGCAGAACTTAACATCTCCGCTATCCACCAGTCACCATAGCTCCGCATCTAGGTGGGTTCCAAGCCGATGTAGGCGTCAGATTCCCGGTAAAACCCAAACCCAAAGCGAAGCTTTTGCGTAAGGCATGGTGCGATTCAAAATAGGCAGTTCATGAGCCATGAACTAGACTCATGGCCAATGAGTTGGCGTTGGCTTGTCGCAAGATACGAAAGAGAAAAATGAACTTTCATCGATCCCTGATTGCACTGCTGCTCGCAGCGATGGCTGCTGTGACGACTTGGGCTCATGCCCAAGCGTGGCCCGACCGTTCAGTGCGCATCGTTTTGACCTTTCCTCCCGCCGGGGTGACTGACGTCGCGGCGCGCTTGGTTGCAGAGCGCATGAACAACGCGATGAAGCAGCCGTTTGTAGTCGACCCCCGCGGTGGCGGCGGTGGCAACGTGGGCGCAGACCTCGTAGCCAAGGCACGCCCCGACGGTTACACCCTCGGCATCACCACTGATACGCTCTTCACGATCAATCCCCAGATCTATGCCAAGATGCCTTTCGATCCGGCCAAAGACCTGGTGCCGGTGGTCACGCTCGCCTCTTTTGCTCAGGTGCTCGTGTGCCACCCGTCGGTGCCCGCGAAGAACGTGCAGGAGCTGGTCGCACTGGCTAAACAGCGCAAGCTGACGTACGCCACCGGCGGCGTTGGCGTTCCCGGTCACCTTGCGATGGAACTGCTGCTGTTCCGCGCGGGTGCGTCCATGACCCATGTGCCGTACCGCGGCGCCGTGCCTGCCACCACCGACATCCTCGGCCATCAAGTCGACTGCGGGTTTCAGCCGGGCCCCACTGTGCTGCAGCACGTCAACGCAGGCAAACTCGTTGCCTTGGCCGTGTCGTCGGCGAAACGCTCGCCGGTCATGCCCCAAGTGCCAACCGTCAGCGAATCGGGTTTGAGCGGCTTTGACGCCTCATTCAAGCTGATTCTGTTCGCGCCCGCGAGTACCCCCATGCCGATCCTAGACGCACTGGCTCGTGAGGCTATAGCCGCCGTAGCGAACCCAGACGTAGCCGCCAAGCTGCGCAGCAATGACCTACAGCCCATCGGTGTTGGCGCCGAAGCCACCCGCAAACTGCTCGCTGACGACGTTCAGACTTGGACCCCTGTCGTACGCAAGATTGATCTGAAAGCCGAATGAACGCGTCGAACCTTGAGAGCGAGCACAGCCTGCTCATGATCCTGCAAGTGCCCGACGGCATTCGGCAACAGTACGAGGCGGGTGTGCGCAAGGCCTTTCCCGGCCTCAACCTGCACGTAGTCGCAGACGCGGCGCAAGCCGACCCGTATCTTTCCCGTGCGACGGTGATCGTCACCCACGGCCCCTATCTAGGCGCAAAGGCAGACCACATCTTCAGCAATGCGCCGCGCCTGCAGTGGGTTCAAGGGATCGGCGTCGGCGTGGACAACATTGCGGACCGACCCACCCTACACCCGAACGTGATGGTGACCAACATCCATGGAACGCAGGGCGTGCCAATGACAGAGCTGGCATTGTCCCTGTTGCTGTCACTGGCCCGAAAGTTGCCGCGGAGCCACCAGAACAAACTGGACCATCGCTGGGAGCGCTGGCCGTCGCGGCTGCTCAACGGCAAGACCATTGGCATCCTTGGCGTGGGCTCCATCGCCGAAACACTGGCTCCCGCATGCAAAGCGCTGGGTATGCAGGTGGTGGGCATCGGTTCTCGCCGCGAAGTGCCCAGCTTCGACCGCATGGTGCCACGTACTGAACTGGTTTCCGCGGTGGCGGAGTTTGATTATTTTCTGTTGCTCGTTCCCTATTCCGTGCAGACGCATCACATCGTCGATCGGCAGGTGCTCGCCGCCATGAAGCCGGAGGCTTTCCTGGTGAACATCGCGCGCGGTGGCGTGCTCGACGAGGACGCTCTGCTGGACGCATTGCGCGAGCGCAAGCTCGGGGGAGCCGCGCTGGACGTTTTCATGAACGAACCGCTGCCGCTGGACCATCCGTTCTGGGACCTGGACAACCTGATCATCACCTGTCACCAAGGCGTCGTTCATGAGGATGTCGCGCGAGTTAATGTGCCTATCATCTGCGACAACCTGCGCCATTTTCTAGCGCAGGACTGGCAGGGCATGCGGCACGTTGTGCGACCCGGCAACAAGCCCTTGCAGCCGAGTCAACAGGCATGAAAATCGTCAGCATCACCGACCTCCATGCCGATGCCGGCTGGCGCGTGGTGTCGTTCCTCAAAGTCACGACCGACGATGGCCTCATCGGCTGGTCCGAATTTGCCGAAGCTCGCACCACCCCCGGCCTGACGAACGTGATCCGGCAGCTGTCGGCCCACTTCATTGGCCTCGACCCATGCAACACCACGGTCGTGCATGAACTGCTGCGCACCGTCACCCGACTCACCCCGGGGGGTCTTTGCGCGCAAGCGTGTGCCGCGATAGAGAACGCGTGCCTCGACATCCGAGGCAAGGCGCAGTTGTTGCCTGTACACGCGCTGCTCGGCGGCGCGATGCGGCTGGAACTGCCTTTGTACTGGTCGCATTGCGGTACCGCGCGCGTACGTCACGGCAAGTTCCTTCCGCCTGAGTTCGCTCAGCCGATTCGCAACTTGGACGATGTCGTTGCCCTCGGCCAGCAGGTGCGTGCGCGGGGTTACCGTGCGCTCAAGTCCAACGTCATTTTGTTCGAAGAGGGCGGGCCGCGGGTTCACTCGCCGGGCCTGCTGCAGTCGCACCCGCACTGGCCGGACCGCTTGGTCGATGCCTCTATGCTCGACGGCGTGGTCAGCTACATCTCCGCCCTGCGACAAGGTGCGGGCAGCGATGCGGCCATCATGATCGACCTGAATTTCAATTTCCGGCCGGCCAGTATTCGCGCGCTCTGCCGCACGCTGGAGCCGCTCGGCATGGAGTGGGTTGAATTCGACCTGCACGATGCGACCGAATTGGCCGCGATCCGCAACAGCACGTCTGTTCCGATCGCTTCGCTAGAAACGATCTACGGAATGGCGGGGATCCGGCCGTACTTAGACGCTCGGGCGGTCGACTTCGCGATCATCGACGTGCAATGGAACGGCATGATCAACGCGTTTAAGATGTCCGCCCTTGCCGATTCGTACGACGTCAACGTCGCGGCTCACAACTATCACGGCTACCTCTCGACGCTGATGGGCGCGCATCTGTGCGCCCTGCTGCCGAACTTCAAGGCGATGGAATTTGTGGTCGACGAAGTACCGTGGATGCAAGATTTCTTGACGCACCCGCTGGAGATTTCCGACGGCATCATGCGCGTGCCGACTCGCCCCGGTTGGGGGACGGACATCAACGAAGAAGCGCTCAAGGCGCATCCGCCACGATGACCGACCAAGGGCAAACGGGTATTTCGTCCGAAGAGGTGCTGAAATGGGTGGCGGTGCAGGCCTGCAAGGACGTCGTTCTGAGCTTCATGGGGCTGTTCGACATGCGGGTTTGGGCCGAGATGGAGCGGTATGTGATGCCCGACATTGAATGGCAGCGCCCCGATGTCACGATCAGAGGAGTGGCACAACTGCGCGAGACTTTGCACGCTACGCCCGATAACGTGCGAGTGCGCCACGTCATCACCAACCTGCGAGCGACATTTAACAGCGCGGGAGGCGTCGTCGTTGATAGTTACTTCACCGTCTATCGCTTGGTGGGAACGACAGCCGATATGGGTGTAGCTGTACCCTTCGATGGCCCGGTGTCTGTCGGCCGGTATCGCGATGAGCTTGTGCGGATCGATGGCGCTTGGCGTATTGCACGCAAAAAATCGACAGTCGATTTTCGGCGCAATCAAGCATGACGCCTTCGACGCTGCTTTTACAGCACGCCTTTTCTGCGCAGGGCTTCTATGCGTTCCGAGTCATAGCCGAGCACGCTGTGCAATAAGTCGTCGGTGCTATCGCCGAGTGGTGGCGGTGCGAGCGTGTATGACGCTGGCGTGCTCTTCAGGCGAAGCGGGCTTGCAATCGTGGACACCATGCCTCCGTCAGGTTGAAGCATGTCGACGCGCAGCCCGCGGTGTCGTACTTGGGGGTCTTCAAATACCTGCCGATAATCATTGATCGGCCCGCAGGGTACGCCGCGGGCCTCTAGCCGTTCGATCCATTCCGCTTGTGGTCGCTCCAGCAGTGTGCGTGCGAGTTCAGGTACCAGTTCAGCCCGGCCCGTGACACGCCCGGTCACGCGGTGCCAGCGATCATCAGCGGCTAAGTCAGGCCGTTCAATTGCATCGCAAAATTGCTGCCATTGCACATCGTTGCCAACTGCTACAACCACTTCACCGTCAGCGACGACAAAGACTTGGTAAGGCACAAGGCTTGCATGCGCATTGCCATAGCGGTGCGGTACTTTGCCGTTTGCAAAAAAACCTGTGACTTGGTTCCCCCCCAACGCGACGATGCAGTCGATGAGGGCCATGTCGATGTACTGCCCTGTGCTCGAAACGTCCCGATGATTGAGCGCTGCGAGGATGGCGATCGTCGCGTACATGCCCGTCATCACATCAGCAATTGCAATGCCGGCTTTCTGCGGACCGCCGCCAGGCAGACTGTCCCGCTCGCCGGTGATGCTCATCAGTCCGCCCATGGCCTGGAAGACGAAATCGTACCCAGGTTTGTGTGCGGATGGCCCGTCTTGGCCGTAGCCCGTGATCGAGCAATACACCAGCTGTGGGTTTAGCAGACGCAGACTGTCGTAATCAAGACCATAACGTTTCAGATCACCGACCTTGTAATTTTCGATGAAGACATCGCTTTTGGCGGCCAGTTCCCGAATCAGCGACTGCCCCTCTAGGCTGGCTATGTCGATGGTGATGGACTTTTTACCGCGGTTGGTTGCCGCGTAATAGGTTGAGTTGGTCGTGTCAGCGCCTGAAGCATCGCGTATCCACGGCGGTCCCCAGGCGCGGGTGTCGTCACCCTTGCCTGGCCTCTCGACCTTGATGACTTCTGCGCCCATGTCCGCTAGGTTCTGGCTGCACCACGGTCCGGCCAATATTCGCGATAAATCGAGCACTCGCAGATGTGACAGTGCGCCAGCCGCCGATGAACTTCTAGTTTTGTTTTCCGCCTTCACGCGTTCGTCCTCAATCAATCTTCACATTGGCGTTGGAGATTACTTTTGCCCATTTGTCGAGTTCACTGTTTACAAAGGCTGCGAACTGCGGTTGCGTCATGGTGCCCGGCTCAGCGCCCTGCTCTTCAAACTGTCTATGCAGCCCTGGGCTTTGCAGCGCTTCGAGAACATCGGTGGACAGCTTCTTTTTCAGGTCTGCCTTCATGTTGCCTGGTCCATACAGACCGAACCATGCGGTCGAGTCAAAGCCCTTAAGACCGGCTTCATCAATCGTCGGCACATCGGGTAATGCCGCCGAGCGCGTCAGCGACGTGACGCCTAGCGCACGTAGCTTGCCAGCACGAATGTGTGGCAACACACCTGGGACCGAATCGAACATCACCGATATTTGCCCGCCCAACAAATCGTTGAGTGCCGGCGCTGCGCCCTTGTAAGGGATGTGCATCATTTCCACCCCAGCCATCGACTTGAACAACTCTCCAGACAGGTGGTTGGCGCCACCCGTGCCGGACGAGCCGAAGTTGACTTTGCCTGGATTGGCCTTTGTGAAGTCGATCAATTCCTTGACCGTGCGCGGTTTGAACCCCGGATGGACCACCAGCACATTGGGGACCGCCGCGACCTGAGCGATTGGCGAGAAGGCGGTTCGAGTGTCGTATTTGAGCTGCTTGTACAGGCCAGGGTTAATGACGTGGTGCGTCGCGGTCAGCATCAGCATGTAGCCGTCGGCCGGCATATTGGCCAACTGCTCGGAGAAAATTGTCCCGCTAGCGCCTGCTCGGTTTTCAACCAAGACGGGTTGACTCCACTTTCGGCCTAACTCGGTCGCGAGCAGGCGGGCTAGGATGTCGGTCGTGCCGCCAGGCGGGAAGGGGACGATGATCTTGACTGGTTTGATCGGGAACGCTTGCGCCCATGCTGCCAGCGGCGAAAGGCTGATGATGCTCCACAACAAAGCGGCCGTAGTCACGCGCATAGAGGGCTTCATTTTTGTCACCTTTGTTCTTGAAAATTTTAGGCTGCGTTGGGAAATTCAACCAAGGCCTCGCCGGCTGCGACTGTCTCGCCGCGCTGGTTGAGTACTTCGATGTCAAGCGTGACCCACTGGCTTTTCTCGGTATGACGAACTGAACTCACAACGGCTGAGGGTTGGATGGTGTCGCCCGGCTTAACCGGAGCCTTCCAGCGGGTTTCCAAGCGGCGCTGCATGCCGCCCAGCGGGTAGACCCAATCGGTCAGCATCTTGCTGATAACGCCGAAGTTGTTCATGCCGTGCATGATGATCCCGCCGAAGGTGGTCTTACCGAAGCTGCCCTTCATATAGTCATCGTCAAGGTGCAGAGGATTGAAGTCCAACGAAGCCTCGCAAAACTGGCGAATAGATTCGCGGGTTGGTGAGAAAGGAGTCCCATCGATCTTGTGGCCAAGCTGGGTTGCATGAATGGTGTGCGTCATGGTGGTTTGTCCTTAGTGAGGGCGGATAGTCCAACCTCGGCCAGAGCAGATAACTTCGTTGTTCTGATTGAAGAACACGTTGTCATGGACGACAAAAAGGCGGTCTTTTTTTATAAATTTATCCAGCGCACGAGCCTCCAGTCGGATCCGGTCGCCGGGTCGCGCTGGGACGTTGTAGCTCCAAGACTGGCCGGCATTCACCGTACCGGGGCTTCGCATCCAGTCGTCGGCCGGTGTGCACGAGAACATGAGAAGAATATGGATTGCCGGAGGTGCGATCAACCCTTTGTAGGGCGACTTCTGCGCATATTCCGCGTCAAAGTAAAGCGGGTGAAGGTCTCCGATCACCCGGCAATACTTTTGGATCGCCTCAAGCGTCAGTGTGTATGGCAAAGTCTTGCGTGGCTCTCCGGGGACAATGTCGTCCCAGGTCTTGCGCAACTCAGCGTCTTTCCAGAAATCGGTCTCGAAAGTTGGTTTAGTCATAGTGATGGATAAATGTTTTGAGCGTTAGTCATTGCGTTAAAATGACCGCTTGGCGGCTATTAGCATCCGCTTAATGGTCATTATTGTGTGAGCAGTTTCCGGTGTCAAGAAGCAGAAGGAGAAATCATGGCGACGCCTGAAAGTTAATCCATTGCCAGCCCTTTCGCGCATGGATTCGACGCTATCAAAGTGAGGGAAAGGGACTAGCTGCGAACGGCATTCCATGACGCCCTGTTGTTCAGCGTCTCTACATCAAAGCCGGCGAGATGCTTGTATGTCTGCTCAACTTTTTTGAGTTCCGCGGCGGCGTTGCCGTGGTCTTGGGCGCGAGCCATGGCGCTTACTCGAGCCATCACGTCGCTGACCTGACTTCGATTGGCCAACTGCACGGCACTGACCACGGGTCGACGCTGGCTTTCATAGGCGCGAAGTGCTTCGTCCAGATCAGTGTGACGAGCCAGTTCGAAGGCCAGTATCCTTGCATCGAGTATGGCTTGCGAAGCACCGTTGGAGCCGAATGGATACATGGCATGTGCCGCATCGCCCAACAAGGTAACGCGCCCAAATGTCCACTGTGGCAATGGATCAATATCTGCCATAGGGTATTCATACGCAGCTTCTGATGCGCGCACCATCGCAGGAATGTCGAGCCATTCGAAAGTCCAGTTCTCGACATACCTCGCAATGATGTCTGGGCTAAGTGGTCGATTCCAGTTGCCCAAGTCAACTGTGGCCGCATTTCCTCCCACACTAGGGCGCACCACTAGCCAGTTGACGGTGTGAGCGTCTATCGGATAGGCCACGCAGCGCTGGTGTTCATCGCCGACGATGACCATGGAGCGACCGGTCAGAAAAGGCGCAGTACGCGTCGTGCCTCGGTAAATGGTCCATCCATTGGTGGCGAGGCGGATTTTCTCGCCGTAAAGTGCGGTCCTAACCGCGGAACGAATGCCATCGGCACCCACCAGTAGGGCGGCGGTTTGTTCTGAGTGAAGGCCCGTCTGCGTGTCGGTCGTTCGAATACGAACATGGTCTGCAGAAGGTTCTACAGCGTCAACGCGTTGGCCCGTCACAACGGCATGATTTCCAAGTCGATGCCTTGTGGCGTCTAGCAACAACTGGTGCAGCTTGCCGCGGTGTACGGAGTACTGTGGCCATCGGTAGCCCGCATCCAACCCCCGCTCTTCTGCCCATATGAGGGTTCCCTGTGTGTCGTAGTAGGCGAGCTCGTCGGTGGGCAACCCCACTTCTGC
Source organism: Comamonadaceae bacterium (assembly GCA_947378785.1). Lineage (GTDB taxonomy): Bacteria > Pseudomonadota > Gammaproteobacteria > Burkholderiales > Burkholderiaceae_C > Polaromonas. The sequence goes on from CANCLK010000023.1 coordinate 16,521, forward strand.
GAGGGCGGCGCTAAGCCCCAGTTCCTGCAGTTCGCGTACGGCGTGCGGCGGCAGGTTGATCCCAACGCCCACTTGTTGAATCTCGCGAGCGGCTTCTAGCACGCTGATGTCGGTCATGCCTGTTGCGTGCAAACTCAGCGCAGCAGTCAGGCCGCCTATTCCGGCCCCGGCGATCACAATCTTCATCATGGCTCCTTTTGGTATCCGGAATGCGGCCGTCGTCGGACCATGGCGCCGTGCCGATGGTTACGTTCAAGGTTGGCGCAGCAGCTTGGCGCGTTCAACCAATGAACGCTCAGAAACGTAGAACTCGGCCGCCCACTTTTCATACTCGCCGGGCGGGCGGTACCAATAGGTCTGGCGCAGCGTTGCAAGGAGCTTGGTGTATTCAGGGTCATCAATTGCCACCTTGAATGCGCTGTTGAGCTTGTTGACAATGTCGAGTGGCATATTTTTAGGCCCGACAAGCCCGTAGGGTGCGGGATAGGCCAAGTCGTACCCAAGGCTCTTGGCCGGGGGGACTCCAGGCAGCCAAGATGCAGGCTGCCCGTCGAAAGACATGAGCACCCGCAGATTGCCAGCCTGAACATAAGGCAGAAGGCTGCCGATCGCATCCACTGTCGCGACCGTGTGCCCCCCCAGCAGGTTGACCGCGCTTTCGCTGCTGCTCTTGAACCCGATGTGAGTCACTTCTACGCCCGCCATACCGCCGAAGGCCTCTGTCAAAAGATGCATGGTCGTGCCAGCGCCTGCTGTGCCGATAGAAAGCTTGCCGGGGTTCGCTTTTGCGTAGGCAACTAGGTCGGCAACGGATTTGAAAGGCGAGTCGGACTTCACGGCGAGCACAAAGGTGTAACCCCCCAGGCCTGCGATCCACGTGAAGTCTTTGACGGGATCCCAGTCAACCTTCTGCATGTGCGGAAAACGGAGCAGCCCGGCGGTCGCAGCGGCAATGGTGTATCCGTCTGGCTTATCTACTCTTGCCATGGTTGAGGGCGCCAGCGTGGCGCCTGCGCCGGGCTTGTTCTCTACGATGATAGGTTGGCCCAACTGCTTGGATGCGAGTTCCGCAAGTTTGCGAAAGGTGATGTCTGTCGGGCCACCAGCGCCGAAGCCAACTAGCATGCGGATGGGGCGATTCGGATACGGATCCGCTGCAGTTGCCTGATGCGTCAAAGTTGACAGCAGGCTTAACCCAAGCATCGCGGTACGCAAGATAGCAAGGAATTTTTTCATTAAAACCTCTCTACGTGGATGTGAACGTGCCGCATTCAAAACAATCAACGCGTGCAGTTAAATTTTAAATAATCCGCTTGGCGGTTACTAATAACCGCTTAATGATCATTTTGACACTGAAGCAAATCGTGTCAATAGAAAATATTTCGCTGGTGCGGTTGTCGTCGACACAAAGGACTTGCACATCGGCTGAATACAACACTGTTATCAAAGTACGGAGGTTTGGGCGCCCCGTCACCGTGCTAACATATCCGCTTAGCGGACATTTATGGCCGCTACTTGAGAAATACAAAATGAAAAATTTATGGTGTCAAGAAGTTGGGGAGATGACATATGGCAACTCCTGAAAGTGAATCCTTTGTGCGCACTTTCGCGCGTGGACTCAAAGTTATTGAGGTGATGGGGCAGGGGACTAGCCGTCAGACGCTAGGTGAAATCGCAGAAGGCGTGGACCTGCCGCGAACTGCTGTCAGGCGCTTCCTTCTGACTTTGATCGATTTGTCCTTCGTGCGGACGGACGGCAAGTACTACTGGCTGACGCCGCGGGTGTTGAGGCTGGGACTCTCGTATTTATCCACGCTGCCCTACTGGCGCCCAGCACAGTTGGCACTAGAGAAGCTGTGCACGCGCATCGGACAGTCGTGCGCATTGTCGGTGCTTGACGAAGAAGACATCGTCTATGTGCATCGCCAGCATGCCAAGCGAATCTTGCCGATGAGTCCTTCGTTGGGGAGTCGTTTGCCAGCTCATGCCGTTTCGATGGGGCGGGTTTTGCTGGCAGGATTGTCAGACGATGAATTGGATATTTATTTGCAGAACGCTACGTTTAAAAAGCTGACGAATGCGACGGTTGTAGCCCCCGCGAAGCTGAAAAAACTGATTCGTCAGACGCAGGTGCAAGGGTATGCATGGATCAGCGGCGAACTCGATGAATCGATCTGCGGCCTTGCCGTGCCTGTACGTGACAAGGATGGCGCTACCATCGCCGCAATTAACGTGAGTTTGCCGGCCGGTGCGCACGATGAAGAAACCGCGACTCGGCAATTTTTGACGGAGCTGCGTCAAACCGCTTCAGAGATCCGAGCTGCCGTGATGTAGTGAATGTCGCCGCCGGTATGAGCTAAGCATGGAGACATGATGAAACGCAGGCACTTCAACCAAGCGACATTTGCTACTTTAGCCTCCAGCCTTGGGCTCGACTGCGTGCGAGCCCAAAGTGCATACCCGAGCCAACTGATCACGTTCGTCGTGGCGTATTCCAGCGGTGGCAGCACAGACCAGCGCGCCAGACAAATGGAACGCTTCTCCAGTGACGCGTTCGGTCAGCCAGTTGTCATTGCCCGTGCCAAACCAGATGGCGACACCAACCAAGGGTGCTCAATCAAATGACCATGAAAGCTATCACCATCGACCGTTATGGCGGACCGGAAGTTTTGCAAAGACATGATATTGAAATACCCGAGCCCGCAGCCAACGAAGTATTGGTAAAGGTTGCATGCGCGGGCATCAACTTCATGGATATTCACACGCGTCAAGGCAAGTATGCATCGTCAAAGTCGTACCCTGTTCGGCTGCCTTGCACCTTGGGAATGGAGGGCGCGGGCCAAGTCGTGACGGTGGGTCGAGACGTGACGCGTGTGCGTTCCGGCGACCGAGTGGCTTGGTGCATCTCCTGGGGTAGTTATGCAGAGTTTGCGTGCGTGCCTGAAGCCTTGATTGCGAAGCTGCCGGAGGCTATTGATTTCGATGTCGCTGCGGCCAGCTTGTTTCAGGGCAGCACAGCACATTACCTCGTGCATGATGTCGCACGTCTCGCGCCAGGGACTACATGCCTTGTTCATGCGGCATCTGGCAGCATCGGGCAAATCCTTATTCAACTTGCCAAGCGCATGGGAGCCACAGTCTTTGCCACCGCGAGCTCCCCTGAAAAATGTGACGTCGCACGTCGACAGGGCGCGGACTACGCGATGCTGTACGAGAACGGACGCTTTGCAGAGGCCATTCGAGAAGCCACTGCTGGACGCGGGGTCGATGTCGTCTTCGACTCGCTAGGTCGAACGACGCTACGCGACAGCTTTCGAGCCGCACGTGTTCGGGGGCTCGTGGTGAACTATGGCAATGTTTCGGGCTCCGTCACCGATCTGGATCCTCTGGAGTTGGGCGAGGCCGGCTCACTGTTCCTCACGCGCCCGCGTCTTGCCGATCATCTTGCGGATGCTGAAACTGTCCAGCGCAGGGCCTATGATGTCTTTGCTGCCCTGATCGATGGCACCTTACAGATACCGATCGTTGCACGCTACACACTGGAAAATATCGAAAAAGCGCACGCGATGATTGAAAGTCGCGAGCAAATCGGAAAGGCTGTACTGTGCATAGAAAAACGTTAGCAACAGATTGAGAGGCCATCTGGAGCAAGTCAACCACGTGTAGGCGCACTCTGCGTGCAAGACAGTTTTGCCGTTTCCCATTGCCATGTGCTCACCTTTACATTTGTTTTTAGCTATTGCATGATGACTGCAATTCAATTGATCAATTGGCTTTGCAAAATAATGAAATGAACGGTTTTGATGCCGAAGTGTTGGTGGTTGGGGCCGGTCCCGTGGGTTTGGCGCTGGTCGGAGACTTGGGATGGCGCGGCCACTCCTGCATCCTTGCGGACCAGGGCGATGGGGTTGTCGGCCAGCCAAAAATGGACATGGTGGGCTTGCGAACCATGGAGTTCTGCCGGCGCTGGGGGTTGGTGACCGATGTGGAGGGCGCGCCTTATGGCCGGAACTATCCACAGGACAACGTCTACCTCACGTCCCTCAACGGCTGGGAGATGGGGCGCCAGCCCATGCCATCCATGAATGCTGCGGCTTACCCGCCGGAGAGTCCGCAGAGACGCGAGCGCTGCCCGCAGAACATGTTCGATCCCATCTTGCAGAAGTTTGCTCGCTCGCAGGCTGGCGTAGACCTCCGCTACGGACACCGCCTAGTGTCGTTCACGCAAGACCGCGAGGGCGTCACGTCGACGCTGCTGAATCAGGCCAGCGGTCAGGCGTTGACGCTGCGGACGCGCTACTTGGTGGGTTGCGATGGCGCCAAAAGTGCGGTGCGTGAGCATCTGGGCATTGGCATGCAGGGCCGGGGTGTGCTGACACACACCACCAACATCGTCTTTCGCTGCGCGCACTTCAACCAGTTGCACGACAAGGCCCCCGGTTACAGGTACATGTTTGTTGGCAAGGGCGGCACCTGGGCCACCATCGTTGCCATCAACGGCAACGACCAATGGCGCATGTCCATCATCGGCAATGCACAGGAGCGCAAGCGCTACACAGACAGAGAAATCAAGATCATGACGTGCCAAGCCTTGGGCCGTGAGTTCGATCCAGAAATCTTGAGCGTATTGCGATGGACTCGCATCGAACAAGTGGCCGACCGCTACCGCGAGGGTCGCGCCTTCATGGCCGGCGATGCCGTGCACCTGACCTCGCCGACGGGAGGCTTGGGCATGAACACCGGCATTGGTGACGCGGTGGACCTCTCTTGGAAACTTGCCGCTGTGCTTGAGGGCTGGGGCGGCGACGCGTTGCTCGATTCGTACACCACCGAGCGCAGGCCGGTGGCACAACGCATCACGCGCTTTTCCACTGGCAACCTCCAGACCATGAAGCAAGTACCAGGCGCCGACAAGGTACTGGACACTGGCCCTGAGGGCGATGCCGCGCGCAAGGCCGTGGGCCATGCGCTGGGCGAAGGCCTGAAGCGCGAATGGTTCTCGCAGAACATGCACCTTGGTTACCGCTATGACAACTCCCCAGTCTGCGTGTTCAACGAGCCTGAAGATCCCGCCGCCATTGAGGCCGAACGCGAGGACGCCGTGAACTACCGTCCCAGCACGCGGCCCGGCTGCCGCGCGCCCCATGCTTGGCTAGTCGATGGTCGCTCGATGCTGGACTTGTTCGGCAAGGGCCTGGTGTTGGTCGTGACCGGCGGCGGCAACGATTTCGCAGCCCTGCAGGCGGTGGCAAAGTCGCGCAACATCCCGCTGGCGATAGAACGTATTGAAGATCCCGCCGTCCGCGCCCTCTACGAAAAACCACAGGTGCTGGTGCGTCCCGACGGTCATGTTGCTTGGCGCGGCGACAACATCAACGTCCTGGCCAGCGAAGTCTTAGCAACGGCCACGGGCAACGCCTTTTAAAAGGTTACAGCATGAACGCCTCCCACATCCCCTTCGATTCGGCGCAAGACCTGCCCGAGCTTTACGGCCTGCTCGAGCAGGTGCAGATGCGCAACGGCTGGGCCAAGCCCACGCCCTCGCTGTACCCTCAGCCCCAACAAACCTTCGTGCCGTTTCGTTGGCGCTACCGCGACGCGCACGACGCGCTGCACACCGCGGGCCGTCTGGTCGGCACCGAATGGGCTGAGCGACGCAACCTCATCATGGCCAATCCGGTGCCCGGCAACGATTACGCCACCGTGCGCACGCTTGTTGGCGCCTACCAGATGGTCAAGGCCGGAGAGACCGCGCGCAGCCACCGCCACACGCCGAATGCGATGCGCGTGGTGCTGGAAGCCGGCGAGAACACTTTCACCATCGTTGATGGCATCAAGGTGCCGATGCTGCACGGCGACGTGCTGCTCACACCCAACTGGTGCTTTCATGGGCACACCAATGAGAGCAGTGAGGATGCTTATTGGGTTGACTTTCTCGACGCGCCGCTGGTGCAGCACCTAGGGCCGATGTTCTTCGAGCTGCACCCCGACTCGCTGGAGCACGCCACCACAGTCGATGCAAAATCGCCTATGCGCTTTGCGTACACGGACTACCTGCCGCGCCTGCGCGCTGCGCCAGAGGTAGCCAAGGGCGTGCGTACGCTGCTGCTGGGACCGGCCACCCTGGCCACCTTCGATCGCACCGTTGTCTACTTAGAAGCCGGCGCGCGCTGGCAGTGCCCGCGCGACACGGTCAACCGAATCTTCACGGTGATCGACGGAAACGGCACTTCCACGCTGGATGGCCAAGAATTCGACTGGGGACCGGGTGACATGATGACCCTGCCCAGTTGGTATGCGCACACGCACAACGCCACTTCCGATGCAGTGCTGCTGCAGGTGTCGGACGCCCAACTCTTGAGCCCGCTCAACTGGGTGCGCTCTGAAAACCAAACCAACGGAAACACAAAATGAAGATCGCAGTTTTCAACGACTACCGTGTCGGCATCGTCGACGGCGAGCAGCTTTTCGATGTGACATCGGCATTTCCCGCACTGTTGCAAGACTTGCCCAAGCAACGCATCAACTGGATGATCGCGCACTGGGACGAGATGAAAGGCAAGCTCGAACAAGCGAAGAAGAGTGCCGCGGCTGTTGCCATCGCCGGCGTCACACTGCTGCCGCCCAATCCGGGTGCGGGCCATGTGTTCGCAGCGCCCGCCAACTATCAAAAACATATTGGTGAGCTGGGTGATCGCGCCGTGACCAAGGCCGGCCGCACGGCGCGTGAGCAGGGCTTTTTCCTCATGGCGCCGGGATCGATGGTGGGCGCCGGTGGCGCCATCCTCATCCCCAAGGGATCGTCACGCCGCTTCGACCATGAAAGCGAACTGGCCGTGATTGTCGGCCGTGCCGGTCGCAATATTCCGCGCTCGCAGGCGATGGACTACGTGTTTGGCTACGCCTGCCTGATTGACGCCACCATGCGCATCGAACCGGGCGTGGGCGAAGAAGAACGCTCCATGCGCAAATCCTTCGAGTCTTTCACACCGGTCGGCCCTTACCTCGTCACCGCCGACGAGGTGCCTCATCCCGGCGCGCTGCAAAACCGCCTGTGGGTCAATGGCGAGCTCAAGCAGCAGGCCAACACCAAAGACATGATCGTGGGCATCGCCGAACTCATCGAACTGATCTCATCCGTTCTCCCGATCTCGCCTGGCGATGTGATCGCGTCCGGAACGCCCGAAGGCGTGGGGCCGTTCAAGCCCGGCGATGTGGTGAAAATTGAGATCGAATCCGTAGGCAGCATGACGCTGCCGGTGCGTGAGTGCGAAGAGCGCGCTCCGCGCGCCTACTGAAAAGGCCACTTGACATGACGTGTCGCCGGTTCGATGGCCATGTCTACGAGTAAAACCAAAGGGAGAAAAAATGTTCAAACTGATCGCTGTGGCGGCCATTGCCGCATCCACCTGGAATCTGGTTCAGGCCCAAGCCTACCCCGCCAAGCAAGTCACGATCATCGTGCCTTTCGCGCCAGGCGGCGGCATCGACGTGCTCACGCGAGCACTGGGGATCAAGATGGCTGCCCGCTGGGGCAAACCTATCTTGATTGAGAACAAGCCGGGCGCAGGGTCGCTGATCGGCTCGTCGATGGTGGCGCGCGCGCCTGCGGACGGTTATACATTGCTGGCCACGGTCAACCAGACCATGGTGGGCAACCGCTTTCTGTACAAGAAGATCCCATATGACATCGACACGGCTTTCGAGCCGATCACCATGATGATCAAGGCCGACCAGCTGATCGTGGCGAACATCGGTTTGACCGCCAACACGCTCAAGGAGACGGTCGCACTGGCGCGCAGCAAACCCAACACGCTCAACTACGGATCTTTCGGTAACGGCAGCCAGCCGCACTTGTTGTTTTCCGTGATCAAGGACCGCGAAAACGTGGACCTCACGCACATTCCTTATAACGGCATCACGCCCAACCTGACCGCGCTGGCGGCCGGCGACGTTCAGCTGGGCACGGGCAGCGCGGCGGTGGTCGCTCCCTTCATACAGTCGGGGAGGGTCAAGCCGCTGGCGGTTGCCGGTGACACGCGTCTGAAGCAATACCCCAATGTGTCAACTACGACGGAGCAGGGCTTCCCCTACGCCAAGATGTCGATCTGGTACGCCCTGTTCGCGCCGGCCGGTACGCCGCCCGCCGTGGTGAACGAAATCCGCGCGGCCGTCCAATGGGCGATGTCGGACGAGCAGTTCGTAGAGCAACAGGTCACCTCCAAGGGCCTGTCGGTCATCGCGGGTGACGCTGTGCAGCTGCGTGACACGATCAAGAAAGAGTCCGAGGTGACGGCTGCCATGGTCAAGGCTGCAGGCATCGTTGCCGAGTAAGTACGGGCGTGGCATCTGGCGGGTCATAGATCACTGATCTCGATGCTTTAAAGAATCGATTCACATCCTCATTTCCTTTGCCCGGTAATATCTTCGTGCGATATGAGAATACGAACCTGACCAGCATCATCAATTCGAGTGACTCGGGCAATGAACCAACGCTCTTCAGTGGGCGAGTTGCAGGCATAGACGTGTAAAAACCTGCTAGCGGAATCTCGTATGACGGAGCGGATGCCCTCGGCCATTTTGGCCGCTCCCTCAGAATCAGTGCCGGTGGCTTCATCACAAACGGCCAGGTAATTTTCCCCAACATCGTGCTCAACGATCGTGCCACCATTTAAACGGCCAAATTCCCGCCAAGGCATGTTGGTGGTGAGAATCCGCCCACTCTCATTCAATAAAACTGAGCTTGACGGACTGGCATCAATGGCAGCTTGTGCAACGCTTGTGAGAAGTGAGATGGCCATCTTCGTGTAAAAATTTCTTTAATTGAAATTGTTACATGAATGAAAATGAATAAGGGTGTTGTAAATAAAATAACGTAGGCGGAAGTGCCTCCATGCGTTGAGTCGGCATGGCTATGAACCTAAGCCAATAGGGGCGGGTGCCTGCATGACAATCTTGGTGAACAAGCGGTCATAAATGGGATCTCGGGGCGTGCTGTCGGACAGGGGGTCCCTGTTTTTTGCGAATCCGGCATCAATGTCCATCCAATCTTCTTCGCTCAAAACTTTCAATGCTTCAGGCAGAATAATTGATTCTTCAATGCGCATGTGATGGCTGTAAAAGTCAGCATATTGAAGCATCGCTTCTTCAAATAGGGTGCGTCGTGAGTCCCCGAGTATTTCCCAAGCCAGTAAAAGATGCTGCAGTTCACGTACTGCAGACTCACCTTTGGCGTGTTCATCTTCTAACTGCCTGATAATTTCCGCGCAGTGCGGCGACCTTTTTGCCACCGGTGGAAATAGCAGCTCAGTCTCCTTGATGTGATGTTGTTTTTCAGGAACTTCGTCTATATAAAAAAGCATGGCGCGCATGACGCTGAAATAATTCTCAGGGTCGTCTTCAGGTCCTTTTCTCAACATCATTCTCAAAGACTGAAGAATGGCTGACAAGTAGGCGTGTTCATCATGAATGATTCGGATGCTGGGGTGTTTCATCTTTATCGCCTTGAAATAAAGACACCATTTTTAAATTTTTGGAATCTGAGTCGTTGATGTATGTCAACGCTTGAAAGAAAACCAGGACTTGTCAGGGGTCCCCGTCAGCGTTAAATCCGACGTTCGAGTAAGCTTCGACAATGGCTGCATTCATCCTGAAAATTTGCGCTTCTTAAAGAAAAACCATGCGGACAAAAATTATCACCCTGTTGCTGTTATCTGCGCTCAGCTCTGGCGCCCAGGCGCTATCCCTCAGCATTCCCAAAATGGCGATTGACCATGCGGTTTCAGCCAAGTTCCCAAAAGAGAAATTCAGTGTGACGCTGGAAAGCCCCAGCACCAAGTTCATCAAAGAAACTCAGAAGATAGAACTCTGCGGCAAGTGGTCCACAAAGTTGCCACAAAAGACGGGCAACTTTTGCATTGACTTTCGCCCTGTGTGGAACAAGACCAAGGGTGATGTGGAGATTTCTAAGGTCAACATTTTGAAGCTGACGATGGGAGAAGAGAAGAGCCTTCCGAAAGCGGTGGAAACCACGTTGAATAATTCGTTGCTCTTGCTACTGGATGGAACATCGGTTTATCACGCCCCCGATATGATCGGCAAACGGATGGACAACATTGAAGTTCAAGAGAGTAGTTTTAAATTGTTTTTTTAATGTCCGTGCCGAGGCGGTTGCGTTCGCGGCTCACCTTTTTCACCTGGCAAGCCAATCTCCTTCAAGCCAACAAACGCTGCCTGATCTCCATCGGTTCCAGCACCTGAAGCGGCAAGGCGCCGCCGCCCGGTACGCCCACTTGGGTGGCATTCAGCAGCATCGACACCATGACGTAGGTGCCGGACAACACTGTCAGATCAATCACCGCCTGTTCGCCCATCTCGGTCACTGCTTCTTGCCAAAGCGCATCTTGCACCCGGTGGTTCAGGCTCAATTGAACGCAATAGTCATACACGAGGCGTTCGTCGTCTTGCATTGCGGTGGGCCTGCGGCATTCGCGCAAGTCTTCAATCACGGCATCCGACAAGCCCGCCTTTCGAGCAATGGCCGCATGCGCCCACCACTCGTACTGGGCATTGGAAATACGCGCTTGAATCAAGATGGCAAACTCGTTCAAACGCTTGTTCACGGAAGTCTTGAAGCGCAAATAATCTAGAAAGTCAAAGCAACGTCGCGCCATGTCGGGGCTACGCAAGAGCGCGCTGTAAGGCCCGCCCAAACCTGCGCTGGACACTTTCAAAATATCGTCTGCCAACGGTTTCACCGCATCAGGCAAGGCGTCGTAAGAGATGGAGGTAAGTCGTTCATTCACGCCCGAATAGTAGCGTGTTGGGCGGATTCCAAAGGGCGGCAAGGCATCTAACCTCAGGAATTCACTATTTACACCTGAGCGTTAAGCGCAGAAGATCGCATCATCATCATGAAGGAGACATTGGTATGAAGCGACGCCACCTGCTGCAAGCTGCCACCGCTGCCTTGGTTCTGCCTGGCATCTCACGCGCGCAGTCGTATCCCGTCAAGCCGATACGCTACATCGTGCCCGTGGCGGCCGGAGGCGGCAACGACATGATTGCGCGCGTCGTGACCGAGCGCTGGGGACGGTTGCTGGGGCAGAACTTTTTGGTTGACAACCAAAGCGGTGGCGGCGGGGTCGTCGCTTGCCAGGCCACTGCTCGTGCGGCCCCCGACGGCTATACCCTCATGCAGGGCTACGTGGCGACCCACGGCACCACGCCGGCGACGCGTCGCGTGAACTATGACGCGATCAAAGATTACACGCCCATCGGGATGATCGGAGCGACGCCCAATGTGCTCGCGATCAACGACAACGTGCCTGCTAAAAATGTCAACGAATTCATCGACTACATCAAACGAAATCCGGGCAAAGTGAACTACGGATCAGCCGGTGCGGGATCCCTGACGCACATGACGATGGAACTCTTCAAGCAGGAGACCGGCGCCTTGATGCTGCACATCCCCTACCGCGGCATTGCGCCGGCCATCAATGACTTGCTGGGCGGGCAGACGCAGGCGATGTTCCCCGGGCTAGCGGCGGCCTTGCCGCACTTACGCTCTGGCCGTATGCGCGCGCTGGCCGTGACCGGCAAGCAACGCAGCCCCCAACTCAAGGATATCCCCACCATGGAGGAGATCGGCTTCAAGGGCTTCGATGCGATGCAGTGGTATGGCTCGGTCGGACCTGCGGGTTTGCCTGCTGCGGTGGTGCATCGCCTCAACGAAGCGCAAGTGGCGGTTTTGAAATTCCCCGACTTGGCTGACAAACTCGCGGGTGAAGCGGTGGAACCTTGGCCGATGACGCCGGAACAATTTGGCCAGTACATCCGTTCGGAAGTCGAGCGCTGGACGGCGCTCGCCAAGGCGCGCGGGATTCGTCTGGAGGAGTGATCACGATCACGTTGGCGTGGGCTTTGTTCGTCGTATGGTCGTATGAAAAAGCGTAAAGCGACAATCAATTCGTAGCGACTCAACAAAGATAGACGAACGCATGGCCACAGAAACTGAATCGACCCCCGACGTTGCAATGAGCGGCCGTCCGCCACAGGTGAGTTTGAGACAAGCCTTTTGGTTCTGGCTGAAACTGGGCTTCATCAGCTTTGGCGGCCCCGCTGGTCAGATTGCCATCATGCATGAAGAGCTGGTGGTGCGTCGCCGTTGGATCTCTGAAAAACGTTTTCTGCATGCGCTCAATTACTGCATGGTGTTGCCGGGCCCGGAAGCGCAACAACTGGCGATTTACATCGGCTGGCTGCTGCACAAAACGCGAGGTGGCCTCGTGGCGGGCGTGCTGTTTGTGTTGCCGTCACTGTTTATTCTGATCGCCTTGTCTTGGGTCTACATCGCCTTTGGCGAAGTGCCTTTGATTGCAGGAATTTTCTATGGCATCAAGCCTGCGGTGACCGCTATCGTGGTGCATGCAGCCCATCGAATTGGGTCTCGCGCCCTGAAAAACAATGTGCTGTGGGCGATGGCGGCGGCCAGCTTTGTGGCGATCTTTGCGCTCCATGTGCCGTTCCCTTTCATCGTGCTGGGGGCTGCTGCCATGGGCTTCTTCGGCGGACGTTTGGCCCCTGAAATTTTTAAAGTGGGTGGTGGCCATGGCAGTGCAAACAAGTCTTTCGGCGCCGCGCTGATTGACGACCACACACCAACGCCTGAGCATGCTTTGTTCAAGTGGCGGCGATTGATTCAAGTGGCGGTTGTTGGTGCATTTCTCTGGGCCGTGCCGATGGCTTGGCTGGTCCTTCAATACGGTTGGGACCATACCTTCACCCAAATGAGTTGGTTTTTCACCAAGGCGGCGTTGCTGACATTTGGCGGTGCCTACGCGGTGTTGCCCTACGTTTACCAAGGCGCCGTGGACCAATTTGGCTGGGCCACTGCCACGCAAATGATCGACGGCCTGGCGCTCGGTGAAACCACGCCCGGTCCCTTGATCATGGTGGTGGCTTTTGTCGGCTTCATCGGCGGTTACGTCAAAGCGGTGCTGGGTCCTGAAAGTTTGTTTTTGGCGGGTGCCGTGGCGGCAAGCTTGGTGACGTGGTTTACTTTTTTACCGTCGTTCATGTTCATTTTGGCTGGTGGCCCATTGGTCGAGAGCACACACAACGACCTCAAGTTCACCGCCCCCTTGACCGCCATCACGGCAGCGGTCGTCGGCGTTATTTTGAATCTGGCGCTGTTCTTTGGCTATCACGTGCTGTGGCCTCAAGGCTTCAGCGGCGCATTTGATCTGCCCTCAGCCGGCATCGCACTGGCCGCAGCGGTTGCACTTTTTAAATACAAGCGCAATGTGATGCACGTCATTGGCGTCTGCGGCTTGTTGGGCGTGGCCATCACGTGGCTCTCGACCTGAAAATAAAAAGAGACAATGCCGACATGAATGTGGACCATTGGATTGAACGGCTGACCCTACTCACCTATCGGGTGGCGAGCTATGCCACGCTCAACTTGGCAGACGACGCCGCTATGTTGGCTTTTATTTTTTGTTGAATCACCCTTGGCGGTGACCCTTGCTCAAGGCGCGTCGTTCACCATCGGTGCGGCCAGCACCATCAGGCTGATGCCGGTGTAGGCAATCATCAAGAGTGTCAGTGGCAGGGTCGCCATGGCGGTGTGCGGTCCGGACAGCCCCACGCTCAGCGCTAAGCGGTGCGCCCGCCAAATCGAAATCACGTGCCCCCCCACGATCGCGACAAGGGCGATGGTCCAGGTCAACTTGGCGTCGACCAGACCAATGTCTGGATAAAACTTAGCCGTGCCGAAAATATCCCACTGGCGTCCGAACGGGTCAGACAGCAATGACGCGAGCGTCTGTCCCTGAATCAGCAGGTTAGAAAAATTGTGGGCGATGAGGTAAGCCGCCGCAATAGGGATCAGCGTTGGCAAGAAGAGGCGTGCCATCTGGCGGCCGGAGGTGAGTGTCCGGGTCGGTTGCATCAAAGCAAAACACGACTGGCAGGTGAGCCGGTAGGCCGTCACAAAAATCAGCCAGACGGTGAGCAGCCCCAAGGTGCCTGCGACATAACCGTTTGTGTCTAGCCACTGCGGCATCCACGCCTTCAGCGCGCCCTCAAAGTAGCCCCAAGTCGCGCTGCCGTGCAAGCCATCAAACAAAACCGTTGACAACATCGCCAGCACAAAGCCGGCCTGTCCAGCGATGGGTCCTTCGCTGCCAGCGCTTGGCTGGTTGCCAACTCGGCGCCCCAAGGTGAAGAAATACACCGCGAAGACATCGGCATGGCGTTGCCACACATCGCGGCCAAAGCAGACCATACCTGTCACGTTGATAACCGACCAAGTCATGGCTAGGCAACCCAGTTTGAACGGGGACATGGCAATCGGGTAGATGACCTCTAAGCCACACCAAATCAACAAAAGTAATGTGGCGGGCCAACGGCCTATACGTGCCGACCACTGCCAATTCAGACAGAGGCCTCTTTTCAGGCCAAGCATTTTGGCGCTCCCGTTCAGGAGATCAAACAGGGTTCGCCACGGGTCTAACAGAGGCCAAAAGTTGCCCACAAAAATCACAGCAAAGGATAGGCCGACCCACCAGCCAATCCAGATCAGGGTGGGCGCCAAGTTCATCAATGGATCGCCCGTTCCCCAAAGCGCAGCGGCCAGTGTGAGGGCGAATAAAAGGAACGAGATGCCCTTGGCCAGCCAGAACCAAAGGGAATGACGGCTGGTCGCTGTTGGCTTATTCGATGTGCTGCTGATGGGGTTGGTCGGAACGGCCTTCGGTCGACGCATCCATACAACTGCCACAACGAATGTCAATAAGACGCAGGCACACGCCCCTGCGATCACGTAGACAAGCGGAACAGGGAGGTCGTAGCGTTCTTCAAATCCATGGGCCTCTGCGCCGAACGCCACGCCCCATGCAAGCCACATCAGCAGTGCAGGCTTCAACGCGGCAGAACCTCAAAAAAGGCCAAGGGTGGCGCATGGTGCCCGCCGGAGGGCGCGCTGGTGCCTGAAGCGCTATGCCATTCCAGCCGAAATCGACCCGTGGCAAAAGCGGTGAAGGCCATCTCTGTCGTCTGGCCCGCTTGTAGCGTCGCGCTGAGTCGGTAGGCGTGCAGATGAAACTCGCCCGCTGTGTCGCTGCTGATGCGCCAACGAATGTGATCACCCTTGCGTACTTTGATCAGACGTAACTCTTTGGGAAGCAGGCCATCCGCAATGGACAAGGAGAGCGTTGCTCCCGTTGGTGCTTGCGCGCTGGGCGGCGTTTGCGCCATGGCCGAAGGTATTGCCTCAAGCAAGCACAAGGCCATGCCCCCGGCCAGAGCAAGTTGCTGGAGCCGCAGGTGCATGGCAGTTGGTCAGTCGCTTACTTCGCTGCGGCTTTCCAGTCGGCGATTTTTCGTGCCGGTCCGGTCAGCTCCAAGATGTGCAGGCCGGTGTTGGCCCGGTCAACGATGTAGATGTAGCCGCGCTCATCAACTTCCACATTGTTGGTTTGAATCGCGCGCTTGGTGGCTGCTGCGGTGTAAGGCAGTTTGCCGAGCATGCTAGCGGGGGTATCGAGCACGACAGTTTCGGCGTTCATGCCGGGGATGTAATAAGCGATTTCTTTCGGGGTGAAGGGGTCACGAACATCCAAAGCGCGAACGCCGGCATTGAAGTGCGAGAAAAACATGATCTTTTTGTGAAAGACCGGTGCCGTACTCTCATTGGATGAATGCGCGCCGAAGCGACCGCCACGCGAGCAAAAATTACCGCTTTTTTCAGGAACGGTCCAACTGGAAACGCCGAAGGGTTTTTTTTCTGTACTGATGTCAATAAACCAGACCATTTGCCGGCCTTCCAGGCATTCTTTTTGAATCGCCTCATCGGTCACGACGATGAAGTCACGCTTGCGGCCCAGCAAGTTCTTTTCGAACTCTGGGACGTCCATGTCGAGCATTGGAAACACCGTGTGCGCACCGTGCATGGGTGGCAGATCGAGCCGGGCAATCTGTGGTGCCAGCAGGTTTTCAGGTGTCGGGTCTTTCGCGCCGTTCAGGAGCTTCTCCCGGTCCACGATCTGCAGCGCGCCTTCGGTGTTGGTACCGTAGCCAAAAAATACGCGGTTCCCTTTGGGTCCGGTGGAAATGGCGCCATGCAGCGACATGGGGACGTCGCCGCCTGCGCCCGGTTGCTGTCCGACCAAGCCAAAGTCCCGGATGAAGACGGGTTTCGCAGGGTTCGACAAGTCGTAAATCTGCGTCATGCGGTTGGTTCGCCATTGCGGATTGCCCGAGACCAGATAGGCAATGCCGGTGTCACATTCCCAGAAGTTTTTGTGTGTTCCTTTCAGTCCCTTGCCGATGGTGGTCAGGAGGGATGGTTTGGCCGGTTCGCTGACATCCCAGATCTCATGGGACTGGTTGCCGAAGACCCGCAGCATGTAGAACTTGCTCTTGTCTGCTTTGGGCAAATCAGCGCCGCTACAGATACGTACCATCTGCGCGCCGCCTTGTTCAGCCTTGCCCTCTTCGCCAGGAATATGCGACAGGTACTTAGGGCGCTTGGGGTCGGTCACGTCAATGATGGAGGTGCCGTTGTCTTCCAGCTTGCCCGTCAGTGGGTTGAGCTTTTTGTCGCCGTGGTGGCCGATGTAAGCGATCCAACGATTGCCCTGTTTTTGAATCGTTGGCTGATAGGCGGTGCGGGCCTGCAAGTCGCTGTAGCCAACGAGTTTCATGTTGCGCGATTCGGGCTTTGTGGTATCCGCCGCAGGTCCGGCGGCCATCGCTGCGACAGACATCGCCGTGAGAGACAGTAACCACGAGAATCGTTTGAAGCCAATGCGGATCATGATTTACCCCTGAGAAATGACAGGTTACAAAGTGAACCGGTGCATTGTTGTGTCGTCAGTTGCATTGATGGCCTAGGGTTTTCCATCGGTTCCGGTTTATTTTCTGGCTTGATTCGACGCATGGCGCGCCGCTAGGTAGGCGAAGGTGAGCGCCGGGCCCAGTGTGATGCCAGGCCCGGGGTAGGCGCCCTCCATCACGGAGGCCATGTCATTGCCGCAGGCGTACAGGCCGGGTATGGGCATGTCTCCAGACCCCAGCACCCGAGCCTGATCGTCGGTGACGATACCGGCAGACATCCCCAGATCAGCAGGCCAAACCTTCACGGCATAAAAAGGTCCGGCTTGAAGCGGGGCCACACATGGGTTGGGGGTTTGATCGGCATCGCCAAGATGGCGTTGGTAGGCGTTGCTGCCGCGTCCAAACTCAGGGTCTTTACCTTCACGTGCGTTCGTGTTGAAGTGGTCGATAGTCAAGCTCAGCGTGTCGGGCGTGATCCCCAGCTGCACGGCCAGGTCAACCATGCTGGACGCGCGTATGAGATAGCCCTCCTTGACGGCGGCCTCTACTGACAAAAAGAGGGAGAAGGGCTTGATGCGGCCAAGCCCGTACTTCCAAAGAAAACGGCTGTCACACAGCAGGAAGGCGGGCACAGCCGTCGCTGCGTTGGCGAGTTGGGCGCGCACGAACTCATGGTACGAAACGGCTTCATTGACGAAGCGTTTTCCGTTGGAGCCGACCGCTATCAATCCCGGTTTTGAGCGGTCCGTCACGGTGTGTGGAAAAACGCCTTGGCTGCCATCGCGCCGCGTGAAGGTCGAAGCGGGCACCCAAAAAGCCCCGGCCTCGGTCAACTCGCTCAGCCGGCCGCCCGCATCCAGTGCCAACTGTGCTCCGCGAGCAGATGTGCCCGGCTTCACAGTAGCCGATAACGTGCCCGCAGCGGTAGGCACAAAGCGGGCCCGCAAGTCGCCGCCGTGCGAGAGACCACCCGTGGAGAGAATGACGCCTTGCCGTGCCCGGATCAAGGTCGTCGTGCCCAGCGCTGAAACCTCCACGCCACAGACGCGCCCATCCTCTTGGGTGAGTCGTTCCACGGAGATCCCGGTGCGCACGCAGACACCGAGCTGACGTGTTGACAGCAGCAGGCGTCCTGCCAATGCGTTGCCAAGGTAAAGCGTGGTTCCTCTGCGAGCGCTCAGGCGTTGAAGGGCATAGCGCGACAGCAAACCTGCCACATGCAGCGCTGAGCGCCAAGAGCGCGTCATTCGTCGCAGGTGTGGGATGTCTTGCCGGCTGATCATCATGCCGCCGAACAGCGTGAATTCTGGCAGCGGTCCGCGCAGCATATTGAACGCGGCCCCCAGAACGCTGGCGTCAAAGGGTTCTGGTTCCAGCACGCGGCCACCCAGTGTGGCGCCGGGTAAATCGGGGTAATAGTCGGGGTAGGTGGTGACCGGCTGCAGACGCAGCGCGGTGTGGGTTTCCAGATAACGCACGGCCTCGTCGCCATGCGCCAGAAAGGCATTCAATCGTTCGGGCGCAACGCCTGGCACGGTTGCCGCAAGGTAGGCGCGTGCCGCCTCGAGGCTGTCGGGCCGGTTGCCCGTGGCTGCTTTGTGGTTCGCCGGAATCCAGACCATGCCACCCGAAATAGCGGTGGTGCCGCCGACGACAGAGGCGTGCTCCAGCAGCAGTACTGAGCGCCCTTCTGCCGCAGCCACACAAGCCGCCGTCATGCCGGCTGCGCCGGCGCCAACGACAATCACATCCCAAGTTTCCACATCCATCCTTTCGTGTTTTTCCATCTGATCGGGCGCCGGTTTTACAGCAGGTTAACCCCTTGCCAAACGCCCGACTGCGTTAACTCGATGACGGTTTCACGCAGCTCCGTGCGAACCGCTGCCGCAGCAGGTGAGAGGCGTCCGGGATCGACCGAATACAGGTAGTTCGAGCGTTTCATGCTGGCATCCGAAAACGCGAGGGTACGCCAGCCCACGCGCATTTGGCCTTCAAGGATGGCCGCAGACATGGGCTTGACCGTGACACCCATGCCGTCGCGCACGCAACTCATCAACAGCGACAGTGAATCAATTTCGGCCACGATATTCATGGGCAAGTTGCGCTGTTCGAACTCAGCTGTGATGCGGCGGCGAAGACCATGAATGCCCGTTGGGAGAATGAGCGGCAGCAGGGACACTTCCGCGCAGCTCAGGTTTTTTCGAAATTTTGGAATCAGGTCACTGCTGTCTGGCAGCATCACAAACAGCTCCTCTTCAACCAAGGGTTCAGAGGGCATTTCCGGGATCGCGTCATGGCCGAATAAGATCGCCAAATCGAGCTGCGCCTGCCGCATCATTTGCCCCAAATGACCGCTCATGCCTTCAACGACATTCAGCACGATGCCCGGAAATTTTTCGCGGACGCGACGCATCAGCGGTGCACCCACGGCACAGACCGTGGTGGACGCCAGTCCGACGGAGACCATGCCGTGTATGGAGCCTGGCTCTTGGCGCGCAATCGAAAGTGCTTGGTCAAGTTGGCGCAGCATGAAGCGCGCATGTTGGTGCAATGCGGCGCCGTTCGCGGTCGGCGTCACGCCTTTGGCCGTCCGAATCAGTAGGGGTTTTCCCACCTCCGCCTCGAGCTTGGCGATGTGCTGGCTCAGCGAGGGTTGTGCAATGAACAACTGGCGCGAGGCTTTGGCCAAGCTGCCGCACTCGACGATCCGAACAAAATATTTGAGCTGTCTTAGGTCCACGTACAACTCCGACGCGTTAAGTTTTTTGGCTATAAGAAATTCCTATAGCCAGTCTCAGAAAAAAATATTTTACCTTTTGCTTGCCAAGTCATACGATGCGACAAAGTGGCTCGATAACTCAATTCAAGGAGACAACATGAAAAATGCCAATCTAGAAAATGCAGACGACTCATTGAACCAGCGTCGCAAGATGCTCAAGACCGGTGCGCTCATAGCGGGCGGCGCTGTGTTGGGACTGCCAGGCGTCGTCGGGGCTCAAGCTGAAAAAATCAAGATTGGCCATCTGACCCCTCTGACTGGATTTTTGGGTGCACTGGGTGAGTACGCCGTGATGGGCATCAAGATGGCGGCAGACGAAATCAACGCCAGCGGCGGTGTGATGGGTCGCCAGCTTGACGTCCGGAGCGAAGACTCGGTGAATCCGCAGGTCGCATCGACCAAAGCGCAGCGCATGATCGAGCGTGATGGTGTGGCCGTCCTGATGGGTGAGATCAACTCGGCCTCTGCGCTGACCATTTCCCAGGTCGCCGCTCGCAACAAGAAGTTGTTCATGAGCATCGGCGCACGTTCTGATGCCCTGCGCGGCAAGGACTGCAACCGCTACACCTTTCACGTTGACATTCCCGTCACGGTGATGGTCAACGCCGCAGGCGAGGCACTGGTGCGCGAGGGCTTGGTCAAAGGTAAAAAAATCTTCAGCCTGACGGCCGATTACCTGTTTGGGCATGACCTGTCGCGCCAAGCCAAGCGTTTCTTTGCTGCCAATGGCGGCAACCAGATCGGCGACGAGTTGGTCGCCACAGATGTGACCGACTTCAGTCCTTACTTGCTGAAGATTCGGCAAGCCAAGCCCGACATGGTGGCGACCAACTTGGCGGGCAATCAGGTCACCATTTTCGTCAAGCAGTACGCCGAGTTTGGCTTGCCTTACCCCGTCGCCGGCTTCAACCTCAACACGGCCGATGCATGGGCTACTGGCGAAGGCAATTTGGGCGGTATCTGGCCGACCGTTTGGCACCATGAAATCAAGACGCCAGGCACACAAACCTTTGTCGCCAACTTCACCAAGAAGTACGGCAAGATTCCCGAGAACCACGCTTGGATCGAGTACGTCTCGCTCAAGATGATGGCGCAGGCCATGAACGCCACCAAGTCCACCGACAGCGAGAAACTGATCGCCTACTTTGAGTCGCAGGCCGAGTTCGACATTCTCAAAGGGCGCAAGGCCTACTTCCGCTCTTGGGACCACCAGTTGATGCAGGAGGCCTATCCATTCACGGTCAAGCCCAAGGGGCAGTCCAAGAACAAGCAGGACTTCTTGCTGTTTGGTGAAGCGGTGCCCGCCCCGAGCCAGCCGCTTGAATTGTTGGCACCGACCAAGGCAGATAACACCTGCAAGATGTAAATCGGCAGGACCGCCACGGGGGCCATAGCGCTCCCCGGTGGCCTGCCCTTGGTTTCCCGTTACCAGCTACGGCAGCGTTCGCGCGCCTATTTTTTCCTTTGGATGGTTATGGAACTCGTGTTTTTGCTGGAGCAGGTCGTCAACGGTCTGGTGCTGGGCGGTTATTACCTGTTGCTGGCTCTCGGACTCTCGCTGATTTTCAGTGTTGGCGGCATCGTCAATCTGGCGCACGGTGCGTTTTACGCGCTAGGCGCCTATGTTTCGCTGGAAGTCATCAAGCACGTGGGCTTTGGCGCCAGCATCTTCATCACCCCGTTGGTTGTTGGTCTGCTGGGGATCTTGTTTGAGCGCTTCTTGTTGCGTCGCTTCTATTCGGCCGATCCGATCCTCAGCCTGCTCGTGACCTTTGGCCTGGCCTTGGTGGCAGAGCAATTCATCCGCATGGTCTGGGGTGCTGCACCGCTGCAGTCCACCATGCCACCAGAGTTCAAGGGTCAGCTCATTGTGGGCGACATGATGTTCTCGAGGTACCGGCTCTTCATCTTGGGTGTGGTCGTGGTGGTCATGAGTGGCATTTGGTTGCTGCTGCACAAGACCGCGTTTGGCCGTGTGGTGCGCGCTGGCGTGCAAAAGCCCGACATGGTGGCGGTGCTGGGCATCAAGCTGCAGCCTTACATGACCGCGATCGTGATGCTGGGTGTGGCCACCGCCGCGCTGGGTGGCGTGCTGTTCGGGCCGATTGCGGTGGTGCATCCAGCCATGGGCACAGAGATCATGACCGTTGCCTTCGTGGTGGTGGTGATTGGCGGCCTGGGCAGCTTCTGGGGTGTGGTGTTGGCGGCACTGTTGGTGGGGGTGGTGCGCGGTATCACCATCCATTTTCAGCCGGCCGCTGGCGAAGCCTCTATGTACGTGCTGATGTTTCTGGTGTTGATGTTCCGGCCGCGGGGCTTGTTGGGTGAGCGCATCGAACGTTTTGAATGATGAGTGTTTTTGTGAATAAAAAATTGCAACCTTTCTGGATCGCTGCTGCCGCACTGGTGCTGCTGCCGTTGGTGTTTCAGGGCATCGGCTTGACGCTGGATGCTGCGACCGTCGTGGTCATTCTGGCGTTGGCGGCTATGGGCCTGAACCTGCTGGTGGGTTACAGCGGCTTGGTGTCCTTTGGACACAGTGCCTGGTTTGGCATTGGTGGCTATGCCGCCGCACTGGCTCAGTTGCACTGGTTCCCGGGTCAGATGTGGCTGCCACTTCTGTTCTCCATTGTCTTTACCGCCGTGTTGTCACTGGCGGTGGGCTTTTTGATCTTGCGCCGGAGCGGGGTCTACTTCTCACTGCTGACATTGGCACTCTGCGCGTTGACCTTTGCCATTGCTTTTCGTTGGACGGCCCTGACCGGCGGTGAGGGTGGGCTCGGAGGCATTGAGCGTGGCACGCTGGGTCCCTGGAGTTTGGACGGGCACTTGGCCTATTACGTGGTTGTCGCCGTCGTCGGTCTGATGGTCATCTACGGTCTGTTGCGCTTGGTACGCTCGCCCTTCGGCCATGTGCTGGTGGCGATCCGAGAAAACGAACAGCGTGCGAGCTTTCAAGGTTATGACACCAACAAGTACAAGCTGTGGGCTTTCGTGCTCTCGGCCTGCGTCACCGGTCTGGCGGGTGGCTTGCTGGTGTTCCTGCACCGGTTGGCGGCCGCGGAGTCGAGCACCGTGGCGTTCTCCGGCGAACTGCTGGCGATGGTGGTGATCGGCGGCATGCGCAGCTTCCTCGGCCCGGCTATCGGGGCGCTGTTCTACCTGCTGTTTCGAGAGCTGTTTTCGATCTACACCGACAACTGGCTGCTTTGGTTTGGTCTGATCTTTGTTGGCTTCATCTTGTTCTCGCCCGCAGGCCTGACGAGCATCTGGGAGAAGGTCTGCCGTCGGTTCAAGCCGCTGCCTGAGGACGACGCGGCGATGAATAAGCGGAAGATTTACAGCGGCTTGCCTTTGCCTGCGTTCTTGCGTCCAGTGGCGCATCAGGGCGCGGTGCTGGAAGCCAAGGCCATCAGCAAAAGTTTTGGTGGCATTCAGGCGGTGCACGAGACGGGCCTGACCGTGGGTGCAGGCCAGATTCATGCCTTGATTGGGCCTAATGGGGCCGGTAAGACCACGACCTTCAATCTGATCTCTGGCATGTTTGAGTCCGACCATGGGACGGTGACTCTGCATGGCCAAGACATTCAAAACTTGCCGCCCGACCGTATCTGCCAGATGGGTTTAGCGCGTTCGTTTCAGATCACTAACTTGTTCAAGGGTTTGTCTATTTACGAAAACCTGCGCTTGTCATTGCAGGCGCAGCATGCGGCACGTTTTGGCTGTTGGCGCGATGTCGACGCCTACCCAGAAATTCATGCCGAAACTGCGGAACTCATGAAGTTCTTAGGGTTAGAGGGGATGGAAGAAGTCAGCGGCGGCGACCTGTCTTACGGCGGTCAACGGCTGGTGGATTTGGGCATTGCGCTGGGCTCGAAGCCCAAAATATTGTTGATGGACGAGCCTCTGGCGGGGCTGGCTGCGGCTGAGCGCGAGCGCGTGTCGCATTTGATCAGCACCATTGCCAGCAACATTCCGGTCCTCATTGTTGAGCACGACATTGATCGCGTACTGGCCTTTTCGCACCATGTCACGGTGATGAACCAGGGCGAGGTGCTGATGAGCGGCACACCCGACGAAGTGCGCAATGATCGCCGTGTGCAAGAGATCTACACCGGCACCGGGACGCCGCCGGTCACGGGTCGCATGGCGGGTGTCGCGACGGACCGGCCGATGGTTCTTGAGATTGACAAGGTCAATTCGTTTTACGGCAAAAGCCACATCCTCAACGATGCCAGCTTGCAGGTGCGTGAGGGTGAGATCGTGGCGCTGCTCGGCCGCAATGGCGCGGGCAAGTCCACCTTGCTCAAGTCCTTGGTCGGCTTGGTGCCGCCACGCAGCGGGCGTGTGAACTTTGCAGGCCAGGAAATTGCGGGCATGAGCGCGCCCGATATCGCTCGCATGGGCATTGGCTATGTGCCGCAGGGGCGAGGTCTATTTGCCGGTATGACGGTGACCGAGAACCTGAGTTTGGGCCGGCTCGCACGGTCAACGGACGGCAGCACGGGCGTGGTCTGGGATGAAGCGCAGATTCTTGAATACTTTCCTCGGCTGAAGGCGCGCATGCATGTGGCGGCCGATTACCTGTCGGGCGGTGAACAACAAATGGTGGCAGTGGCGCGGGCTCTCTCTGGCAACGTCAGATTGCTGTTGCTCGATGAGCCGTTTGAAGGTTTGGCCCCATCGGTGGTGCAAGAGTTGTTCACTGTCTTTGACCGCCTGCGACAACACGTGCCGATCATCATCGTGGAGCACAACCTCGACTTGGTGTTGGCACTGGCCGACCGGGTGTACGCCTTGGAGCGTGGTGCTGTTTTCCATCAAGGCCCGGCCGAGCCTTTGTTGACCGACTTAGCTTATCGCAAGCAGATTCTCTGGCTGTGAAAACGAGCACGGCATCGCTTTATCAACCCTCTGTTTTTTATACTGAATTGAAAACACCATGAAACAAAAAAAAGCACCTCAGGCCTTGGTCGAAAAAATGGCCAATATCGCGTGGCGAGAATATCCCGGTCACTTTGGCGGTGCCCTGTCGAAAGCGTTGGCGGCTCCGGAGAATGTCGGCAGCGCCCGCATCGATTTTCGAATCTCGCGATATGCGCCAGCAGCCTACGTGCAAGAACATGTGCACAAGGTGCAGGAGCAGGTTTATTACGTGCTCGAAGGCGAAGGCATTTTGACGCTTGACGAAGAACGTCATTTGATGCGTCCGAACGACTATGTCTATGTGCCACCCGGTATTCGGCACAGCTTCACCAACACCGGCACCAATGGCTTGGTGTTTCTGGTGATCACCACGCCCGCCATGGATGATGAGGAGATGCATTGATGGACCGACAAGCTTCTTCTGTCGCGGATGCCGAGCAGCCATTTCCGGTTCGGTTACTGATCAATGGCGAATGGGTCGATGGTGCGGGTCCGCGCGCCACGCTGCAAGATAAATTTCGGTTGCAAGCGCTGACCACAATTGGCGCTGCCGATGCAGCGCAAGTGCGGCAGACGGTCGACGCGGCCTACGCCGCTTTTCGAAAAGGTCCGATGCTGGCCTACGACCGGGGCGCGGTGCTCGAGCGTGCTGCCGTGTTGGTCGAAGAGCGGTTGGCCGATTTTGTGCGCACCATGCA
>CANCLK010000024.1 GCA_947378785.1 Comamonadaceae bacterium
GAAAAATCCTTCACAGCGCGCTAGGTCATCACCACGCTTGCGGCGATGTGACTGCTGGCTGAGGCGGAGTCACTCAACTGACTTCACTACACTTGACTCCTTTTTCGCCCCATCACTCCCTTGGCACCGTACCCACTTTATTCATGCGCCACGACCTTCCTCCCACGCCCGATGATTCGCCTGTTGATATCGTCTATCTTTGGGTCGATGGGCAAGACTTGAGCTGGCGCGCTAAGCGTCGCCATGCACTCCGGCAACTCAGTGCCGATGGCAGCGAAGCCATCGCCAAGTTCGGCAACGTCGAAGGGCGTTTTCGTGACAACGATGAACTTCTCTATAGCTTGCGGGCGCTCGAGAAATTTTTTCCAGGGCATGGTCACATCTACCTTGTCACTGATGGGCAGACGCCTGATTGGTTGAATAAATCGGATCGAATGACGCTGGTCGACCATCGGGAACTTATTCCAGAAGCCTCCCTGCCGACCTTCGACTCGAGCAATATTGAGTCTTACATTCACCGCATTCCCGGTCTCTCTGAACGTTATTTTTATTTCAACGATGACGTGTTCTTTGGCGCGCCCGTCAGCGTTGACGATTGGTTCTGGCCCGGTGGTTTTTACGTGACGTGGTCTGACGACCCTGAAGTGTCAGATGAAGTGTTGAGGACCGATGCGACGGCGCCTGAGAACGCCTGCCGGCTTTCTAATCAGTGGTTGGCCAGAAAATCTGCTGCCCAGATGCTGCCGGTCACTGATTCAATGGCTAGGCCGATGCGGGGGATGGATCCGCTTTACAAAAGTACCTTTCGAACTTTTGCGCATTCGCCGCGGCCGATGCTCAAGTCGTTGCTGTGGGAACTTGAAGAGGAGGCCGCCGAACTCTTTGATGGCGTCCGGTCGACCGTGTTTCGGATCTGGGACAAGCCGACCATTGTTTCCGACTTCGTGTTGCGCTGGGCGCTGGCCCATGGTTTGGCTCGCGTCAAAAACTACCGGCATCGCTATGTGTCTACGGGCGATATGGATCAGGCAACGGAACTCAAGCTGTTGGCTGATCAGTTTGGCAGGCTTGATTTTTTCTGTATCAATGACACCACCGACGATGCGCACGCTGAAGATCCGCGTTTGGAAAATGTCCGAGCCTCTTTGCGGTTGATGCTTTTCAAACCCTCTGAATTTGAACGGACTCGGTATGCTGATGCCTCAGCTGAGCCCCGTCCAGCGACCGTTGCTTGAGCGAAGTGCCTGGCCAATCTCCTGCGTACTCCGGGCCAAAAGCGTTGCCATCGTTTTGATGCGGGCCGGCGTCATGCGTTCATTGATGGCGGCCACACTCAATGACGCGATGGGTCGTCCCGTGGCGTCGGTGAAATGCCGGCCCATCGCGCTGACGCCTGCGTTCACCCGGTTCCTGATCAAGGTGTAGCCCTTGCGGTGAGTCTCCTCGATGGAGGATGTCAGGAACTCCCGCGACATGCCCCAGTCTGAATCAAGCTGTGGTTGGATGGCATCCAGAACGTCTTCTCGCTCCATCGCCGGCAGGGCGGCCAGCAGTGCCATGCCACCTGCGCCCACACCGAGCGGGCGTCTACTTCCGACTTGGAGTGTGATGACTCGGATGGGCGAGGGCCCTTCTTGCAAGTCGATGCAAACGGCTTCATGGCCGCTGCGCAGCACCAGATAGGCCGTGTCGCCAGCGTCCAGCGCCAAGCGCTGAAGTATCGGCCGGCACAGGCCACGGATGTCGAACTGTTGCGCCGCAGACAGTCCCAGTTCAAAGGCCAATGAACCCAGTGAGTAGCGGCGTTCATTGTCGAGTTGCGTGACCATTCCTTCCGCTATGAGTTGATGTAGCAATCGGTGGGTGGTGGGGTGCGGAAGTTCCGCGTGCCGTGCGATTTCCGTGAGCGCGCCGCCGCGACTGCCCTTGGTGGCGAGGAAGCGCATGATGGCAAAGGCCCGCTGCAACAGGCCCGGACGTTCAACAGATGTTTCAGAGAGCATGGACTTGTGGGGCTCGAGTTTTCTGGATTTGTTTTTTTGGCAATTGTATGTCCGCTGAATGGACATGCCGACCCACTCGACCGTGGGCGCGCCAAAATCGCCGTCAAAGAGTTGAGCACCTTCAACGGAGACATTCAGATGATTCGACGCGCCCTGATTTCAATCGCTGCGGCTTTGCCTGTTTTCACCTACGCGGCATTTCCGGACAAGCCGATCACGCTGATTCAGGGCTTTGCCGCGGGTGGCAATGCCGACGTGATTGCGCGCATCGTGGCGGCCGGGATGGCCAAGGAACTGGGGCAGCCTGTGGTGGTGGAAGCCAAACTCGGTGCTGGCGGCAATGTGGCTTCGGGCTTGGTGGCCAAGGCTCCAGCCGATGGCTACACGCTGATCTTGCTCACCGGTGGTCATGCCGTGTCCAGCGCGGTCTACAAAAAGCTGCCCTTCGATCCGGTCGATGACTTTGACTGGTTGTCGGTGGTGAGCAAGTTTCCGTTTGTTATTTCCGTGAGTTCTGCCAGCAAGTTCAACAACTTGCGTGACGTCATGGCGGCCGCTAAAGCAGCCCCTGACACCGTCTCCTACAGTTCGGTTGGCATCGGCTCAACGCAGCATTTGTCAGGCGAATTGTTCCAAGCGATGTCGGGTACCAAGCTGATTCATGTCCCTTACAAAGGTGGTGCAGGCCCCTTGCAGGATGTGCTGGGTGGACGCGTCGACATGATGTTTGACTCCGTCACGGTGACCCGCTCGCAGGTCGAGGGTGGCAAGCTGCGGGCGCTGGGGGTGACGTCTACGCAGCCGGTACCTTTGCTCCCTGGCATCGCACCGGTAGCCGACAGCGTGCCAGGTTTTGAAGTGACGTCGTGGACGGGTATAGCGGCCCCGAAAGGCCTGCCACCAGCGATTGCCCAGCGTCTTCAAGCCGCCATCCTCGCCGCCTTGGCCGACCCTGAAACCAAGCGCCGACTTGAAGCCACGGGCGGTGCGGTCACGCCTTCAGCATCGGGTGCGGAGATGAAGAGCTACGTGGCCAATCAGGTCATCAAGTGGAAAAAGGTCGTGATCGACTCCGCTATTCCGCAGCAATAATCGAGTCCACTGAAAGGCTTTCATGCTCTGCAAAAAACTTCACCATGCCGCGTTCCGTTGCAAAGATGCGCACGAGACCGTGACTTTTTACACCCAGGTTTTGGGACTCAAGTTCTCGCATGCCATGGGCGAAGACCACGTGCCGTCAACGGGTAAATACAGCCCGCACATTCATATTTTCCTGGAGATGGAAGACGGCAGTTCGATCGCCTTTTTTGAATGCCCTAACGATCCCGGCAACATGAAGGATCTGGCGTCACCAGACTGGATCCAGCACTTTGCTTTTGAAGTGGACAGCGTGGAAACGGTGTTGAAGGCGAAGGCCGATTTGATCGCCAAAGGCGTCAGCGTGGTCGGACCAACCAACCACGACGACTTCATCACGTCGATCTATTTCTTTGACCCGTCCGGGCACCGGTTGGAATTGACAACGCGCACTTGCCCGCCGGCGCGCTATCGGATTTTTGAATCTGAGGCCCAAGGTGTGCTGGAGCTCTGGAACAAGACGCATGACTGGTCCCAGCGTGAAAAGTTGTACGGCGCCCAGACCGGCTACGCCCGCAGCGCTGACAAGGTTTAGTGCAGCGCTAGCTTGGCGTTCAGCCCCGAATCAGGGCGTCTTCCACGTCGGTTCAAAAAACGGCGCTGGAATCATGATCTTCGAGGTTTGGCTTTGAAGCAGGGGCAACATTTTGGCGGCATAGGCGCGCCAGTTTGCGTCTTTCATCAGCTCAGCGCGGCGGTGCGTGCGGTCTGCCAGATCTTCATAAGCCCACATATGGACGATCTGGTTCAGCTCGCCGATGTCGGTGTAGTAGTAGCCCACCATACGGCCTAGAACGCGCAGCTGAATTTGCAGGCCTTCTTGTTCATACAGGCTCAGATAGTCCCGCCATTTTCCGGGGTGGGTGGTGTAAGTGCGTTGTTCGACGAGCATGGTTTTCAGTCTTTCGCGAAGTTGTCAATGATGGGTAAATAGGTCGGCTGCAGAACGTCGGCCAGGACGTGCACGCGTGCTGCGATCACAGTTGATACCCGCCGTCAATGATGATACGTGTGCCTGTGGCTGTGCGCAGGTGCGTGATGCAGGCGAGCACCGAACGGGCGACGTCCTCTGGTGTCACGGCCCGGCCAATAGGCGTGGCGGCGCCCCTTTTGTGAATGTCGTCGCGCGAGCGTCCGGGCACAAAACCCGTGTCGACCGAGGCCGGGGAGACGCATAAAAAACGCACTGCTGGCCCGAACACGCGTGCCAGTGACATGGTCATGGTGTCTAGCGCGGCCTTGGCTGCGCAGTAGGCGATGTTGCTGCCCGAACCGGTGAAGGCTGAGATAGAGGAGACCGAGACGACTGTGGCGTCGCCGGATTTTTGTAGCAAGGGGATGAGCGCGCGGGTGATGGAAAAAGTGCCACCCGCATTGGTCAGCAAAATTTCGTTGAACAGTGCGCTGTCGAGCGTCGTCAGATCGGTGTGCGGTATGCGACTGGTGTAGCCCGCTGCATTCACCAGAATGTCGACTGCGCCGACCAAGCTCTCCAGTTGGCTGGCCACTGCGGTGTGTACCGAGGCGTCTCCGAGCGGGAGGTGGACTGCCAGATGGCCAGTGCCTGGCAAGGTGGCCCGCAAAGACTCTGCCCTATCTGAGCCATGGTTGAAGCCGATGACGACCCGGGCCCCTTCGGCTGCAAGCAGTTGGACAACAGCGGCACCGATGCCGCCACTGCCCCCTGTGACGACGGCGGTTTTGCCCTGAAGGGCCGGGGCGGAAGAGGCTGGGTACATGGTCAATTTTTGAATCCGGTACGGTCGCAGGACGCAACCGTTTGCGGATCATTATTGGCCGGCAGTCACATCAGCGGCGGTCCTTTTTCCGTTGAGTGAACATGCACTTCCGTCATTCAAACCCGGCACAGGCCGCTCGGTTTACATCGCGGGCTTGTCGCTCATGGCTTTGATATTGTCTTTCAGTGGTTGGCTCATAGGCAGGCCTAGATTGGTGCCTTTGGGTGGCATGGGTGACTCGAACCACTTGCTGTACATCTTGGCAAATTCACCCGATTTCATGAGACGTGCAATCGCACCGTCCACCAGCTCCTTGAACTCTGGGTCGTCTTTGCGCAGCATGCAGGCATAGGGTTCAACTTGCAGTGAGTCACCCACCACCTGGAGTGACGCTGGGTTCTTAGAGTTGGCCATCAGTCCAAACAGCAAAATATCGTCCATGGCAAAGGCGGTTGCGCGGTCGTTTTCAACCAGTAGCAAGGAATCATCGTGGTCTTTGCCGAGGATGACCTGCATGTCCAAGTTTTTATCCGCGTTGTACTTGCGGATGACTTGGGCGTTGGTGGTGCCAGTCGTGCTGGCGACAGTTTTCTTGGCGAGGTCCGCGTAGTTTTTGACACCCGAGGACTTCTTGGTCAGAAGACGCGTACCGGTATAAAACATGTTGATGGAAAAGGCGACGTCTTTGCCTCGCGCGGAATTGTTGGTGGTGGAACCGCACTCCAAGTCGTAAGTGCCGTTGACCAGCAGGGGGATACGATTTTGCGAAGTGACCGGCATGGTGGCTACTTCAAGATTGGGCTTTTGCAGTTTTTTGCGCACGTCATCAACGATAACGTCGGTGAGCTCCACCGAAAATCCGACGGCTTTGTTTGAGCCAACCAAATAACTGAAAGGGATCGATGCCTCTCGGTAAGACACTGTGATCTTGTTGCTGTCGGCTACTTTTTTGAGTGTTTGCGCACTGACGCTGGTGGTCAGGCCTGCTGCGAGGAGCGCCGCGGTCATGAGAATTGAGAATTGCATGCAAGTCCTTTGTGGGGTGAACATTGGGGCCGGGCAGCGCTGAATGGCGAAACCGGTTCTGCCTGAGCGTTATTTTGAGCCAAGATCCTGACAACAACCATGGTCAGCTCAGAAAAACAATTCTGTCAGTCTGAGGAAACCTGGGTCCCGCGATGACCCCCGCGATAGGGTTGTTCTAGAATTCTTATCTATTCAACATTTTAAAAGAGCACCCCATGAAAAGCACAAGCCGTCGAGTATTCATGATGCAAGTCGCTGTCGGCACGACCGCAGTGATGGCATCGCAAGCCATGGCCCAAGCCAAGGTTGACGAAAAAGACCCACAAGCCGTGGCTTTGGGTTATTTGGCTGACACCACCAAGGTGGATGCTAAAAAGTTCCCAAAGCACGCAGCCGCTCAGAAGTGCTCGAATTGCCAGCTGTACACCGGCAAGGCCACTGACGCAAATGGTGGTTGCGCCCTGTTTGCCGGCAAACTGGTGGCTGGCAACGGCTGGTGCAGCGCCTACGTTAAAAAGGCCTGATCAAAAAGGCGTGCTGAACGGCCCGTTGAGTTGCACTGTGGCGTAGTTGATCGCGATCGCGAAAGACACCCACAACAGATAGGGTAACAAGAGGGCGCTGGATCGGCGTGAGTAGGCCTTCATCGACCATATCAAGGCGGCGATGGAGAGCCATAAAAATCCAACTTCAAGCAACGCCCAGTCGGGACGTTGTAGCTTGAAGAACAGCAAGCTCCAAAGCGTGTTCAAACTTGCATTCAGTGCAAAAAGACCGATCAGCCAATAGCGGCTGGCTCGGTCAGGCGTTTGCTTCCAAGCCGTGGCCCCTGCTGTGGCTGCCAACATAAAAATCAGTGTCCAAACTGGGCCAAACCAAGCGTCTGGTGGTTTGAAGGCGGGTTGCATCAAGCTTTTCTACCAGGGGCCTATCTCGGTCAGCAGACCACCCAATACTGCCACCCCCAGCGCTGCCAGCCCTGCAATCAAAAGGGGGCTCAGAGCGGTTGGATTTGGGACTTTTGGGGTCATTGCGTTCTTCAGGTGATGGGTGCCGGGTTGAACAGCACCAGTGCGTTGTGCAGTTTCCAGTGTTCGGCCCAGGTTTTCTTGCGGCCGCTGGCGACTTCCAACATCATCTCAAAGAGTTCCCACCCGACGTTTTCAATGGTCTTTTCGCCGGT
The DNA here is from genome assembly GCA_947378785.1 of Comamonadaceae bacterium. GTDB lineage: Bacteria > Pseudomonadota > Gammaproteobacteria > Burkholderiales > Burkholderiaceae_C > Polaromonas. The sequence goes on from CANCLK010000024.1 coordinate 7,089, forward strand.
GGCGATGGTGCCTGCGTTGATGTCCATCAGGTCATGCCAGCGCCGGGCCAAGTCGCTGCGCGTGGCCACTTTGATGACCGGAACCGCCGCCAAACCGTAGGGTGTACCACGTCCTGTGGTGAAAACATGTAAATTCATCCCGCCGGCCAATTGCAGGGTTCCGCAGATGAAGTCGCTGGCGGGCGTGGCGGCGTAGGTCAGCCCCTTGGCTTTGAGTTTTTCGCCCGGGGACAACACATTAGCGATGGGCGCAGTACCCGACTTGACGATGGAGCCCATGGCTTTTTCGACGATGTTCGACAAGCCGCCTTTTTTGTTGCCGGGCGTCGTGTTGGCGCTGCGGTCTGCACCACCGCGCTGCAGGTAGGCGTCATACCAGGCCATCTCGCGGATCATCGCTTGCGCGACCTCAGGGGTTGTGGCGCGTGACGTCAGTTGGTCGATGCCATCGCGGACTTCTGTGGTTTCTGAAAACATCACACTGGCACCGGCACGGACCAACAAGTCGGTGCAATACCCCACTGCCGGGTTGGCCGTGACGCCGGAGAATGCATCGCTGCCGCCACACTGCACGCCGACCACCAGTTCAGACGCCGACACGGTTTCACGGCGACGGGCGTTCAGACGTTGCAGATGTTGCTCGGCCTGACGCATGATGGAGTCGACCATTGACATGAAGCCCACATGCGCGTCGTCTTGCAAGCAGACCACGTCCAGCGGTGTTTCTGTGTTCAGGCTAGTTCCGCTGCGCACGTCGATCAACGGGATGCTGCCGGGTGGCAACAGGCGCTCCGGTTGGAGTTTTTCGCAGCCTAGGCTGACCACCATGACTTCGCCACCAAAGTTGGGGTTCAGGCTGATGTTGCGCAGGGTGCGAATCGGGATGATCGCGTCTGGCGCGTCAATCGCTACGCCGCAGCCGTAGCCGTGCTCCAGCGCCACCACGTCGTCGACGTTGGGAAAGCGGGGCAGCAACTCGGACTTGATGCGTTGCACGGCAAAGTCGGTGACACCGGCGACGCACTGCACGGTTTGGGTGATGGCCAGAATGTTGCGGGTACCGACTGATCCATCGGTGTTGCGAAAGCCTTCAAAGGTATAGCCCTCCAGCGGAGCCATCGTTGGCGGCTTGACTGTGGCGATGGGCAGGTTGTCGAGCCCGCATGCCGACGGCATCTCCAACAGCCGCTCGTGGACCCAGCTACCGGCCGGAATGTCTTTCAATGCGTAGCCGATGGGGATGCCGTAGCGCAGTACTGGCGCTGCGGCTTTCAGGTCGACCAGCGCGACCTTGTGGCCTTGGGGAACACGGTCTATCAACACCAGACCGTCAGGCAGTCTCGCCCCAAGTGGCAGGCCACCGTCATTGGCCACGATCGCCACGTTGTCGCGTTCGTGCATGCGGATGATGATGGGATCGGTGCTTGGGGTTGAGGTTGGCATGGCGTCTTTTCATGATGGCGGCGCAGTGGCGTGACCTTCAAATTATCTGACAACTACAAAAGTTGTCAAGCAACTTTGTCAACGCCGTGAGCGCTTGACGCTAGGTTCAAGGCGCTGGTGTACTCTCAAAAATGCGTCGCTTGGCGTTCAGTACGTGCATGCGGATGGCGTCTGCGGCATCGGCAGGCGAGCGGCGAACGATGGCGTCAATGATCTCCTGATGCTCTGCTTGGGTGGTTCGCACCCGTTCAGCACTTTTTTTATCAGTGACGTGGCGGGCCAGTTCAATGAACTGCCGAATCGGTGCGACGCTGGTCTCAATAGCGGTCACAAAAAACGGGTTGTGCGAGGCTTGTGCGATGGCCAAATGAAACTGAACATCTTCGTCAGCGCCGGACTTGCCGTTCCCCATGGCGGTGTTCAACGCGTCGAATGCTGCCCGCAGCGCGTCCAGATCAGCAGAGTCGCGAAACTCCGCAGCGCCCGCCGCAGCGCCCATTTCGACGCAACTTCGGTAGGCGTAGTAACGCTCTATATCGGCCCAGCTCTTGATCGGTGTGGGTGGCGCGGCTGGTGTGCCGGGTGAGCGGATCACAAAGCTGCCAGAGCCGCGTTTGGACTCGATGATGCCGTCTGAGCGCAAGCGCGACAGGGCTTCTCGCACCGTGGGTCGGGACACGCTGAATTGGTTGGAGAGTTCGCCTTCGGTCGGTAGTTTGCCTCTGGGTGCGTAGTCGCCGCGCAGTATGGCCTCGACAACGCGAGCATAAATACGCTCCGGCAACGTGCCGGTACTGTCGTATTGAAGCAGGGGTTGGTTCATGTGCAGCAGTGTCCTGTGAAACTGCTTTGTAGTTTAAGGCTGTAGCTTGACATCTTGGGTAGTTACCCGTGTTTGCTCAATATTTGCTTGACAGGGCCCGAGCCAAAGATAAGATATCGGTTGTATGATGACTTGAAATTAATCTCATTTCTTTGTCACGCTCACGCAACTCACACCAAACACTGAAAGAAGCATTTCATGAATCCGCAAGAACTCAAAACCATCATGTCCAGCGGTTTACTGTCGTTTCCTGTGACGGACTTTGATGCGCAGGGCGACTTCAACGCCAAAAGTTACGCGGCACGTCTGGAGTGGTTGGCGCCTTACGGTGCATCGGCCTTGTTCGCGGCCGGCGGCACGGGCGAATTTTTCTCCCTGACAGGACACGAATATCCAACGGTCATCAAAACTGCGGTGGAGACTTGCAAGGGCATCGTGCCTATCATTGCTGGCGCAGGCGGCCCAACGCGTTTTGCCATTGAATGCGCGCAAGAAGCTGAGCGCCAAGGCGCACACGGCATTTTGTTGATGCCGCATTACCTGACCGAAGCGGGTCAAGAGGGCTTGATCGCCCATGTCGAGCAGGTCTGCAAAAGCGTCAAGTTCGGCGTGATTGTTTACAACCGCAATGTGTGCAAACTGACCCCTGCATCGCTGGCTATTTTGGCCGACCGTTGCCCGAACCTGATTGGCTTCAAAGACGGTGTTGGCGATATTGAAACCATGTCTTCGATCTACATGAAGATGGGCGACCGCTTTGCCTACCTAGGCGGTTTGCCCACAGCGGAGGTTTACGCAGCTGCCTACAAAGCGCTCGGCACGCCCGTGTATTCTTCGGCAGTCTTCAACTTCATTCCAAAGACGGCGATGGATTTTTATCACGCCGTTGCGAAAGACGATTTGGCAACACAGCACCATTTGCTACGTGAGTTTTTCATGCCTTACTTGGATATCCGCAACAAGGTTGCAGGCTACGGCGTGAGCATCATCAAAGCCGGCGCCAAGCTCGTCGGACACGACGCTGGCCCGGTGCGCGCGCCGCTGACGGACTTGAAGCCTGCAGAGATGGATGCCTTGGCGGCACTGATCAAAAAGCTCGGCCCACAGTGAGCGCGAACTTGTCTAAACACACCACGCCCGTCATCACCGCTTTGCGCGTGATTCCAGTTGCAGGGCGCGACAGCATGTTGCTGAATTTGAGCGGGGCACATGGCCCGTTCTTCACCCGTAACCTGTTGATCCTGACCGACAGCGATGGTCGCACGGGCGTGGGCGAAGTGCCCGGTGGCCAGAAGATCACGCAGACGCTTGAGGACGCCGCGCAACTCGTCGTCGGCCAAGCTATCGGCGCGCACCAGCGCATCTTGCAGCAGGTGCAGCAGCAGTTCGCAGACCGTGACAGCGGAGGGCGCGGCCAGCAGACCTTTGACCTGCGCACCACGATTCACGCCGTCACCGCGATTGAATCAGCCTTGCTTGACCTGCTGGGGCAGCACTTGGGGGTGCCGGTGGCAGCCTTGCTGGGTGAAGGCCAGCAGCGCGAGTCAGTGGAAATGCTCGGCTATCTGTTTTATGTCGGTGACCGCAGTCAGACCGATCTGGATTACGTGAGCGACCCTAGCGCAGACAACGACTGGTTCCGCTTGCGCCACGAGAAAACCATGGACGCCAAGGCTGTGGTCCGGCAGGCAGAGGCGGCACGCGAACGCTATGGTTTCAACGACTTCAAACTCAAAGGCGGCGTGTTGCGCGGAGCCGAAGAAATTGAAGCCGTGTGCGCCTTGCACGAGCGCTTTCCAGACGCCCGTGTCACGCTAGACCCGAATGGCGGTTGGTTGCTGAAAGACGCGATTACGCTGATGCGCGACCTGCGCGGTGTGGTGGCTTACGCCGAAGACCCTTGCGGCGCTGAAGACGGTTTTTCAGGTCGCGAGGTCATGGCCGAATTCAGGCGGGCCACAGGCCTGCCGACTGCAACGAACATGATTGCCACCGACTGGCGGCAATTGACGCATGCACTGTCACTGCAATCGGTCGACATTCCGCTGGCTGACCCGCATTTTTGGACCATGGCCGGCTCGGTCCGCGTGGCGCAGACCTGCCGCGACTGGGGCCTGACTTGGGGCTCGCATTCGAACAATCACTTTGACGTCTCATTGGCCATGTTCACGCAGGTGGGCGCGGCTGCACCGGGTCGGGTGACGGCGATCGACACGCACTGGATCTGGCAAGACGGTCAGCGCCTGACCAAAGAGCCCTTGCAAATCATCGGTGGTCACGTGCAAGTGCCTAAAAAGCCGGGGCTGGGTGTTGAGATCGACATGGTCGAGGTTGAAAAAGCCCACCGCTTGTACAAGCAACACGGCTTGGGTGCACGTGATGACGCCATGGCCATGCAAAGCCTGATTCCTGGCTGGACCTTCAATCCAAAACGACCCGCATTAGACCGCTGAAAATTTAATCAATTGACAAATACTTGTCCGGGGCGGCCCGGTGTACCGTGCGGCCGGTTGCCGATTTTTAAATCACTAACGACATCGGAGACAAAGACATGACGAACAACAACATCAAACCCCGCCGCGACTTTCTTGTTGCCGCTGCCAGCACGGGCTTAGCCGCCCTGAGTGGTTCGGCGTTAGCACAATCATTCGACTTCAAACCCAACCAGCGTTACCCCGACCCATCGGTGCTGATACTGGATCCGAGCTTTGGCAAATACCGCATTTACAGCAGCACCGTTGAACAAGTCGGAACCGGTATGCGCTGGGCTGAAGGTCCGGTGTATTTCCCCAATGAAAAAGCCGGTAAGCCTGGCTATTTGCTGGTGAGTGACATTCCAAACAATCGCCTGATGAAGTTTGACGAAGCCACCAACAAGTTCTCGGTGCACAAAGAAAATGTCAACTACGCCAACGGCAACACGCGCGACCGCCAAGGCCGTTTGATCAGCTGCGAACACTCGGTGACACGCCGCGTTGTACGCACCGAGAAAAACGGCAAGATGACGGTGCTGGCAGACAACTACGAAGGGAAAAAACTCAATGCACCGAACGATATCGTGGTCAAGTCTGATGACACGATTTGGTTCACTGATCCCATCTTCGGTATCAATGGAGAGTGGGAAGGTTCGCGCGCCAAGCCAGAGCAAGCCACCACCAATGTCTACCGGATCGCCAAAGATGGCAAGCTCACCGCGGTCATCACTGACCTCGTTAACCCGAACGGTTTGGCTTTTTCGCCGGACGAGAAAAAACTCTATGTCGTGGAGTGGAAGGGCACACCTAACCGCAGCATCTGGAGCTACGACGTGGCCGCCGATGGCACTTGCTCAAACAAGACCAAATTGATTGACGCTAACGGCCCAGGAGCTTTTGACGGTTTTCGTGTTGACCGCGATGGCAACCTCTGGTGCGGCTGGGGCTTCAGCGGCGCATTCGCGCCCGAAGCCACTGACGTTGCTGGCGGCATGAAGGCTCACTTGCCCGTGGCCAAGTCGGAAGACATGGACGGCGTCAAAATTTTCAACTCAGCCGGCAAGCCGATCGGATTTATTCGCCTGCCAGAACGCTGCGCCAACCTTGAATTCGGTGGACCTAAACGCAACCGCCTCTACATGACCAGCTCGCATTCTCTCTACGCGCTGTATGTCGAAACGCATGCTGCGGTGTAATTTTTAAATTTTTTCAGCCGGAGATTTCATGTCTACAAGACGATTCACCTTGGCCACCCTGGCCTGTGCAACCATCGGTTTTTTGGCTAGCGGCAGCGCCGTCTTGGCTCAGTCGGACTACCCCACCAAACCGGTGAAAATTATTGTGCCGTTCCCACCGGGTGGCACCAGTGATGTGATGGGGCGCATGGTGGCTGATGAACTCAGCAAGATACTCAAGCAGCCCTTTATCGTTGAGAACATCGCTGGTGCAGGCGGTATCGTTGGGACAGACCGAGCGACCAAGATGACCCCGGATGGTTACACCTTGATCCAGACCGGTGTTGGTCAAAGTGCCGTGGCGCATGGTCTGGATCCGAACCTCAAGTACAACTCGATGACGGATTTCATCCACATCTCGCAAGTGAACTCCGGCCCCAATGTGCTGGTGGTCAACCCAGCCACACCTTACAAGACAGTCAAAGACATCGTCGACTACGCCAAAGCCAACCCAGGCAAGCTGGATTACGGCTTCACCCACGCGGCCTCTGGTCACATGGCGATGGAGTTGTTCAAGCAAACCACCGGCATTCAATTGACAGGTATTTCGTACCGGGGCGGTGGTCCGATGTTGACCGATTTGTTGGGCGGCACGATTCCGATGATGTTCATCAACCAAGACGCGGCCTTGCCACACGTCCGGGCTGGCAAGATGAGGGCGATTGCCGTTTCCAGCGCGCAGCGAAATCCGCTGTACCCCGATGTGCCGACGATTGCCGAGTCGGGTTACAAAGGCTTTGAAGCGCTGTCTTGGTCGGGCATTTCAGCCATCAAAGGAACCCCGCAACCGATTGTTGATAAGCTCGAAGCGGCTATCGCACAGGCGATGAAGTCTGACGCTATCAAACAGCGTATGGGCTCGGTCGGTTTCGTTATTCCGGAACAGGGATCGAAACCCTATACCGCCTTCGTGAAGAAGGAAATTGACACTTGGACGCGCGTCATCAAAACCGCTGGCATCAAGCCTGAATAACTTAACTGGACACACGCTGCATGAAAACTCTCCAATCTATCCAAGCCCGCACGGGCGAAGCGCTCGGTGCGCCCTTACTGGCGACCACCTCCGCCCAAGTAGACGCAGCCGCCAACGCTGCGGCTCAAGCCTTTGAGGTCTGGGCTACCAGCACAGGCGAGGCGCGTGGCAACTTGTTGCGCGGGCTGGCCAGCGCACTTGAAGCCGACCGTGAGGGGTTGGTGAGCTTGGCTGATGTGGAAACCGGGTTGGGTCCGGTGCGGCTGAATGGTGAGTTGGACCGCACCGCATTTCAGCTGCGTCGCTTTGCCGACATCGCTGAGAAAGGCCTTGCCTTTGAGCGCTTGGACGACCCGGCTGTGGCCGGTCCGCCGCCTGCAGGGCATCCGGCGATGGTGCGTCAGCGCGTGCCGCTTGGCCCTGTGGCGATGTTTTCTGCGAGCAATTTTCCGTTCGCCTTTTCTGTCTTGGGTGGCGACACCGCTTCAGCCTTGGCGGCTGGTTGCCCAGTGGTGATCAAGGCCCATTCCGGCCATTTGCTGTTGTCCAACCGCGTCTTCGGTTTGGTGCAAAAGGTGCTGAGTGCTCAGAAGTTGCCGGCCGGTCTGATGGGTTTTATTCAGGGCGGTGGCTCGGACGTCGGTGTGCGTTTGGTACAGCACCCCGCCATGGCTGCCGGTGCTTTCACGGGCTCGACGCGGGGTGGCGCGGCGCTGCAGGCGGTGGCCAACGCACGGCCACGGCCGATTCCGTTTTATGGAGAACTCGGGTCTATCAACCCAGTGGTGGCGATGCCGTCACTGTTGGCCGAAAAAGGTGCTGAGTTGGCTGCTTTGTTGGCCGGTTCGATCAGCCTGGGGTGCGGTCAGTTTTGCACCAGCCCGGGCGTGATCGTCTTGATCAAGGACGCGGCCTCCGATGCTTTCGTATCCCAACTGGTCACCGCATTGGCCGCCCAAAATCCGCATGCCATGTTGACGCCGGGCATGCGCCAGGCCTTTGACTCGGGTGTGGCTCACATGCTGTCTGCGGGTGCCAAGCCTTTGCTGCACGAAGCGGGAAAAGCGGAGGCACCACGGCCGTTTTTGGCTGAGGTGGATGCGCCTAACTTCATCGCCAAGGCTGAGTTGCGGGAAGAGTTGTTTGGCCCGGCCAGCCTGATCGTGCGTGCCGCTTCTGTGCGCGAGGCGCTGGAGGTGTTGAATGCCGTGGGCGGGAGCCTGACGGTGACGTTGTGGGGCGTTGATGCGCCAACTGAAGATAACCAGGCCTTGGTACGTGCAGCGATGGCGATAGCCGGTCGGGTTCTGTTTGCGGGGGTTCCCACTGGTGTCGCTGTGACAGCAGCGCAGCAGCACGGTGGCCCGTGGCCGTCGTCCACACAGCCTATGACGACCTCCGTCGGCGATGCGGCGATGGAGCGCTTCTTGCGCCCGGTGGCTTTGCAAGATGCCCCCGCATGGCTGTTGGCCCGCAACGGCCGACCTTGTTGATCTCTTAAAAATCGAGCAGGCTCAGCCCGACACTGAAGACAGTCCGCTTGCGGTTGTAGTCAATCAGGCTGTCGCCATAGCCGCTGAAAAGCTGCGTGTGCAGGCGCAGGTTGCTCTTGCCGCCATCGTCGCGTGTGCCTATGGTGCGCAGCCACTCTAGGCGGGTTGAGCCGTTGCCAGCTTGCCGCAAAGAATGCAACCATGTCAGCCCGATGGTGTGTTGCTGATTGACGTTCCACATCGTTTTCAGCTCGCCACGACCTATGGTGTTTTCAATCCCCGGGTTGTCGTCGCTGCCAGCGTTTTCTGAGAGGCGCTTCCAGACCCGTGCCTGCACCATCCAGCGCTTGTCTAACTCAGCGCCCGCCATCAGGTAGACCCGGTTCCAGCTGCGCGACAGCGGCAGGCTTTGCCCGTTGGATTGATGGACCAAGCCCACACCGCTGTAACGCAAACGCCAGTCAAACGGCAGCTTCGCATCGGTCGGGTAGACGTAGATCACCTCGGGTTCATGGTCAGTGGTCCGAAAAGGGCGTGAGATGTTGCCGCTCAACACTTGCCAGTACGACTGCTGTGAGTAGGCGAACCACAGCGAGTCTTGGCGTTTGGAATTGGCTGGCATGAACAGACCCTGCGCCAGCTTGGTTCGCATCGACAGCTGCAGCCTAGCTTCGGTGTTGTTGTAGTTGATTGGCGAAGCCGCCGTGCGATTGTCTGCACTCGAACTGGGTTGCTGGTTCACCGTGTCAGCGCCAACGGCTGAGAACGACAGAGGCCGGTAACCACGAAAGCGGAACGTCCCGCAATCCGTGTCAGTTTCAAGCTCCCAAAAACGCGACAACGCGCTGTACTGCCCATCGTGACAGGCATCGGTGCGGGCTATCTCTGTGCTGCTTGTCTGCTCGGGTAGTACGGACGTTACCGGCTGTACGGCCTTCACGGCTTGCGCTGACTGTCTGCTCGTCCATTGGTCGTAGCAGTCGAGGCGGGCCGCATTGTCTGAAGTGGCTGCGCACATTTGTAAAGTTCTGACACGGTCTGGGGCGGAGAGTTGCCCTTGCGCCGAGACGTGACCGATGTTCAAAAAAAGGGCGGCGAGAGCAAGTGAGTTTGAATTGAGGGCGGTCATGGTGGGGCATTTAACAAAGCTCGAACTTGCCAAGCGACGGTCGCATCAAGTGACTGAATGTCTTTGGGCCGCCTTGTTGAGTGTAGGGGCCGGCTGGAATACCTCACAATCTGCCCATGAGTTCATCCTTGATTCCTTCCGCCTTCAGCACGACGGCGTCGTTGCTGCCGCCAGATGATCCGCATCGCCAAGTGCTGCACAACGAAGTGCACGCCCGACCGACGGCACGTATTCGTCTGCCGGCGCTGGTGGTCTATGTGGCGGTGCTCAACGAAGGGATCAACCGCGACCAAGAGTGCGAGCACCTGCGCCGGTTGCCAGGTCAGACAGCATTGACGACGGAGCAGTTGACGGCCAATTTCTTGCGAATCCGTCTCGACGGTTACACCGTCAAATGGGAGCGCCACACCGAGTTCACGCGCTATTCCATCGTGCAACCTTTGCCAGATAACGCTTTGCTGGGTGCGGTCAGTCCTGACTTGCTGCCAGCTTTGGCGGTGACACCTGAATGGCTGCGCGAGATTCCTGGACGCACTATTTCGGCCATCATGTTGTCGATGGTTTATGGTGATTTGGAAACCGTGGAGGAGACGCTGGTCAAAGCCAAAGTGTGGCTCGGCGAGACGCCTGTGATGGCCTCCGTGCTGGGGCAAAACGGTCACTCTTGGGCGGTGAGCGACTTCTTGCTGAGGCCCGATGGCTTTGAACGCATGTTGGTGGTGGCGCCCGCTGACATGAGCGCAACGCGCGCTGGGCGTGTGTCTCAGCGGCTGTTGGAACTCGAAACATACCGACTGATGGCGCTGCGCGGTTTGCCGGTGGCGAAACAACTCGGACCGATGCTGACGCAATCTGAAACCGCGTTGGCCGACATCATGGCGAGCCTCGAAAACAAGGCCGCAGCAGATCAGGCGCTGCTGGATACCTTGGTGTCGTTGGCGGCGCGGGTCGAGCGCGCCACTGCCGAGCATGTGTACCGCTTTGCTGCCACACGGGCCTACGACGGATTGGTGGCCCAGCGCATCTCGGAGCTGCGCGAAAAAGCCATTCCAGGCACGCAGACCATGGGCGATTTCATGCAGCGCCGTCTGTCGCCTGCAATTGCCACAGTGGCTGCCACGGCGCAGCGCTTGGCATCGTTGTCCGAACGGGTGGCTCGCACCAGCGCGCTGCTACGAACCCGGGTCGACATTGCCACGGAGACGCAAAACCAGCAGTTACTTGAAAAGCTCACGCGTGGGCAAGAGCTGCAGCTGCGTCTGCAAGCCACCGTTGAAGGCTTGTCGATTGCGGCCATTTCTTATTACGTGGTCAGCCTGCTGTTGTACGGCGCCAAGGCACTGAAGGCCATGGGTTTGCCGATCAATCCCGAGATGGCGGCCGGTGCATCGGTGCCGCTGGTGTTGTGGGCGTCATGGGCAACGATTCGGCGCATTCACAAGACGTTGCGGCCAAATTTGTAAAGCTGATCCGTCTGGGCTTCTATTCAACCGCGTCATCATGCTGATTGATGATTCGTTTTGGGCACAAACGGTCGTCGTATTGGACTTGTCCTTTGTAGGTAAAACGAACATTCAATTTTTCAAAATCAGTGACGCTGAACTTGTCGACGAACAGGTTGGCGAGTTGCAAGCGGTTGTCTCTGATTTTCTTTTTTAGATCGGCCAATACCGCATTGGCTTGCGCCTCGTCTTCGACAAAGTGATGCCACTGCCAAGACTCGCCGATTGGAATTTTTCTTGACTTGCCAGCATGGTTGCGCAGGACGTAACTGACCTTCATACCGTGTACCTCAGGCGAGCGCCGACATCTTCCAGTCAAAAACCGAATTCACCACGCGCAGGGCAACGCGCTGAGGCAAAGGCTTGAGTTTGAAAATACTTCGCACTTCGGTTTTCTCTCTTGCCGGCAAATTGGTCTGGCGTGCCAGATCGGTGAGGCTGCGGGATTCAAAAAATGCTTGAATTCGTTGACGCATCTCCCTTTCCATCTCGGCCAGCGGTGTTGCCTCTTGCGTGGACTCTTGTGAGGGGGAGACGTGAGGTTCAAAGATTTTCACGATGTCCCACAAAGTGATAAGGCGATTTTTTTCATCCAACTGATAGCCGCCGCCAGGGCCTTTATAGGCCCGCACGATGCCGTGGTTCTTGAGGTCACTCAAGGTCACTTCTATGTACGAAATCGACAGGCCGAGCAGCGCAGAAATTTCATGCGCCGGAACGGGCTGCCCGGGGCTGTAACGGGCGACGACTGTGGCGATATCGATGGCCTTGGCTGTTTTTTTAGAAATCATGGACTTTTTGCGGTTTGTTTGGTTGAGTAGACTATTCCACAAATTTCCCATTAAAACTACGCAAATTTAAATAATTCACAATTTTTTCTTGATTTACAGGTATTTTAACTGTAAATTCTACGCAATAGCTACTCAAAATATATGAACCAAGCACAATCAACAGACGCTGACAACCAAAGTCCGCACTACAGAATCGGCGCTGTGGCTACGCTGTCGGGGGTTCCTGTAACGACCTTGCGGGTATGGGAAATTCGCTATGGCGCGTTCTCGCCAACCAAAAGTGCGGGTCAACATCGGCTTTACACCCAAGCCGATGCCTTGAAGGCCGGCCAGCTCAAGCAGCTCTGCGATGCCGGGCATGGCATCAGCGCTATTGCCAATCTGGACGCTGACAGTTTGAGTCGGATGCTGGTGCAGCAGCGCTCGTCAACCATGGCGAGTGTGAACGACAGATCCGATGGTCACAAGGTCGCCATGGCGGTAGTGGGTCAAGCCATGGCCAATCGCATCAGCTCGCCAAAATTCACGCTTCAATTTCTGACGCATTCGATCCAAGTTTCAGACGTTTTTTTTGATCTGACCGAAGCCGCACTGGCGGCCTTCAACGATCAACCAAAGATCTTGCTGATCAAGGTCAGTACGCTGAATGACAGTGCGCGCGTGCAGATAGAAAGTCTCGTGTCGCGTCACCCGATCCTCAAGGCCATCGTCGTTTACAACTATGGGCAAGAAGGCGTGGTCGAGGCGCTCAAAGTGTTGGGTATGTTGGTGCGTCGGGAGCCGATGTCTGACTATGAATTGTCCGATCTCATCAGCTCCGTGCTGTTGGTGGATGCGTCAACATCGATGGGAACCTCTGGCCCCACTGCGCTGATCCCAGCGCGCAAGTATTCGGACGCCACGCTGACCCGAGTCGCGGGCATTTCGAGCAGTATCTTGTGCGAATGTCCGAGGCATGTCGCCGAACTGATTGGCCAGTTGGCCAGTTTCGAGCAATACAGCCAAGAGTGCCTGAACAACAGCACAGAAGATGCGCACTTGCACGGCTACCTGCGTGCGGTTTCAGGCTCAGCTCGAGCCATGTTTGAGCGCGCTCTTGAAATGGTTGCCGTGCACGAGGGTATTTCATTGAGTGATAGTGCGCCAGTTGTAGCGGCCTCGTTCCCGTCACAGGGCTGACCGTAGAATCATCCGCATGAAAATACTCATCTGTAATGACGACGGCTACCAAGCGCCCGGTATCGTGGCGTTGTACGAAGCCCTGAAGACCATTGCAGACGTGGAGGTTGTTGCACCCGAGCAAAACAACAGCGCCAAGTCGAACGCGCTGACCTTGCACTCGCCGATGTATGTGCAGACGGCGGCCAATGGTTTTCGCTATGTGAATGGCACGCCGGCGGATTGCGTGCACATCGCACTGACCGGTCTTTTGGGCTACCGGCCCGACCTCGTGGTCTCCGGCATCAACAACGGTGCCAACATGGGCGACGACACGATTTACTCCGGCACGGTGGGCGCGGCCATGGAGGGCTATCTGTTCGGCATTCCGGCGATCGCCTTTTCCCAAACAGAAAAAGGCTGGGCGCACATTGACGTGGCAGCTCAGCGGGCGCGCGACTTGGTGTTGCAACTCGCGCCATCGATTGAAGTGCTGGCTGATGGCGCGCTGCCGATGGTGGCCCCTTGGCTGCTGAATGTGAATATTCCGAACCTGCCCAACGATCAAATCAAGGGCGTCAAGGTGGCCCGGCTCGGGCGCCGTCATGCGGCTGAGCGTGTCATCACACAAATCAGCCCACGCGGCGAAACCATGTACTGGATCGGCAGCGCCGGGCCCGCCAAGGACGACGGTGACGGGACGGACTTTCATGCGACCAAGCAGGGTTGCGTGTGTATCACGCCCTTGCAGGTAGACCTGACAGACCATGAGCGTTTGCCGTATTGGGCGCAAACGGCTGCCCGCTTGACCCAGGCCCAGTCATGAGCCTGACAGACCACAGGGTCAGCTGCGCAAGCCGTACCACGCGAGAGCGACCGGAAGCGGCGACGGGTGACAAGCGGCCCGGGTTTCCGGTGCGACTGTCGCCCAACGCGGGTGTGCCATCAGCAAGCAAAAGGAGTATTGGCTCTCATGCGTCCGACGTGTTCAAACCGCAGCCGCTGAAACAGGCTGTCCAAGGCGTGCAAAAACCCTTGCCGGCAGGTGTGGGTCTGGACTCCCAGACCGTGCGCAGTCGAATGGTGGACAAGCTGGCCAAGCAAGGCGTGCAGGACGTTGCGGTGTTGGCCGCGATGGGGCAGGTTGAGCGGCATCGTTTTGTCGATACCGCCTTGGCGAATCAGGCTTATGAAGACACCAGCCTGCCGATTGGCCTCGGGCAAACCATCTCAAAACCCAATGTGGTGGCGCGCATGCTCGAGTTACTCCGTGAGGGCAAGGGTGAGAGGCTGGGTCGAGTGCTTGAAATCGGCACCGGTTGTGGCTACCAGGCGGCGGTGCTGAGTCACTTGGCCAGCGAGGTGTACAGCATTGAGCGCTTGCGCGGGTTGCATGAAAAAGCCCGCGAAAACTTGCGTCATTTTCGCCTTGCCAATGTGCATCTTTTGTTTGGCGATGGCATGGAAGGCTTTGCCAAGGGCGCACCCTATGCTGCCATCATTGCGGCTGCAGGTGGTGATGCCATTCCATCAGCTTGGATTGAGCAATTGGCGGTGGGTGGACGGTTGGTCGCCCCCATGCAAACAGCCAGTGGGCAGCAAGCGCTGGTCGTCATAGACAAAACGGCGCAAGGGATTCGCCAGACTGTCCTTGAAGCTGTTCACTTTGTGCCTCTAAAATCAGGAACCAACTGATCTGGCTGTTAGGCGTTTTCCTGAAGCGTTGTGTCGCAATGGTCGAGTTGTAACTGAGTCCTTGTCGGGCTCCGAAGATTGAGGACAAGAATTGATGAATCATCCTGCACGTGCTGGCCGTTTGAATGGCTTGATGGCCGTCTCCCTCACGCTCTTGTTGACGTTGTTGGTGGGCTGCTCATCGCGCTCGCTGACCAACGCCCCGGTGGAAGACCGCGGCACCGCTCGGTCTGCGGTGAGTACGCCTTCTGCAAGCGCTCCTGCCAAGCCAATTGTCCTGATGCCAGGCTCAGAGAACGCTGGAAAACCCGGGTTTTATACCGTTAAACCCGGCGATACGATGATTCGCATTGGTCTTGATTCCGGACAAAACTGGCGCGACATCACGCGCTGGAACACCATTGACAACCCGAACCAGATTGAGGTTGGTCAGGTTTTGCGAGTCTCACCACCGCCTAGTGCTCCGGGCGTCGTGGCCCGGCCTGTGGCCAGCCAGTCACCGGTGTCGACAGCGTTGCCTGCGCAAGGCCTCGGTACTGCCAAGCCGGTTGCAAACGCTGCCCCGCAAGCCGGTACGGAACCACCCCCACCGGCACCGAGTGGTGGCGAAGACGATTTAGCTTGGATTTGGCCAGCCCAAGGCGCTCAACTTGCCGGCTTTGATGAAATCAAGAACAAGGGTATCGACATTGCCGGCCGTGCTGGTGAGTCCGTGCTGGCTTCGGCTGATGGTCGCGTCGTCTATTCCGGTGCCGGTTTACGTGGTTACGGCAACCTGATCATCCTTAAGCACAACAACACTTACCTCACGGCTTACGCGCACAACCAGACGCTGCTGGTGAAAGAAGACCAGTCAGTTCGCAAGGGTCAGAGAATCGCCGAGATGGGTAACAGCGACGCTGACCGGGTCAAGTTGCATTTCGAGATTCGTCGGCAAGGCAAGCCCGTTGATCCATTGAAATATCTGCCAGCGCGCTGAGCTGACGCATGGCCTGGCCGGTTCTGGTTTTTGACATTGAGTCAATTCCCGACGTTGCCGGCCTGCGTGCGCTACGCGGCGACCCACCTGCGAGCAGTGACGCCGAGGTCTATGCCGACTACCTGAGTGAGCGCAAGGAACGCGGGCAGAGCGACTTCATGCCGCTGCACTTGCAGCGCATTCTTGTCATCAGCTGCGTTTTTCGCAACGCCGAAGGCTTGCGTGTTCATTCCTTTGTCGACCGCGAGCCAGAGGGCGTGAGTCAGGAAGGCAAGGTCATCCAGACTTTTTTCAACACGGTTGAAAGGCATCTGCCGCAGTTAGTCAGCTGGAATGGCGGCGGTTTTGATTTACCTGTGTTGCATTACCGCGGCCTGAAGCACGGTGTGGTGGCCAGTAAATATTGGGACATGGGTGAGGGCGGTGACCATGACAGCCGCGAGTTCAAGTGGAACAACTTCATCAGCCGGTACCACATGCGGCACCTCGACCTGATGGATTTGCTGGCGATGTATCAGCCCAAAAACAATGCCCCGCTCGACGCCATGGCCAAACTCTGCGGCTTTCCGGGCAAGCTCGGGATGGACGGCTCTGCGGTGTACCCGGCCTATCTGGACGGTCAACTGGAAGAGATTCGTCGTTACTGCGAAACGGATGTAATGAATACATATTTGCTGTATTGCCGGTTCCAAAAAATGCGCGGCGGTCTGCTCGAAGCTGAGTACGAGCAGGAGATCGCGATGGTCAAGGAGAGCTTGCATCAACTCGTACCGGCAGAGCCGCATTGGCAGGCTTACCTAGATGCTTGGAACTGAATTTCTCGTTTGAATGTGCCGCGTATCGAGGCGGCTCCTGTACCTGAGACAATTCAGGCATGACGGAAGAAAAAAAGATACTCGCTTGGGCCTTGCCGCCCGAATACCCCCCCGATTTCCTAGACGTAGAGTCGCTTGACATGGAGGCCCAGGGCATTGCCCACCGGGCCGACGGCAAGGTGGTTTTCATTGAAGGTGCCTTGCCTTTTGAGCGGGTCACTGCGAATGTTTTTCGCAAGAAAACCAGCTTTGAAAAAGCCACGCTGACGGAAGTTCATCGCGAGTCATCACAGCGGGTCGCGCCCGGTTGCCCGCACTTTGGCATGCACGTGGGCGCTTGCGGCGGCTGCAAGATGCAGCACTTGCACGTCGGCGCGCAAGTGGCCGTGAAGCAGCGCGTGCTGGAAGACAACCTGTGGCACATCGGCAAGGTTCACGCCGAGAGCATTCTGCGGGCTATTGAAGGCCCGGCTTGGAATTACCGCTACCGCGCTCGCTTGTCGGTGCGTTACGTGCGCAAAAAAGGCACGGTGCTGGTTGGTTTTCATGAGCGCAAGAGCACGTATGTGGCTGACATTCGTGAGTGCCATGTGTTGCCCAAGCATGTCAGCGCGATGCTGCTGCCGCTGCGCGAGCTCATCGGCAGCATGGAAGCGCGCGAAACCTTGCCGCAAATTGAACTTGCTTGCGGTGACGCGCCGGGCGATGGCACACCGGCTATTACCGCGATGGTGCTGCGCCACATGGAGCCGCTGAGCGACGCTGACTTGGCGCGCCTGCGGGCCTTTGCCGCTGAGCGGCCGGGGCTGCAGTGGTGGCTGCAATCAAAGGGGCCGGACACCGTCAAGCTGCTTGACCCCTTGCAAGAGGGCGAGGTGCAACTCGCGTATGCCCTGCCGGACTACGGCGTCAGCATGCCCTTCAAGCCGACTGACTTCACGCAGGTCAATCCGTACATCAACCGCGTCTTGGTGGCTCGGGCTTTGCGCTTGCTGGAAGTGCAAAAAACTGAGCGCGTGATCGACTGGTTTTGCGGACTTGGCAACTTCACCTTGCCGCTCGCAACCTATGCGGCAGAGGTGTTGGGCATTGAAGGCAGCGAAGTGCTGGTCGCCCGTTCGCAGGCCAATTACGCCTTGAACCAAACCACACGACCAGCGGCCGGTTTGGCCCCGCTAGCGCCGACCCGCTTTGTGGCGCGCAATCTGTTTGAGATGACGCCGGCTCTGCTGGTGCAAGACGGACAAGCCGACAAGTGGTTGGTCGACCCACCGCGCGAAGGTGCGTTTGAGCTGTTCAAAGCCTTGGTGGCGCTGCACCCATTCGGGCCTGTCCGGGCCACGGTGTACGAAGACGGCGTCGACACGGGCGTGCATGCTATTCCCGCGGTCACGCCGCCTGCCGGTTGGTCAGCGCCGAAACGAATTGTCTATGTCAGTTGCAACCCAGCGACATTGGCGCGCGATGCGGGCCTGCTGGTCAATGAAGCCGGCTACCGCTGCGTCTCTGCGGGCGTGGTGAACATGTTCCCGCACACGGCACACGTGGAGTCTATGGCGGTTTTCGAACGGCCTTGAGGGACAACATATGCCCATGAAAAAAGGGACCCCGAGGGGTCCCTTTTTTCGTCAGCTTAAGCCAGCTTGTTGGAGAGGTCGTCAGTCGCGCTCGCCACCGAAGATGCCGAGCAGTGCCAGCAAACTTTGAAAGACGTTGAAAATGCTCAGGTACAGACCCATGGTGGCGGTGATGTAGTTGGTCTCGCCGCCATCGATGATGCGCTTCAAGTCGTACAAGATGAACGCGCTGAAGATACCAATCGCCAACATGCTGATGACCAGCATGCCGGCCGACGATGCGACGAACATGTTGATGACTGCACCAACCATCAGTACCACTGCACCCACGGTGAGCCATTTACCCATGCCGGAGAGGTCACGCTTGATGACGGTCGACAGGCTGGCCATGAGGAAGAACACACCGGCCGTTCCGCCAAAAGCGGTCATGATCAGATCCGTGCCGTTCCTGAAGCCCAGCACCATGGCAATCATGCGCGACAGCATCAGGCCCATGAAGAAAGTGAAGGCCAGTAACACCGGTACGCCGGCCGCTGAATTCTTTGTTTTCTCAATGGCGTACATGAAGCCAAAAGCGCCGCCCAAGAAAACCACCAATCCTAAGCCGCCTCCTAAGTTGGCAGTGATGCCGGTGGCAACGCCCATCCATGCACCCAGCACGGTTGGCAGCATGCTCAGAGCGAGCAGCCAATAAGTGTTGCGCAATACACGGTTCCGCTCCAGACTCGTTGTCTGGTAGCCGTAGCTAAAGTCTTGAGTGTTGTCGTTCATAACGTGTTCTCCTCGTTTAATGACAGAAGGCTCTGAAAAGAGCAGACCTGCCTCATTCTAAAGACTTCGGCTGCTTATTGACAATTTTCTGAGACTCACTGCCTACTATTTGTAAGGGCTCTTTCAGCCACGACAGGTGGAATCCCCCTCTTATCGACTCAAAAACCTGCGTATGCTTGGGCTTTTCGAATATCAGGGAGAACCTTATGCAAACCAAGTCATTCCTAGAGCTCGCAGACGTCAAGAAAATTGCTGCAGGTGCGGAAGCCGAAGCTCTAAAGAACAATTGGGCGGTGACCATTGCCATCGTCGATGACGGCGGGCATTTGTTGCATCTGGCCCGTCTGGATGGCGCGCCGCCGATTTCTGCGCACATCGCCCCGGCCAAAGCCAATACTGCCGCCATGGGTCGGCGTGAGAGCAAGGTTTATGAAGATGTGATCAACGGCGGCCGAATCTCATTTTTGAGCGCACCGTACCTGAAGGGTTTCCTCGAAGGTGGCGTACCCATCATGAAAGACGGCGCTTGCCTGGGGGCCGTTGGCGTCAGTGGCGTCAAGTCGAATGAAGATGCGCAAGTGGCGAGGGCCGGCATCGCTGCCATCGGTCTTTGACGGTAACTTCTACCGCTTAATTCTTCGGCTCGGTGATGAAGCCGATCTTGCGCAGCCCCGCCTGCTGGGCCGTGGCCATGGCTTGGGCCACGCGCTCGTAGCGCACGGCCTTGTCACCGCGAATGTGCAAGTCGGGCTGCGGATTTTTTGCCGCGGCCGCTTGGAGTTGGGGCGCAAGGGCATCGTCGGCGACCGGCATCTCATTGAGAAAATAGTGACCTTGCGCATCAACGCTGAGTCGCAGTGTTTCGGGCTTGGTGATTTGCACCTCGTTGCTGGCGATCGGCAAATCAATGTTCACTGAATGCTTCATGACCGGCACTGTGATGATGAAGATGATGAGCAGCACCAACATCACATCGACCAGCGGCGTCATGTTGATTTCGTTCATCACCTCGTCGGTGTCGTCTTGGGTTCCAAAGGCCATGGTGTTCTCGCTCAGACTTTTGTCCGGGGCGCTTGACGAGCCATCTCGCTTGGGCTCCCGGCACTGACACGTGCTCCGGTCACAAAGTAGGCGTGCAGGTCATGCGCAAAGCGATTCACTTTGTGCAGCACGCTCTTGTTACCTCGAACCAAAGCGTTGTAGCCCAGTACCGCGGGAATAGCAACGGCCAGCCCTAATGCTGTCATGATCAGCGATTCACCAACCGGGCCGGCCACTTTGTCGATGGTGGCTGCACCTGCTGCACCGATCGACAGCAACGCGTGGTAAATCCCCCAGACCGTACCGAACAAACCGACAAAGGGTGCGGTGGAACCGACCGAGGCCAGTACCGCCATGCCCGACTGCAAATGGGTGGTGAAATCGTCGATGGCGTGACGCAGGCTGCGCGTGACCCAGTCGCTCATGTCCAGCGTGTCGCGTAGCTGGGTTTGGGTCTCGCGGTGGTGGGCGGTGGCTTCGCAACCTTGTTCAACCAACTGGCGATAAGGGTTGCTCGGGTCTGATCCCAAACTGTCCAATCCTGCAGCCAAGTCTTTGGTGTGCCAGAAACCATCTGCATTGCGAGCGATTTTTTTGTAGCGCAGCAGGTCCAGCGTCTTGATGATGATGACCATCCAAGACGCCAGTGACATCAGCAGAAGCAGGACAGCGACCGATCGGATGACGATGTCACCTTGCGACCAGACGCTGGCCAAGCCAAATTGGGAATTCATGAAGCAGTTCTCCGGGTTGCGTAATTTTAAATTTTTAAAGGCACTGCGCGAATCGGTTAATTCCGCAGTTCCCAATGGATCGGCACGTTGAAGGCCATGGTTTCGGCAACGCCATTGCGCTTGCCCGGCACATAGCGCCAAGACATGACGGTGTCGTATGCGGCTTTGTCCAGACGTGGAAAGCCGCTGGAGCTGACCAGCTCGGCGCGCTGCGGTTTGCCATCAACACCAATCCAGACCTTGTAAACGGTTTTACCGGTTTCACCCAAACGGGCGCTCAGCGAAGGGTAGGGCGGTTTCGGATTCTGCAGATAGTCTGCGCTGCTGGAAGGCTGTTGCACCACAGCTGCCGCAGTTGGCGCTGGAGGGGCATGCGGTGCTTGGACGGGTGCTGTTGACTGGGCCGGTGCTGTCGGCGCTGTGACTGTCGCTACTGGCACAGTAGCCTGCGCGGCTGGTGCCGCAACGGCCAAGGGCTGAGGTGCTTGAACTGGCGGCAGCGTTTGCTTGATCGGCTCAGGCGGCTTTGTGGGGAGTTTGTGTACCACTGGCGGCGGTTTTTTGGCTTGGATGGGCGCTGGTGGATCGATCAATTCCGACAACACTTCGGCTGGTATCAGAATTTCTGCTGCCCGGATTAACAGCCCGCTTTGTAATGCCCAGATCAGGCCGGCGTGAAGCAAAACGACGCTCAGCGCAATCGTCAGATGACGGCTGAGCAGGGGTTTAGCGGGCATGAAAGAGGACAGAGATGACATCAGGGCGGGTCAGCGTTCAGTTCAGGTCGAGTGCTTGAGTTTATAGATTCGAAGAGGGGGTCCTCAGACATCCGCCCACATGCGAAGCAGATTGTGATAGCAGCCTGTGAGCTTCACCACTTCTGACCTCTCACTGTTCAATGGGCTCTGACTGAGCTCGCTATTTTGTGCCAAATCTGCCTGTCTCAAGGCTGTGATGGCCATGTCCATGTCATACAGCAGGCTGCGCTGGGCGGCAGACCGGACCATGCTTTCGACCCAGAAAAAACAAGCCAACCGTTCGCCGCGGGTCACGGGCTCGACCCGGTGGAGCGACGTGCCGGGATACATCACGAGGTCGCCGGCTGCGAATTTGAGGCGCTGCTCGCCATAGGTGTCTTGCACCACCAGTTCGCCGCCGTCGTAGCTGTCGGCATCGCTCAAAAACAAAGTGCATGAAATATCGGTCCGCACATGGCGGGCGGTGGCCGCGTGCGTGCGTACGGCGTTGTCGATGTGGTTGCCAAAGGAATTGGCGTCGCCGCTGTAGCGGTTGAACAGCGGCGGGTAGACCGACTTCGGCAGGGCGCCGGTAACAAACAGCGGGTTGCGCGCTAGTGCGACAGAGACGATGTGTCGCGCTTGCTGGGCGGCCGGCAATTCTTCAGGCAACTGCCGGTTGTTTTTCACGCTGCCGCTTTGGCGGCCCGCCGTGATGCGGCCGTCGGCCCAGTCGGCAACGAGGATGAGTTGGCGCACTTGCGCCAGTTCTTCGGGCGTCAAGACGTGTGGAATACGCAGCAGCATGGAAGTGTCCTGTTTTAAAACTTGCTGGTCAGTGTCACATGCACCGAGCGCGCGAGCCCCGGTGCAGCAAAGCCGCGGTACAAGGTGTTGTAGTAAACCTTGTCGAACAGATTGTCGATGTTGAACTTGATCGCGTTGGACTGGTTGATGCGGTATTCCACCAGTGCGTCAGCCTTCACATAGCCTGGCGCGCGGTTCAGCGAGGTGACACTGTTGGCCGGTTTGTTTTGGCTGACAGCGGTCATGCCGCCGCCGATACGCCACGTTGGGTTGATGCGGTAAGTGGTGAACAGCGTGGCTTGGCGGCTCGGGCTCAAACCCGGGTTTTGGCCAACTTCGGCCTGACCGGCGACGTTTGAGCCGGCTTGGTCGATCACCGCACGCAAGAAGCCCAGCCCGGCGAACACATCCCACTGCGGGTTGATGCGGCCAGCCACTTCGAATTCCAGCGCGTCGGTGTGCCGTTTGCCAGACAACAAGTAGGAGTTGGTCGCGGTGTCGATGTCGGTGTTGCGCTCGTTGTATTTGTCGGTGCGCGCAAGTGCCGTGCGCAGCGACAAATCGCCTTCGTACAGCTCCCACTTGGCGCCGATCTCGATGTTTCGACTGCTTTCTGCAGGTGTGTTGGCGGATTGAGGGTCGTATTGGTAGAGGTCGCCCGAGGTGTTGAAGGAGGTGCCGTAGGCCGCGTAGTAACTGACTTCGTCGGTGGGTTGGTACATCAAGCCCAGACGCTTGCTCATCAGTGTGTCTGTGCGCGATAGCGACGCCAGGCTCTGACCCGATCGGTCGTAATCACCGGTGAAATTGTCGATTCGCAAGCCGCCCACCAGCTTCCATTGCGGTGTCAGGTCCAGCGTGTCTTGCAAGTACAGACCCAGCGTGGTGGCTTTGAATTGGGTGGCGACTTGCTGCGTCAGGTTGCCGCTGATCGCCGTGCTGTCCGGATTGCCGACGGTGGTGCTGCTTTTGGTAGATATAAGGTACGGATAGGTTGAACGGCTGGAGTTTTCGACAGCGTATTCTGCACCGATCAAAATATTGTTCTTAAGACCCAGCCATTGGGTGCTTGTCAGGTAATCGGTCTGCAAAAAGGTGTGGTGCTCTTCGCCGGCTTTGGCGTTTGTCCTTCGATTCACCACGGTCGAAGGGCCGAAGTTGTCTGCTGTGGTGCCGCTGGCGAAACTCGACTGTGTCGCCCACATGGAGCGTGTGTAATAGCCGTCGCGCACGCTGCTCTTCAGGCTGCTGCCGTCGTTCCAGCGGTGAATGTGTGTCAGCGTCACTGCGTCGGCCTGGTCTTTTTGGAAGTCTGAATCCAGTCCGTACCAATAGCGGTTGGTCGGCGCCGGGGCAGGCCGGTTGTTCAGCCAAGATATGCCCCAGTCGGGCTTGTCGTTGTAGTCGAGGTGGTAGTAGCTGAACTGGAACTCATTGGCCGTGCCAACGCCTAGGCGGTAGTCGATCGCTAGCCCTTGCCGTTGCGTGCTGGCGCTGGCCTTGTCACCGCGGCCGTTTGCATCGGTGCTCATAGCGTTGATGCGTAGCGCGGCATCGTCGTCCAGTTTGAAGTTGAAATCGCCTTGATAGCGCTGGTAACCCTGTGTGCCAACGGTGGCACTGACTTCATGCTCGGTCATCAGGCGCGGTTGCTTGCTAACTTGGTTGACGATGCCACCGGTGGAACCCCGTCCAAAGAGCATAGAGGCCGCACCGCGCAAAACTTCAATACGCTCGACATGGAAGGTGTCGCGGTTGTACTGCGCAATGTCGCGCATACCGTCTTGGTAAATATCGCCAGCTGCACTGAAACCGCGCAGGCGGATGTTGTCACCCACGCGGCCGCCTTCGCCGGCTTCAAAGGTGATGCCGATGACGTTTTCCAGCGCCGTCTTGAAGCTGTCTTTCCCCTGGTCGTGGAGCAGTTTTTCGCTCACAACTGTCAGCGACTGCGGAATGTCTTTCGCCAAGACGGGGACTTTGCCAGAACTGGTGATGCCGCTTTGGTAGGTCTGCTGATCGCGTTCACGCGCGCCTGTGACAACAACCGGCGCCAAGGTCTTGCCTTCAACCTTGGCAGCCTCTGTTTCGGGCAAGGTGCTTTGGGCCCAGCTTGAAACCGACATGGCCAGCATCAGGGCACCCATAGGGAGAAGCGCTTTTTCAGATGCAAGGGCTGCTTCGGCAGTTTTGGGTTGTGGGTGATGTGTCAATGTGTTCTCGGCGTCTACGGTTTGTGGGCTGTGAGCGGCGAGTCTACATTGAATGCGAATGATTCGCAATTAGATTTAATGCGCAGGCATGAAAAAAGGGCCGAAGCCCTTTCCCATTCTCAAACCAGACGGTTCGGAGCTCTAAGCCGGCGCAGACGAGCGGATCAGGTGGTCAAAAGCACCCAATGCTGCCTTGGCACCATCGCCAGCGGCAATGATGATCTGCTTAAAAGGCACGGTGGTGGCGTCGCCTGCGGCGAAGACGCCCGGCACCGAGGTTTGTCCCTTGGCGTCGACCACGATTTCGCCGTGCTTGGACAACTCGACCACGCCTTTGAGCCAGTCGGTGTTTGGCACCAGTCCGATTTGGATGAACACACCATCGAGCGCGACCGTGTGGAGCTCGTTGCTGGCGCGGTCTTTGTAGATCAGACCGTTAACGGTTTGTTCGCCAGTGATCTCGGTGGTTTGCGCGTTGGTGAGCACCGTCACGTTTTTCAAGCTGTGGAGTTTGCGTTGCAGAACGGCATCGGCGCGCAGTGCTTTGTCGAACTCGATCAGCGTCACATGGCCAACCACTCCGGCCAAATCAATCGCGGCTTCAACGCCAGAATTACCACCGCCCACCACCGCCACGTGTTTGCCTTTGAAGAGCGGGCCATCGCAATGCGGGCAGTACGCCACGCCCTTGTTTTTGAACTCTGCTTCACCGGGCACATTGATGTTGCGCCAGCGTGCACCGGTCGAAATGATGATGGCTTTGCTCTTCAGCGAGGCGCCGCTTTCGAGTTGAACTTCGATCAAATCATTGCTTGGGCCGCTGTTCGGAATCAGCGCCTTGGCGCGTTGCATGTTCATGATGTCGACGTCATAGGCGCGGACGTGTTCTTCAAGCGCCATGGCGAACTTCGGGCCTTCGGTTTCTTTGACCGAAATGAAGTTTTCGATGCCCAGCGTGTCGAGCGTTTGGCCGCCAAATTTCTCTGACGCGATGCCAGTGCGTATGCCTTTTCGTGCGGCATACACCGCAGCGGCTGCGCCGGCAGGTCCACCGCCAATGATCAGGACGTCAAAGGGTGCTTTGGCCGCAATTTTGGTGGCTTCCCGTTCGACGCCGCTGGTATCAATTTTGGCGAGGATTTCTTCCAAACTGGTACGACCTTGGCTGAATTCGGTGCCATTCAAAAAGACGGTGGGCACCGCCATGATCTGGCGCGCTTTGACTTCGTCCTGAAACAGGCTACCGTCGATCATGGTGGTGCGAATACGTGGGTTTTGTACCGCCATCAGGTTCAGCGCCTGAACTACATCGGGACAACTGTGGCAGCTGAGCGAGACGTAAATTTCAAATTCAAAGTCGCCTTCAAGGGCGCGAATTTGTTGGAGGACTTCTTCTTCGACTTTCGGCGGGTAGCCACCGATCTGCAACAAGGCCAAGATCAGTGACGTGAATTCGTGGCCCATGGGGAGTCCGGCAAAGCGCGGACCGTGGTTTTCGCTGGGGCGGTTGATCGAAAACGAGGGCTTGCGTAAGTTGTCGTCGCGGCTTTCCGTGACGCTGACCAAGGCTGAGGAATCGGTGATGTCTTTGAGCAACGACTGCAGCTCAACCGAGGCCTTGCTGTCGTCGAGCGAAGCGACGATTTCGATCGGCTGCGTGGCGCGTTCGAGGTAACTCTTGAGTTGGGCTTTGGTGGCGGCGTCGAGCATGAAGACTCACTTTGAAAATAGGGGAACAGGGAAGCAGGCGGTTCTAAAAAGCCTGCGCCAATAAAAAAGCCCGGACGCAAGCGCCCGGGCTGGGCGCAGGCCGGCGCTTAGATCTTGCCGACGAGGTCGAAAGAAGGCTTCAGCGTTTCAGCGCCTTCAGTCCATTTGGCGGGGCAAACTTCACCTGGGTGGGCTGCCACGTATTGCGCAGCTTTGACGCGGCGGATCAGTTCGGCTGCATCGCGGCCGATGCCGTTGTCGTGCACTTCGATGGTCTTGATCTTGCCGGCTGGGTCGATCACAAAGGTACCGCGGTAAGCCAAACCAGCGTCTTCACCTTCTTCGATCATCACTTCGAAGGCGCGGGCCAGTTGGCCGCTGGGGTCGCCGATCATCGGGTACGTGATCTTGCCGATGGTGTCCGACGTGTCGTGCCATGCCTTGTGGGTGAAGTGGGTGTCCGTTGACACGCTGTAGACCTCAACGCCCATTTTTTGGAATTCAGCGTAGTGGTCGGCCAAATCGCCGAGTTCAGTTGGGCAGACAAAGGTGAAGTCGGCCGGGTAGAACACCACGACAGACCATTTGCCTTTGAAGTTGTCGCTGCTGACGGGGACAAATTTACCGTTGTGGTAGGCGGTTGCTTTGAATGGAATGATTTCTGTATTGATTAAGGACATGATTGCTTTTAGAGGGTTACTATCGAATTTCGACAGTTAATAGTTTAACTATGTACATTGCGAAATATTTATAGTTTTTAGCTATTTAAAGGGTTAACCCTATCTATTGAAAGCCTCGGCAATTCACGGCTGCCGTCCGCTTGCGCCCTTTATCAACGTCAGTCTGGAGCGCTTTCCGCGCAGGGCGCGTTCTCAGTACTCCAGCCGCTCGGGCCTGACTTCTTGCAAGATCGTCGTGGCGATCTCTTCAATGGATTTGGTGGTGGTCGACAACCAGCGAATCCCTTCCCGGCGCATCATCGCCTCGGCCTCATGGATCTCATGGTTGCAGTTCGCCATGCTGGCGTAGGTGGAGTTGGGGCGTCGTTCGTTGCGAATTTGGCTCAGCCGCTCGGGCGCGATGGTCAGTCCGAATATTTTTTTGCGGTGCGGCACCAGCGCGGGGGGCAATTGGCGTCGCTCAAAATCTTCTGGAATCAAGGGGTAGTTCGAGGCCTTCACGCCGTATTGCATGGCTAAGTACAGCGAGGTGGGCGTTTTTCCGCTGCGACTCACGCCCACCAAAATTACATCCGAGCCAGCCAAATCGCGGTTGCTCTGCCCATCGTCATGTGCCAATGAAAAGTTGATGGCCTCAATCCGGTCGTCGTAGGCCTTGCTTTTGGATGCGTCCGAAAAGCGTCCCACGCGGTGGTTGGACTTCAGACCCAGTTCGCTTTCCAGTGGGGCCACAAACATGCCAAACATGTCCAGCAGCATGCCGTTGCACTGAGCCTTGATGACCGATAGGATTTCCATATTCACCAGCGTGGTGAAGACGATCGGGCGCAGACCTTCTGATACACCCGTGTGGTTGATTTGTCGGACGGCCTGATGCGCTTTTTCCACACTGTCAATGAACGGCAGGCGGACATGCCGTGCATTGATCTCGAACTGGGCCAAGATGGCGTTACCGAAGGTCTCGGCCGTGATACCGGTGCCGTCTGAAATGAAAAATACAGTGCGATTGGGCATGGGTGGATCTTGGGATGTGTTTTAAAGGGCGCAGTGTGATGGGGTTCTGAAAATTCAGCGGCCATCTACAATTGCCGCTAATTATCCAGATTCTGTCGCCATGTCTAGCAACAACCCCTTCAAACTACAACAAGGTTGGCTGCCGCCTATGGGGGCTCTCACGTTTTTAAAACCTCCCGGAGTATTTTCATGTCCAACTTGTTTGAGGCGACCGCCCTGGTCGTACCGTTCGAAAACCTAAGGATGACCGACGTCGACTCGGTCGGCGGTAAAAACGCCAGCCTTGGCGAGATGATTTCCCAATTACCGACAGGGCCTAAAGGGGTTCGCGTGCCAACGGGCTTCGCCACCACGGCGCATGCTTTCCGTGTTTTTCTGGCACATGCCGGCTTAGACAAAAAAATCAACGGCGTCCTCGACAAGCTCGACACCGAAGATGTTCGGGCCTTGGCCGCGGCCGGCGCACAGATTCGTGCCCTGGTGGAAGCACAGCCTTTTCCGGCTGACTTTGAAGCCGCTATTCGCCAGAGCTTTGCCGCCTTGAGGGCCGGTAATCCGCAAGCCAGCTTTGCAGTGCGTTCTTCGGCTACCGCTGAAGACTTGCCCGATGCCTCTTTTGCCGGTCAGCAGGAAACCTTTTTGAACGTGGTTGGCGTTGAAGACGTGCTGCACAAAATGAAGGAAGTTTTTGGCTCCTTGTACAACGACCGCGCTATCAGCTACCGCGTTCACAAAGGCTTTGCACACGCTGACGTCGCGCTGTCTGCCGGTGTTCAGCGCATGGTGCGCAGTGACTTGGGGGCTGCGGGTGTCATGTTCACCATCGACACCGAGAGCGGCTTTGAGGACGTGGTCTTCATCACCTCCAGCTACGGCTTGGGTGAAACGGTGGTTCAAGGTGCAGTCAATCCGGATGAGTTTTATGTGCACAAGCCGATGCTACGGGCGGGTAACCGCGCGGTGATCCGCCGTAATCTGGGTTCCAAACTGTTGCAGATGGAATTCACCAGCACCGACGAGAAAAAAGCCACGGGACAGCTGGTCAAGACGACGGATGTGCCGGTCGAACTGCGCAACCGTTACTCGCTGACGGATGCTGACGTTGAACAACTCGCCCGTTACGCCTTGATCATTGAAGATCACTACGGTCGTGCGATGGATGTGGAGTGGGGCAAAGACGGCACCGATGGCGAAATTTATATTTTGCAAGCCCGTCCAGAAACCGTCAAAAGTCAGTCCAAGGGCAAGCCCGAGCAGCGCTACAAACTCAAGGCCACAGGCACCGTGCTGACAGAAGGTCGCGCGATCGGTCAGAAGATCGGTACGGGCCCTGTGCGCATCGTGCGTCACATCAGCGAAATGGACCAAGTCCAAGCCGGCGACGTGTTGGTGACTGACATGACCGACCCGAACTGGGAGCCGGTCATGAAGCGTGCTTCTGCCATCGTCACTAACCGCGGCGGCCGTACTTGCCACGCGGCCATCATTGCGCGCGAGCTGGGTATTCCGGCGGTGGTCGGCTGCGGCGACGCGACCGAGCTGCTGAAAGACGGCATGCTGGTGACGGTGAGTTGCGCGGAAGGTGACACTGGCAATATTTACGACGGTCTGTTAGAGACTGAAGTCACTGAAGTCATGCGCGGCGAAATGCCGCCGATTGACGTCAAGATCACGATGAACATTGGCAATCCGCAATTGGCTTTTGACTTCTGCCAGATTCCGAACCACGGCGTCGGTTTGGCGCGGCTGGAATTCATCATCAACAACAACATTGGCGTTCACCCGAAAGCCATTCTCGACTACCCGAATGTCGATGCCGACTTGAAAAAGGCTGTTGAGAGCGTGGCCCGTGGCCATGCTTCGCCCCGCGCTTTTTACGTCGACAAAGTGACTGAAGGCATCGCCACCATTGGTGCTGCGTTCTGGCCAAAACCGGTCATCGTGCGACTGTCTGACTTCAAGTCCAACGAGTACCGCAAGCTGATTGGCGGCTCACGTTATGAACCTGAAGAAGAGAACCCAATGCTGGGTTTCCGCGGTGCTGCGCGTTACCTGAGCGCTGACTTTGCCGGTGCTTTTGCCATGGAGTGCGAGGCCTTCAAACGCGTGCGCAACGACATGGGCTTGGTCAACGTCGAGGTCATGGTGCCATTTGTCCGTACCCTCGGCCAAGCCAAGGCCGTCATCGAGTTGCTGGGCCAGCATGGACTGAAGCGTGGCGAAAATGGCTTGCGCATCATCATGATGTGCGAGGTCCCGAGCAACGCCGTGTTGGCCGATGAGTTCCTTGAATACTTTGATGGATTTTCAATCGGATCTAACGACTTGACCCAGCTGACGCTGGGTCTGGACCGCGATTCCGGCCTTGAAATTCTGGCCAAAGATTTCGACGAGCGCGACCCTGCGGTCAAAGCGCTGTTGAGCTTGGCCATCAAAGCCTGCCTGCGCCAAGGCAAATACGTCGGTATTTGTGGTCAAGGCCCTAGCGATCACCCTGACTTTGCGCAGTGGCTGAAAGAGCAGGGCATTGGCTCGATGTCGTTGAACCCGGACACGGTCATCGACACATGGAAAAAGCTCGCCAGCTGACCGGGCGCCGGGCCGCTTGTTCATGATTGCCATCGCTTATTGGATGCAGCGCGGGCTGGCCATGGCCTTGCTGTCCGCTGACTGGTCTCGTCTGGCCTTGGTTGTTTTGAATCGTTTGCTGGTCTTACGGCCAAGCGATTTATACGCTGGGGTCAGTCGTGCCAAAGTGCTGGCTGACTTGGGCCAGAAGAATGCTGCTATCAAGAGCTTGCAGCAATTGCTGGTTGTTCATACCGCCCATGCGGCGAGTTGGTACCAACTGGCGTATTTGTTGGAAACCACGGCACGCCACGCAGAATCAGAGCCGGCCTTTCGGTCTGCCCTGGGCATCAAGCCAGAGATGGACGAGGCTTGGTATGGCTTGGCCATGCTACTGGTGCGTGAAGAGCGACTGGACGAAGCCGTCACAGCACTTGAACACACAACCCGTCTTCAACCTCTGAGTCCGCACGGTTGGTACCAATTAGGCAAAACCCATGCGAAACTCGCGCAACCCGAACAAGCGCTGGATGTGATTCGGCGTCTGCGTAGCTTTGAACCGCAAGTGGCCACCCGTTTGGCCAGTGAGATCGGGCTGAGTGGTTTGAAATAAGCCAATACGGCTGATGTTTGGAGACAAGCGAGATGCAGGACAACAGCAATCGCCGCGCTTATTGGCGCAAAAGCTTCCGGCTCACTGGCCTGTTGATGCTGCTTTGGTTTGGCGTCACCTTTGGTGTGAGCTATTACGCCCGCGAGCTGAGTTTTGATTTTTTCGGTTGGCCCTTCAGCTTCTGGATGGCGGCGCAGGGCTCGCCTCTGGTTTATGTCGTGATCATCGCGATCTATGCGCGTTACATGGAGCGGCTAGATGTCGCTCATGGCTTCGAAGAAAGCGAGGACTAGCATGCCTGCCAACGCAAATTCGGGTGAAGGTCTGGGGCAGGGCGCGGAATCTAGGGCGGCATTCAAAACGGCGCTGAACCACGTTTACAAGTGGTATGCGGCCGGTTTTCTGGCCTTTGTGTTGGCGCTGGCCGTGTTAGAGCAGATGGGCCTGTCGCGTCAATGGATCGGGCTGATTTTTCTTTTAGCCACTATCGGCTTGTATGCCGGTATTGGCATCATGTGCCGAACCACCGATGCCTCAGAATATTACGTTGCGGGTCGCCGGGTGCCTGCGGTTTACAACGGGATGGCCACCGGCGCTGACTGGATGTCGGCTGCATCGTTCATCGGATTGGCTGGCACGCTCTACCTGACGGGCTACAGCGGTCTTGCTTTCATCATGGGGTGGACTGGCGGCTATTGTCTGGTGGCCTTTTTCCTGGCGCCTTATTTGCGCAAATTTGGACAGTTCACCATTCCTGACTTTTTGGGCGAACGCTATGGCGGCAACATTCCGAGATTGCTGGGGGTGATCGCTGCCATCTTTTGCTCTTTCACTTATGTGGTGGCGCAGATTTACGGCGTTGGCATCATCACCGCACGGCTGACAGGCGTTGCGTTTGAGTTGGGTATTTTTCTGGGCCTTGGCGGGATCCTGCTTTGCTCGTTTTTGGGGGGCATGCGCGCCGTCACGTGGACACAAGTGGCTCAATATTTGGTGTTGATCGTGGCTTACCTGCTGCCTGTGGTGTGGTTGTCAGTCAAGCAGACGGGCATCCCCGTGCCGCAGGTCATCTATGGCTATCAGTTGCAAAAAGTCACGGATCGTGAAAAAGAGTTGAGCCACGATTCGAGAGAGTTGGAAGTGCAGCAAATTTTCAGGGAGCGCGCGGCAGAACTGGCGGCCAAACTACTTGACCCCCATGCTGCGTTGTTGGCAGATCGGGTTCGTGCGACCAAAGTGCTGGCAGAGCTGAAGGCAACGGATGCGCCCTTGGCGTCTATTTATGCGGCCGATCGTGCGCTGTCCAACTTACCCAAAACGACCGATGTCGCGCTCAAAGCATGGATGATCGAGAAAGCCGAAGCGGATGCCAAATCGCGCCCACTCAACGGTATGCCGCCGCATGCGCAGCAATTCGCTGGCGACCCGACCGGCGACGCCAAGACGCGCGATGAGTTTGATGTGTCACGGCGAAATTTTTTGGCGCTGGTCTTTTGCCTGATGGTGGGAACGGCTGCCTTGCCGCACATCCTGATTCGCTACTACACCGTGCCGAGTGTCAAAGAAGCCCGCCAATCGGTGACTTGGTCGCTGCTGTTTATCGTGCTGCTCTACATCACTGCGCCGGCCTTGGCGGTACTGGTGAAGTACGAGGTATTCACGTTGGTGGTAGGGACGCCTTTTGATCAGTTGCCCGACTGGATCACCGCATGGAACAAAGTCGATCCAAGTCTGTTGTCGGTGGTAGATGTCAATCATGATGGCCTCTTGCAGCTCAATGAAATGTCCATTGGCGGCGACATCATCATGCTGGCGGCCCCCGCCATTGGTGGCTTGCCTTATGTAGTTTCTGGGCTGGTGGCCGCCGGCGGTTTGGCGGCAGCCTTGTCGACCGCGGATGGCCTGCTGCTAACCATTGCCAGTTCGCTCAGTCATGACGTTTACTACAAGATGATTGACCCGAACGCATCGACCGCCCGCCGGGTGACTTTGTCCAAGGTGCTGTTGCTGGTGGTCGCTTTGGGGGCTGCGTACGTGGCTTCTCACAAGCCCGCTGACATCCTGTTCTTGGTGTCTGCTGCATTTTCGTTTGCAGCGGCGGCTTTTTTCCCGGCCTTGTCGTTGGGTATTTTCTGGAAACGGGCCACCGGAATCGCTGCCTCTTTGGGCATGGTAGCGGGGCTCGGAACCACGCTGTATTACATGGTGTTGACCCAGCCTTGGATGCGCAGCCTGTTTAACGTCACCCGGCCGATTGAGCTCTGGTGGGGGATTCAGCCGATCTCGGCCGGCGTTTTCGGGGTGCCGGTTGGCTTTGCGGTGATTATTGTGGTCAGCCTGCTGACCAAGCGGCCTGACCCCGCTGTGCAAGATTTGGTTGAATACGTGCGCTACCCAAGCTTGGGTGCCTCAGAAAAACGTCAGGGTGGAATTGGCGGGCTATAATCATGGGCTTCGCCTTGCTGCACCCTTAACGACGCTGGGGCAGCTTTCATCAACCAAAAGGAGAGTTTATGCGTCATTACGAAATCATCTTGCTGATCCATCCGGATCAAAGCGAGCAGGTCCCGGCCATGCTG
>CANCLK010000025.1 GCA_947378785.1 Comamonadaceae bacterium
GCTCAAGGAAGAGCGCTACGCCTTCAGCGAACAAGAAGTCAAACAGTACTTCACCGCGCCCAAGGTGCTGGACGGCCTCTTCAAAATTATTGAAACACTTTTTGAAGTTAGCCTGTCAAAAGACGCTGCACCTGTGTGGAAACCGGGCGTGGAGTTTTACCGCATTGAGCGCGCTGGCCAACTCGTCGGCCAGTTTTACCTGGACCAACCGGCCCGCACCGGCAAACGCGGCGGCGCTTGGATGGACGATGTGCGTGCCCGCTGGTTACGCCCAGACACCGGCCAGTTGCAAACCCCTGTGGCGCACTTGGTATGCAACTTTGCAGACGGCGTAGGGGGCAAACCTGCCCTGCTCACGCATGACGACGTGACCACGCTGTTCCACGAATTCGGCCACGGTTTGCACCACATGCTGACGCAAGTCAACGAGCGAGACGTCTCTGGCATCAGCGGCGTCGAGTGGGACGCTGTCGAGTTGCCAAGCCAGTTCATGGAAAACTTCTGCTGGGAGTGGGATGTGCTCAAACACATGACTGCTCACGTGGACACCGGAGAGCCGCTGCCACGCGCCCTGTTCGACAAAATGACGGCTGCGAAGAATTTCCAGAGCGGCATGCAAACGCTGCGCCAAGTGGAGTTCTCGCTCTTCGACATGCTACTGCACACCGAAGAAAACCCAAACAAAGACGTCATGTCGCTGCTGGCCGATGTTCGTGCTGAAGTCGCTGTGATTCAGGCCCCGCCTTACAGCCGCCCAGCGCACACCTTCAGCCACATTTTTTCAGGTGGCTATGCGGCAGGGTATTACAGCTACAAGTGGGCCGAAGTGTTGTCGGCTGATGCCTACGCAGCCTTTGAGGAATCAGCTGCTGGCGATGCCGCAAAAGGCACCGTCAATGTCGAGACCGGCCGCAAATACCGCGAGACGATCTTAGAAGCTGGTGGCAGCCGTCCCGCGATGGAGTCGTTCAAGGCCTTCCGTGGCCGCGAGCCTTCGATCGATGCCCTGCTGCGGCACCAAGGGATGGCTTAACGCCGCATCCAACCCAGCCCGGCACTGGTTCCGCCGGGCTGTGCGCCTTTGAGTGGGCGGTATTCGCAACCGACCCAGCCGTCCCAGCCGCAGGCGGCTGACACTTCGTCGATGACCTTGAACAGGTAGTCGTAGTTCAGCTCACCGATGTCAGGTTCGTGGCGCTCTGGCACACCAGCAATCTGAAAATGCCCCACCGCGCCTGTCGGCAGGTACTGGCGGATTTTCATGGCAACGTCGCCTTCGACGATCTGGCAGTGGTACAAGTCCATCTGCACTTTCAGGTTGGGCGCGCCAACTGCGGCCACCACCTCATGCGCGTGGTCTTGGCGGTTCAAGAAAAAACGTGGCACATCGCGGGTGTTGATCGGCTCGATCAAAATGTCGCGGCCACGTGCTGCAGCTTGCTCTGCCGCCCATTGCAAATTAGCCACATACAAGGGCTGCATCGCTTCCCGTGACTGGCCTTCAGGCAGCAGGCCCGCCATGACGTGAATTCTGGGGCAATCGAGCACATCGGCATAATCCAGTGCCAGTTGAACACCGGTGCGGAACTCAGCCTCACGTCCTAACACGGCAGCCGTACCACGGTCACCGGCTTTGTCCCAGCCATGGGCGATGCTGCCTGCATCGATGCCGCCTGGGGGTGCATTGAACAGCACCTGCCTCAAGCTATTGCCTTGCAGCCTGGCCGCGAGTTCTTGCGGACTGTAGGCGTAAGGAAACAAAAACTCCACCGCCTTGAAACCGTCTTTGGCGGCCGCTTCAAAGCGATCCAAAAAAGGAATCTCGGGGTACATCAGCGACAGATTAGCGGCGAATTGAGGCATCGTACAAACATAGAGTTGTTGATTTTCCTGAAGCAGTCCGACTTAAAAAACCAAGGTCTTCACGCCAGTTTCAGTGCCCAGTAGGCACACATGCGCTTTTTGAAATGCAAACACCCCCACCGTCACCACGCCCGGCCATTGGCTAACCTCCAGCTCAAACGACCGAGGCTCCAGAATTTGCAAGCCCGTCACGTCCAAGATGTGTTGACCGTTGTCAGTGACCAGCGGCGCACCCTGCTTAAGCCGCAAAGTGGCAATGCCGCCCATGCTGGCAAACTGCAACGCGATGCGTTGGGCCGACATGGGAATAACTTCGACCGGTAACGGAAATTTTCCGAGAGTCGTTACCAGTTTGCTGTCGTCGGCAATGCAGATGAACTGGCGCGACTGCGCCGCGACAATTTTCTCGCAAGTGAGCGCTGCTCCGCCGCCCTTGATCATGTTGCCGGCGTGGTCAATCTCGTCGGCACCGTCCACGTACACATCAAGCTCCTCTACGGCGGTCGCCTCAAACACCTTGATACCCAAGGCCTGCAGGCGTTCTGTCGACGCGATCGAGCTCGATACCGCACCGGCGATGGTGTGCTTGACCGTGGCCAGCGCATCGATGAACTTGTTGACGGTCGATCCGGTGCCGACACCGACCAACATGCCGGGCTTGATGTAGTGCAAGGCGGCTTGGCCGACAAGGGTCTTTAATTCATCTTGTGTCATGGTCGTCCGTTTGGCTGGCGCTTAAAAAAGTAAATGGTGTGTTTTTTGCGACAATCAGCGCTCTTGCCCACGCCCCGGGTCTTCCCCGCAAAAGCGTGTCGCTGCCTTGCCATCCAGTCTTGAATTATCCAATGTCCCTGATCCCCTACGCTCTGGCCCGCCCTTTTTTGTTTGGCCTGGACCCGGAAACAGCCCACGACCTGACCATGGCCGCCCTAGCGCGCACGCAACACACACCTTTCAAGTTGGCTTATTGCGCCGGCCGGATTGAAGACCCGGTTCAGATCGCCGGTCTGACATTTCCCAACCGCGTCGGCATGGCTGCGGGTCTGGACAAAAACGCCCGCTGCATTGACGGCCTGGCCGCCATGGGCTTTGGTTTTGTTGAGGTCGGCACCGTCACACCCCAACCTCAAGCAGGCAATCCGAAGCCGCGCATGTTTCGCCTACCCGAAGCGAATGCGTTGATCAACCGACTGGGCTTCAACAATGAAGGGCTGGAGACTTTTTTGCGCAACGTTCGCGCCTCTTCCTTTCGGCAAAATACCAGTGGCAAGCAGCCTTTGCTACTCGGACTGAACATCGGCAAGAACGCGGTAACACCGATTGAAAATGCGGTGGATGACTACCTGATTTGCCTTGACGGGGTTTACCCACATGCCGATTACGTGACCGTGAACATCTCCAGTCCCAACACCAAAAACCTACGTGCACTGCAAAGCGATGAGGCGCTGGATGCATTGTTGGGTGCGATTGCCGTCCGCCGTGACGGCCTCGCACGTGAACACGGCAAGGCTGTGCCGATCTTTGTGAAAATCGCGCCGGACTTGGACGAGGCGCAGATTGAAGTGATTGCCGCGACCTTGAAGCGCCACGCCATGGACGGTGTGGTGGCCACCAACACAACGCTCAACCGCGACGCCGTCAAGGGCATGACCCATGCAGACGAGGTCGGAGGCCTGAGTGGTGCTCCGGTGCTTGAAGCCAGCAACCGCGTGATTCGCCAGTTGCGCTCAGCGCTAGGCGCTGGGTTCCCCATCATTGGCGTGGGTGGTGTCATGAGCGGCGACGATGCCGTCACGAAGATCAAGGCGGGGGCCGATGTGGTGCAAATTTACACCGGGCTTATCTACAAAGGGCCAGGGCTTGTGAGAGAGGCCGCCCTAGCAATTCAGAAAAATGGCAAGGCGCTCAATCCGGCACGAACTTCAGCTTGAACTTGACTTCATCTTCCGGCAGTTCCAGCGTCACCAACTGGCCCATCTTATTGTCTTTCAAACGGCAGGCGGCAAACAAACTGAATTTACCTTTGAGGTAATAGCTCTCCATGTCAATCAGCATGTAGGGATAAGGCACAAAAACTTCGTGCTCAAAAATCAACCTGTGCAGGTTGCGCGGTGACGGGAAGAGTTTGTAGTCGTCGGTGGTGATGCTTTGTGCGGTGGCCATGCGAGTTGTGATCCGTGAATTCTGTCGTGAAGGCCGCGCGCTGAAGTGCAGCACGCTGTAAGCTAGGCGCTTATTTTCGCCTATGTGCCGATACCGTCTTTTCTTCTTTTAAAAACTGGCGACCCTGCTCGCCCTGCCCCATGAACGAACGCCTCGCCACGCCAGACAAGGAAGCCATCGCCCTGCTCGATCCCTTCACAGGTTTGGGGCTGCACCAGATCCAATTGGTGAACACCGCAGCACATGCGCAAGAAGCACTGCAAGCGCTGGCGGGTGCCCGCGTGTTGGGTTTCGATACCGAATCAAAACCGACGTTCGAGCGGAATGAAGTGTCGGACGGACCGCACATCGTGCAACTGGCCACGGTCGACCAAGGCTATATTTTCCAGTTGACTGAAGCTGGTTGCCGCCAAGCGCTGGCGCAGTTGTTAGAGTCGCCGAGCATCACCAAGGCCGGTTTTGGTCTGGGGGACGACCGCCGCCGCATCGTCAGCAAACTCGGGGTCGACTTGCAGGGGGTGCTCGACCTGAACATGGTTTTCAACCAGCGCGGCTACCGCAAAGACATGGGTGTGCGCGGCGCTGTGGCGCTGATGTTCAACCAGCGCTTTCTCAAGTCGCGCAAAGCCACCACCTCTAATTGGGCCAAACCTGAGCTGTCGTCATCGCAGCTGAGCTATGCCGCCAATGACGCGTACGCCGCGCTCAGGGTTTATGTGGCGCTCGGCTTAGACGACTGATCGGCGGCCATCTTGGCCACGTGCGCGCCCAGCGCCAGTGCACTGGTCAGACCCGGCGACTCAATGCCGAACAGGTTGATCAGGCCTTTGATGCCGTGCTCAGACTGGCCCTGAATCAGGAAGTCACACGCGGCCTCTTGGGGGCCCTGAATTTTGGGCCGGATCCCGGCGTACCCCGCGGTGAGCGCGCCATCTTGCAAGCCCGGCCAATACTTGCGCACCTCGGCATAAAAAGCCTCGCCACGCGTTGAATCCACCACCAAGTCATCAGGCGAGTGGACCCACTCAACGTCCGGGCCAAACTTGGCCTGACCGCCCAAGTCAAGCGTCAGGTGAACCCCCAAACCGGCGGCTTCTGGCACCGGGTAAATCAAACGATCAAAGGGTGAGCGACCGGCCAAGGTGAAGTAATTGCCCTTGCAGTAATAGCTGGGCGGCACATGGGCGGCATCCAGACCGGTGAAACGACGCGCCAGCGACTGCGCATGCAGGCCAGCCGCATTGATGAGCAGGGAGGTTTGCAATTCGGTGCCGTCCTGCGTCACAACGGTGATGAGATCTGCACCGCAATGTGCTGAGGCCACAGGCGAATTCAGAGCCACCAAGCCGCCTGCGTTTTCAAGGTCACCCTGCAACGCCAGCATGAAGGCATGGCTGTCGACAATGCCGGTACTGGGCGACAGCACGGCCGCAACGCAATGAAGTTCTGGCTCCAGTGCGTTCGCTTCTTCGCGCGTCAGCAGCACAAGATCAAGTACGCCGTTGGCGGCGGCCTTGGCGATGATGGCTTGCAGTTGCGGAACTTGCGCCGAATGTGTGGCCACGATCAGCTTGCCGCAACGGCTGTGCCCGATGCCGCGATCAGCAGCGTAGCTGTAGAGTTGATTTTTACCGTCCACACACAGCCGCGCTTTGAGCGACCCCTGCGGGTAATAAATACCGGCATGAATCACCTCACTGTTACGCGAACTGGTGCCAGTGCCAATCGCACTCTCGGCTTCGAGCAGCCACACCTCGCGGCCTTGCAAAGCCAGCGTGCGAGCCACGGCCAAGCCGACCACACCCGCACCAATTACCACTGCATCGACCTGTTCCATCACTGTCCTTGGTGTTATTTATTATTGTCCGACTGAGCGCTTAAAGCTGGCGCGGGTCGGTGTTGCGTAGCACGTCCACCAAGGAACGCAAATGAGCCTTGAGCGTCGCGTAACCAGCGTTCAACGCCAAGGATTTCTCGTCCATGTAAAGCTTGCGATTGATTTCAATTTGAACGCTGTGCCGGTCTTGTTCGGGAGCGCCAAAGCGGCGCACCAACTCCACACCTTTGTAGGGATGGTTCAACGACACCTGATAGCCAAGACTGCTCAGGTGGTCGCGCACGAGCTGCGCTAAAGCTGGACTGCAGGTCGTGTGATCGCGGTTGCCGATGACAAAGTCGGCATGCGCTTCGCCCGGAAATTCGGTCGCGTGGCTGGACGCAATCGCCGGCATGGAATGGCAATTCACGTGAATGCTGTAACCGTGCTGGGCATGCGCCGCGTCAATCGCCTCAGCCACCGCCGCGTAATACGGCTGCCAGCAGTTCACAATCCGCGCTTGGACTTCGACGACAGATAGTTTTCGATCATAAAGTGGTACGCCGTCGTCGGTGGTTCGCCAAATCAGGCCTTTGCCAAGCCTAACTTTAGACAGAATTTTCGGATCGGTCGCGACGGGGTGCGGCCATGGCGCATCGAGCAAACTGACATCAATCTCAGTGGTGTCACGGTTCGCGTCCAGGTAACTGCGCGGAAACATCGCTTCAATCCAATGCACGCCG
The DNA here is from genome assembly GCA_947378785.1 of Comamonadaceae bacterium. Taxonomy (GTDB): domain Bacteria; phylum Pseudomonadota; class Gammaproteobacteria; order Burkholderiales; family Burkholderiaceae_C; genus Polaromonas. Next base: position 6,586 of record CANCLK010000025.1, read on the forward strand.
AGCCCAGAGACAAAGTCGTACAACTTGTCGACGTGCGTGTCTTCAGCACTCCGCAGCGCCTGTAGGGTGCAGGCATAGGCGAAGTCGGCTGGATAGTCAGTTCCGCTGTGCGGCGAGTCCAGCACCAGTGGGCTGCTGCCGGGAAGATAGCGAATGTGCGAGGTCATGGTTGTATTGTGGCCTGTGGCGGGCCAGCAGAAGACCAGATCCTGACTGATGAGGCCGCTTGTCCTACAGGCGCGCCCATCCGTTGCCGACACGTCCGCAGACGTTTGATCATCAGAATCAACCATCCAGTCGGGGGTTAAAGTTTTCCCATCCTTGGACTGTTCATTGAAGGAGTTACCGTGAAAAAAAATATCCGTAAATTTTCAGGCATTGCATTGGCCGTAGCGACCTTGGGCATGGGTATGACAGCTCAAGCACAAAGTGCCGGTGCATCAACAAACATGTGGCCGGGTTCGAGTTGGTACACCCCTACAGGCGGGCGTTATATCGGCATCAATGCCGGCCGGACGGACCTCATTGCAGCAGATAACGCAACGGCTTATGACATCTATGCAGGTGGCATGTGGAACAAGCATTTTGGTCTGGAGATTGGCATGGCCGACTTCGGCAAGATGAACCGAACAGCCAATTCCGTCAAAGCTTATGGCTTCAGCATCAAAGCTGTCGGGGTGATGCCACTCACCGAGTCATTGGGGGCCTTTGCCAAGCTAGGAACCATGTACACCCGCACCAAGGTCAACACCAGCGGCAGTGAAGTCAGTGACAACGGTTGGGGCACAACGTATGGCGTGGGCCTGAACTTCGACATCAACACCCAGCTTGCGGCGGTGGTCGAATGGGATCAGACGAACATGCACTTGGCTGGTGCTCGTGAACACATCAACACCACTTCGGTGGGCTTGAAGTACCGCTTCTGACCTTTCTGTTATTTCCCATTGATAAATGGGGCTTGAAGCCTGCAACCTTCTTTAGGTTGCAGGCTTCTGCTCGTTTGACGTCACACACTCATGAAACTTTTGTAAGGAAGTGTCAGGGGTGGCCAACAAATGCGACAACTTGCCGTTTGACCCCTCAGAATCGGCTTTGTTACATATAAAAATTTGAGCACCATGTCCCAACTCAATACACACGCCGACAAAATTTTGATCCTTGACGACGATGCACGGATTCGTGACTTGCTACGCCGCTACCTGACCCAAGAAGGCTTCGAAGTCATTCTGGCCGAGGACAGCAAAGCCCTCAACCGCATCATGATGCGCGACGCAGTCGACCTGATCGTGTTGGACCTCATGATGCCCGGAGAAGACGGCTTGTCAATTTGCCGACGCCTGCGCGCAGCCAACGACCGCACGCCCATCATCATGTTGACGGCCAAAGGCGAAGACGTCGACCGCATCGTCGGCTTGGAAGTCGGCGCAGACGACTACCTCGCAAAACCTTTCAACCCGCGTGAACTACTGGCCCGCATCCATGCCGTGCTGCGCCGACGTCCCGCGGTGGAGGTGCCAGGGGCTCCATCGTCTGATCAGGAATTGGTCAAGTTCGGACCCTTCTCATTTGACATGGGCCTGAGGACACTGCACAAAAATGGCGAAGAGTTACCTTTGACCACAGGCGAATTCGCCATGCTGAAAACGCTGGTACGACATCCCCGCCAACCCCTGTCGCGTGAGAAGTTAGCGCAAATGGCACGCGGACGTGAATTTGAGCCTTTCGACCGAAGTCTTGACGTCCAGGTCTCGCGCCTGCGAAAACTGATAGAGGTTGACGCCGCTGTTCCGCGCTTTATCCAGACGGTCTGGGGTGTCGGCTATGTGTTTGTGCCGGACGGTACGAACTGACGTGTCGGATTGAGGTGACTCTAGACCTCAAGCGCTGAGTCACCAGGACTTCAGCGGCACAATACATCTTGTGCTGTATCGGCTCATCTAATTCCCACCGTCCCCCGGCCCCCCAAATGAGCACACCCCACCAGAGTCTTCTGGAAAACTCTAGTACCCAGCTCGACGTGCTGCCCAGGGCTGGCGTCAGCTTGTTTTGGCGCACTTTTTTCTTCTTGGCGGTGCTGCTGCTGGTCTCCATCGTGACGTGGCTGCAAACCTTCAGTTCGCTCGAATCAGAACCCAGAGCGATTCAAAACGCCCAACAAATCGCCTCGTTGGTGAACCTCAGCCATGCGGGATTACGCTACGCTGATGCCATTGCACGCGTGTCCCTGATCAAGACACTGGCTGAGCAAGAAGGTGTGCGCATCACCCCGCGAAAGGCCAGCGACCGCTATGTGCCGCTGGGATCTGATCCACTGAGCCTTCGCATCAGCGAAGAGCTTTACAAACGCATGGGCAGCAGCACGGTCGTGGCGAAATCGGTCAACGGTCAACCGAGCCTGTGGGTCGGCTTTCACATTGAAGAAGAGGCTTATTGGCTGCAAACAGATCTGGAGCGGGTCGGTCCGGCACGCAGCAGTACATGGGCCATCTGGTTGACCACCGCGGCGGTGTTGTCGCTCGCTGGCGCGGCCTTCATTGCGGGCCTGATCAACAGGCCCTTGAAGCAACTTTCGTACGCAGCTGGACGCATGCGTGATGGGGATTTCGACGCCAGCTTGCTGGATGAAAAAGCCACCACGAGTGAGATTCGGGAAGTCAATATCGGCTTCAATCGCATGGCCGAACAGCTGTCAAAGATGGAGACGGACCGAGCCATCATGATGGCGGGCATCTCGCACGACCTGCGCACGCCCTTGGCCCGCCTGCGCTTGGAAACTGAAATGAGCGTGAGCGACGACAGTGCCCGTGAGCACATGGCCGCCGATATCAGCCAACTCGACGCCATCATTGACAAGTTCATGGACTACGCAAGGCCCGATCAAACGCAGCTCGAAACTGTTCATCTGAACGCGATCGTTGAAGCCGCTCTGTACACAGTCGCTGACCACAAAGATCTGCATGTCACTGTCAAGATCTCAACCGACTTGACGGTGAAAGCCGACAAGGTGGAGCTTTTACGCGCCATCACAAATCTATTGGAAAATGCGCGCCGCTACGGGAAGAGCCCTGGTGCGTCATTCGCCACGGTGGATATCGCAGCAAAAACCAGCGGACAGTGGGTGCAACTGAAAATTTTGGATCATGGCGCCGGCGTGCCAGAAGACAGTCTGCGCAAATTAACACGCCCCTTTTACAGGGGCGATACGGCGCGCACCTCAGCCACCGGAGCAGGCCTAGGATTGGCCATTGTTGAAAAGACCATCATCAGCATGGGCGGTGTCTTTTCACTCGCCAATTCAGACACTGGGGGGCTGGCCGCACATATTAAATTACGACCGGGCTGACCAATAAGACAACTGCCCTCGCCTCCATGCTGAGGCCTTCGCCAACAGGCCCCATCTTTTCGGCAGTCTTGGCTTTCACATTCACTTGGTCAAACGCCAAGCCCAAAGCGGCCGCAATGCTGCGCTGCATGGCCGGTATGTGAGGCGCTAATTTGGGTGCTTGCGCGATCACCGTGCTGTCGATATTGCCGATCGACCAGCCTTGCGCACGCACACGTCGGGCCGCTTCAACCAACAGGACGATGGAATCAGCACCCTTAAATTGCGCATCGGTGTCCGGAAAATGCCGTCCAATGTCACCCAAGGCGGCAGCGCCGAGCAGCGCATCTGTGATGGCGTGCAACAAAACATCAGCATCAGAGTGGCCCAACAAGCCGCGTTCATAGGGCACGTGGACACCACCGATGATGAGTGGGCGACCGGCGACCAGCGCATGGGTGTCCCAGCCTTCGCCGATGCGAAAACGTGGAACTGATGGTGGCGAAGGCGAGACAGATTCAGTCAATGTCATGATGTCTTGAGTTTTGGTTAAGACGGTGTGTGAATCAACCTTGTCGACTCAGCAAGATGGCTTCAGCCAAGGCGAAGTCTTCAGGATAAGTGATCTTGAAATTTTGGGCGCTGCCGCGAACCAATTTGGGCGACAAGCCCAAGGCTTCCATCGCGCTGGACTCATCGGTGACGACGAGTCCGCTTTGCGCGGCTTGCTCAAGCGCCTGCAACAAAGCACCGATGCGAAACATTTGCGGTGTTTGTGCCAGCCACTTGCCAGCCCGATCTAAAGTAGCACCCACCCGCGAACCGTTTTCATCGCGGTGTTCAGACTTGAGGGTATCGGCCAAGGGCTGGGCCAACAAACCACCGACGGTATCGTCACGGCAAGCAGCGATCAAAGCCTCAATTTGCTCGGGGATAATCAAGCATCGGGCGGCATCATGAACCAGCACCCAGTCACTGGCTCGCGCGGCACCCGGCGTATTGAGCAATGCATGAAGACCGTTTTGAACCGTGGCAGAACGGGTCGCGCCACCGACACGCAATAGATGTTCGCCCTCTGCGTTAAAGCCCGGAAAGACGTCCTCAAAGTCGCTGTCCTCTGGCGAGATCACCAGCCAAAGCCCAGCCAACGCAGACCCAAGCGCCCGAAAGGCCTCGACCGTGTGGATGATCATCGGTGTGCCGGCGATCGGCTGATATTGCTTGGGTAAACCGGCAACGCCACGAACCTCCGGCAACCCGGCACGGGCGCCCTGCCCAGCACACGGAATCAAAATGAAGACCCGAACAGGCGGCTCTGCATTTTGAAAATCGGGTGAATTCCGGGATTTTTCTACGTTCTCGCTCATGAACTCATCATAGATTCTAAAATCGCTGCTGCACCCCCATCCGTCCGTTTGGGGGTGCTTGGCGTTGGCGCCACGTATAGCTTGTTTTTTTGATGGTTTTCCGGACGGCGCGGTCAGTGCGTCTCCGGTGTTACTGAGTACCCATGGATTTACCCAAACTCGTTCCAGGCAAACGTTTCACACTGCCCCAACCTGTCGGCTCGGCCGACGCTCTGCTGCTGGCCCGACTGGGCCTGCGCGAAAAAGCGCTGGGCAAACTCACGGCCATCATCACACCGGATGCGACCACGGCTCAGCGCCTGCTCGACGAACTCGTATTTTTTGCGCCCGAGCTGCGCTGTGTGATGTTCCCGGACTGGGAAACCCTGCCCTACGACGCCTTTTCACCCCATCAAGATTTAATCAGCGAACGTCTGGCAACGCTCTGGCGCATCAGCCAGCGCGACAAAGACACCGGCGCTGACCTGGTGATCGTCCCGGCCACCACCGCGCTGTACCGACTCGCACCACCGAGCTTTTTGGCTGGCTACACCTTTGAGTTCAAGGTCAAACAAAAGCTCAACGAAGCCAAGCTCAAGGCGCAGCTCACGCTGGCCGGCTACAGCCATGTCACCCAAGTGGTGAGCCCCGGCGAATACGCGGTGCGCGGCGGCCTGATCGACCTGTTCCCGATGGGCTCGTTGGTGCCTTACCGGGTTGACCTGTTCGACGATGAAGTCGACAGCATTCGAACCTTTGACCCGGACAGCCAGCGCAGCTTGTACCCGGTGCCCGAAGTGCGGCTGCTGCCAGGCCGTGAATTTCCGATGGACGACGACGCCCGCGCCAAGTTCAGAAGCCGCTGGCGCGAACTACTCGACGGTGACCCCACCAAAAGCCGCATCTACAAAGACATGGGCAATGGCGTGGCAACGGCCGGCATTGAGTATTACCTGCCGCTATTTTTTGAAGAAACCGCCACCGTCTTTGACTACCTCGGCAGTCGCCCTGAAGATGCCACCATCGTGCTGCACGGCGACTTGGAACCCGCATTTCAACGCTTCTGGCAAGACACCAAAGACCGTTACCGCTTGGTTCAGGGCGTGCCTGAAAGGCCGGCGCTTCCACCGGAATCTCTGTTCCTTGGCATTGAAGAGTTTTACAGTCGCGCCAACCATTACCCCCAACTCGCCTTGCGGGCTTCAGCAGAAGATGTGGCCGACAGCGCGCACTTTCAAAAGCTGCCTGAAATGGCCGTGGTCCGGGGCGCAGAAGACCCGCTCGGCAAACTCAAAAAACACATTGCCAGCACGGCGCATCGCGTCTTGATCTTGGCCGAAAGTGATGGCCGGCGTGAAAGCCTGCTCGACTTTTTGCGCGCCAGCAGCGTCAGCCCACCCGCCTTTGAATCGCTGGAAGACTTTCAGACCAGTCATGAAAAGCTGGGCATTGCCACGGCAGCGCTCGCCGAAGGCTTCAGTTGGCCCGAAGAAGCCATTGAATTTGTCACCGAGACAGAGCTCTTTGCTGCCGGCGTCACCATTCGCCGCCGCAACAAAAAGCAAGAACAAGTCAGCGATGTTGAAGCGCTGATCAAAGACCTGTCAGAGCTCAATGTGGGGGACCCGGTGGTGCACAGCGCACACGGCATTGGCCGCTTCAAAGGCCTCATCAACATGGACTTGGGTCAAGGGCCCAGCGAATTTTTGCACCTGCAATATGCCGACGACGCGACGCTGTATGTGCCCGTCGGCCAGTTGCATCAGATCAGCCGCTACACCGGTGTCAGTGCCGACGAAGCGCCGCTGCATCGCTTGGGCAGTGGCCAGTGGGAAAAGGCCAAGCGTCGCGCTGCCGAACAGGTGCGTGACTCAGCCGCCGAGCTGCTGAATATTTACGCTCGCCGAGCCGCCCGCGAGGGCCATGCCTTCCGCTATTCACCTAACGACTACGAAACCTTTGCAAACGACTTCGGCTTTGAAGAAACGGCCGACCAGCGCGCCGCCATTCACGCGGTGATTCAAGACATGATCAGCCCTCGCCCGATGGACCGGCTGATCTGCGGCGATGTGGGATTTGGAAAAACCGAAGTGGCTTTGCGCGCCGCCTTCATCGCCATCACCGGCGGCAAGCAGGTCGCCCTGCTGGCACCGACGACGCTGTTGGCAGAGCAGCATTACCAAACGCTGGTCGACCGCTTTTCAAAGTGGCCGGTCAAGGTGGCAGAGATGAGCCGTTTTCGATCGGCCAAAGAAATCACCGCCGCCATGAAGGGCATTGCCGACGGCACGGTGGACATCGTCGTCGGCACGCACAAGCTACTGAGCAAGGACGCAAAGTTTCAACGTTTGGGTCTGCTCATCATTGACGAAGAACATCGTTTTGGCGTTCGCCACAAAGAGACCATGAAGGCGTTTCGCGCCGAGGTCGATGTGCTGACGATGACCGCCACACCGATCCCGCGCACGCTGGGTATGGCTCTCGAAGGCCTGCGCGACCTGAGCGTCATCGCCACCGCACCGCAGCGGCGCCTGGCCATCAAAACCTTTGTGCGCAGCGAAAGCAATGGTGTGATTCGGGAAGCCGTGCTGCGCGAACTCAAGCGCGGCGGACAGGTTTACTTTTTGCACAACGAGGTCGACACCATCCAGAATCGACGCGAAAAGCTGGAAGCCTTGCTGCCCGAAGCACGCATCGCCGTAGCGCACGGCCAGATGCCCGAGCGCGAACTTGAAAAAGTCATGAAGGATTTTGTCGCGCAGCGCTACAACCTGCTGCTGTGTTCGACCATCATCGAGACCGGCATCGACGTGCCGACTGCCAACACCATCGTCATGGCGCGCGCTGACAAGTTCGGCCTGGCGCAGCTGCACCAACTGCGTGGCCGCGTGGGTCGCAGCCACCACCAAGCCTATGCCTACCTGATGGTGCCCGACATTGAAGGCCTGACCAAGCAGGCCAGCCAGCGGCTCGACGCGATTCAACAAATGGAAGAACTCGGCTCAGGCTTTTACTTGGCCATGCACGATCTGGAGATTCGCGGCGCCGGCGAAGTGCTGGGTGAAAACCAGTCCGGCAACATGCTCGAAGTCGGCTTCCAACTTTACAACGAAATGCTGTCCGAGGCCGTGCGTTGCTTAAAAGCCGGCATTGAACCTGACTTGCTGAATCCCCTCCACGTTGGCACGGAAATCAACCTGCATGCACCCGCCCTGCTACCGGATGACTATTGCGGCGATGTGCACTTGCGCTTGAGCTTTTACAAAAAACTCGCAGTCGCCAAAACGGCCGATCAGATCGACAACTTGCTCGAAGAAATTGTCGATCGCTTTGGCAAGTTGCCGCCGCAGGGCCAGACCCTCATCGACATGCACCGCCTGCGTGTGCTGGCCAAGCCCTATGGCGTGGTGAAGGTCGATGCAGCGCCGGGCGTGATCCACATCACCTTCCAGAAAGATCCACCAATCGAGAGCATGGCGATCATGCATTTGATCCAGAAAAACAAGCACATCAAGCTCGCTGGTAACGACAAGTTGCGTATTGAGCGCGAACTGCCTGAACCCAAAGACCGAGCCCAGATGGTGCGAGATGTACTGCGCTCGCTCGGCCAACCTCGCGTTGATGCCGTGCCGACCGTATCGGCAAAAACGCTCTGAAACAGCAACTCAAAATCACCTCGACACCCTCTAAATTGACCTCAATGACAAGCAACACAGCCCTTCCCTACGGCCCCGGCCTTGACGTCAAGTCGAACGTCAATAAACGACCCCTCAGCGACTTCAAATTGATTGCATTTGACATGGACTCAACGCTGATCAACATCGAATGCGTCGACGAAATTGCCGATGCGGTGGGTCGCAAAGCCGAGGTCTCTGCCATCACCGAAGCGGCGATGCGCGGGGAGATCGCAGACTACAAGGAAAGCTTGCGCCAGCGCGTTGCGCTGCTCAAAGGCGTGCACGCGGACAGCATGGAAGGTGTCTACCGTGAACGTTTACGCCTGAATCCCGGTGCGGCAGAGCTGGTCGCAGCTTGCAAGAAAGTGGGTATGAAGGTGCTGTTGGTGAGCGGTGGTTTTACGTTTTTCACCGATCGCGTGCGAGACGAACTGGTCATTGATTTCACGCGCTCCAATGTCCTCGAAATCGAAGACGGTCTATTGACCGGCCGCATGGTGGATCAGCCTTGGGGCGACATTTGTGACGGCGATGAGAAAAAGAAAATGCTGTTGCAAACCTGTGCCCAGATGGGCATCAGCCCATTAGAAGCCATCGCCATGGGCGACGGCGCCAATGACCTGCCGATGATGAGCGTTGCCGGGCTGTCGGTGGCGTACCACGCTAAGCCGCAAGTGCGCGAACAAGCCATGGTGGCGATCTCTGAAGGCGGGCTTGATCGGTTGCTGGAATTGTTGAGCACTGACAACTAAATTAATTTAATCATTTTTTATTGCTTTAGCTCTTCAGCAAATGTTAAAGTTACGTTTTAATAACGTATTAACATATTCAATGGTCAATTTCTTGAGGAGTAAATGCCCATCTCGGCTATTCGCTCTTCTTCTTTTGCTGTCACCTACAACACAGGCCGCCACTTGGTTTGTACTCGAGGCACCAGGAAGCGTCAGTGCCGTCACGATTGAAGTGGATCTTGAATCCCTTCGCAGTCGCGGCGAGAAGCGCGATGTGATCACCCGTATCACTTACCCAGTGCTTCAAAGGAAGCAAGACCTCAGCTTTCAGTCCGTCATTGCAGAGCTTGAAATTTCATGCAACAGCGATCTGGACATTTGGAAAAGTGTCAGTTTCTTCGCCGGCAGCACTGAAGGCAAACCGCTCAGTTCTGAAAATTACGGGACTGCTGGGGTATCCAGAAGCGTTTTGAAGTTGCTGCCAGAAAAAGCTTGGGCAACATTACAAAGAAGCGCCTGCGGCAGAACAAGCACCCTAGCGCCCTGAAAAAAAACGGATTCAGCAGCCTGACATGGCGGTTGATTCAACCAAACTTGCGGGCAGCATCAATCGCCAAACCCGCACCAATGCTGCCAAACAAATCGCCTTCTATGCGTTGCGCCTGGGGCAACAGTACGCCAACGCTCTGGCGCAACAGCGGTACACCACTCGAACCACCGGTGAAAAATACCGTGTCGACTTGATCAGCGGCGACACCTGCATCGCGCAGCAGTTTGTTGACTGTCTCTCCAATGCGGCCCACCAGGATCGCAATGGCATGGTCAAAAACAGCCCGCTGTAGAAGCAGATCTTTTGACACGCCAAGCCGGCTCAAATCCAGAGTGGCTTCTGACTCAGTGGATAGATTGATCTTGGCAGCCTCGACCTGCAGCGCCAGCCAATGGCCGTCTTTTTGCTGCACCAAATTTTGCAAAGCTTGCAGCTTCTCTGGCTCGCGCCCTTCGCGCGTCACTTCGACAATCTGCGCCCAAGCCTTGCGTGTGTAGACTTGGTTGATGGTGTGCCAAGTGGCCAGATTGAAGTATGGCGACGAAGGCACTTCCAAGCCACTTTTGAGTTGGCTACCCAGCCCCAGCAAGGGCATGACGCCAGCCAGACTGAGGTGTTTGTCAAAGTCCGTGCCGCCAATGTGCACGCCGCCGCTGGCCAAAATATCGTCTTTGCGTTCAAGCTTGCGAGCCCGATCAGGTCCCAGCCGAACCAGTGCAAAGTCTGAGGTGCCGCCGCCAATGTCGACCACCAGCACCAGTTCCTCCTGGCTGATCTGTGACTCGTAATCAAACGCAGCGGCAATCGGCTCGTACTGAAACTCGATGTGACGCAGACCCGCCGCGCGGGCGATCTCGGCGAGTGTATTTTCGGCCACCTTGTCTGCTTGTGGATCGTCATCAACGAAGTAGACCGGACGCCCGATCACAGCGCTGCTGAAACTTTGTCCAGCTGACACCTCTGCGCGGCTTTTGAGCTCACCAATGAAAAGCGCAAGCAGTTCCCGAAACGGCAGGACCCGACCTGCGACTTCGGTGAAGTCATCCATCAATGACGTCCCGAGCAGGCTTTTCAGGGAGCGCATAAGGCGGCCTTCGTCGCCGCTGAGGTAGTCGGCCAAAGCCGCACGACCGTAGCTGGTCACGCTGTCTTCAGCGTGGAAAAAAACCACCGATGGCAAGGTCAGTTTGTCGCCCTCCAGCGCCAGCAGCGCGGCCTGACTCGGTCTGTGCCAACCGACCGTTGAATTGGAGGTGCCGAAGTCAATGCCGCAGGCACGGGCTGCACCCTTCACAGTGGCCATTGCTTTCAGCTCGGCTTCTTGAATTGCTTCTCAGCCCAAGCGATGGCGCTGCTGCGGCTGAGTTTGAACGATGCCGACACACGCACTTCGGCGAGTAACTCGCCAGCGTCATCATGAGCACTCAGGGTGCCATAGGGGTTGTCTTCGTCAGGCACGATGTCAAGCGACACCGTCACACGTGCAGTACCGGCGGTGACGGTGATGCTCTGGTGAAGCGATGCATGCAATTGCTGTTCGTGGCGGCGAACAAACTCAGAAGCCGTCTTCACCAGTGTGTTGAAAGCCGTGCCGTCGAGCGGCTTCGGATTTTTCTTGTCGCGGCCCATCGTCCAAGGCCCGATCAAGGCGGGTTCGGGTTCGCCGTCTTTGATCATGGCCACGGCCCAGCCGTCATCGTCTTCATTTTTCAGCACCCGTGCAGTCCAGCCATCGTCTTGCCACAAACGCGGCTGCTGGACAAGGCTGGGCTCATCGGCAAAGGTGCCATCATTGAGCGGGAGGTGCGAATCGGAAGCGTTCAAGGGTTCAATCCAGGTGAAAAGTAGACGAGAAAAATAGGCGATATGCCAGCGCCGCTAAAACAGCAGACCAAGTCTCAGGGCGCTTGATTTTAAAGGTCTATAGAACAACGGAACGCCTTGGGGTCTGGATACCAACAAACGCACAGGCTTGAAGCGCGGCTGGCCGTCCCCAAATACGTTTCTACTCAGCGTTAAAAAAGTCCCATGACAACTCAGACGGCTTCCACACCCCCTGCAACTTGGCACGTTGTTTGCCCGCACTGCCAGACCACCAACCGCGTTGCCAAGGCTGATCTGGGCAAGTCGACTGACTGTGGGCAATGCCACCAAGCGCTGTTCAACGGCCAGTCCGTGGCCATGTCTGAAGCTGCTTTTGAGAAACACTTGCAGCGCAATCAAATTCCGGTATTGGTGGATTTCTGGGCACCTTGGTGCGGGCCATGCCGGCAGATGGCACCGGCCTATGAGCAAGCCGCGCAACAACTTGAGCCTCAGGTCCGGGTGGCCAAGGTCAATACCGAAGAAGCGCAAAGCTTGGGGGCACGCTACAACATCCGCAGCATTCCGACCTTGGCGCTGTTTTTGAATGGCCGGGAAATCGCCCGTCAAGCGGGTGCTATGGGGACGGCTGACATCGTGCGTTGGACGCAGTCACAGTTGGCACAACACCGATGAACTGATGTCAGGCGTCTTCGCCAGTCGCCTGCAGGGCCGCCGCGCGCAGCTTGTCTTTCTTGCTCGGTCGCTTGCCTTTGATGCCACCCGTAGACTCGCCCGCAGCACTGCGACTTTCAGTGCTTGCTAACACCGGCGCTACCTCCATCGGCTCAAAACCAGGCACCTGCTCGCGCGCCACGCTCACGCCTTGACGCTTTTCAATCAATCGGAAATGTGCCTCTGTGGCGGGGCTGACAAAGCTCACCGCCAGGCCAGACTCGCCAGCCCGCCCTGTTCGACCAATGCGGTGAACGTAGTCAACCGCCGAGCGAGGCAAGTCGTAATTGACGACCACCGGCAGCAGTGCCACGTCCAAGCCGCGAGCCGCTACATCGGTCGCCACCACCACTTTGACATCTGAATTTTTAAAATCAAGCAGTACCTGCGTGCGTTTCCCTTGGCTCAGCTCGCCATGAAAAGGCTCCGCTTGCAACCCGGCCTTGCGGAGCTTGTCGGCCACCATCTCGGCGGCGTGTTTGGTGGCCACAAAAACCAGCACACGGCTCCATTTTTTTTGCGCGATAAGGTGACGTAGCAACTGAGTGCGCCGACTGCTGTCGACTTCAATCGCCAATTGCGCGATAGCGCTGATTTCAAGTACCTCGGGCAGCACTTCAACGCGCGCCGGGGATTGCAGCAAACCGGCAGCCAAAGCCTGCACCGGTGCGGGCAAAGTGGCTGAGAAAAACAAGTTTTGTCGGCGGACTGGCAGCAAGGCCAAAATCCGCTTGAGCTCCTCGTCAAAACCGAGGTCGAGCAGCCGATCGGCTTCGTCGAGCACCAACGTCTGCACCGCCGACAAGTCGAGCGCGTTATGGTCAATCAGGTCCAGCAGGCGACCGGGCGTGGCCACCACCCAGTCGGTGCCGCTGCGCAAACCCATCATCTGCGGATTGATAGAAACCCCGCCAAAGACCACGGTCACTTTGAGCTCGGGTGCCACTTGCAAGGACAACAGGCGTGCCACCTCGCCAATTTGCACGGCCAGTTCACGCGTTGGCACCAGAATCAACGCCCTCACCCGCCTTGGTCGGCCGCTCGGAACAGCCGCCAACATTTGCAGAATCGGCAGGCAAAACGCAGCCGTCTTTCCAGAACCGGTCTCGGCCGAAGCCAGCACATCGCGGCCAGCCAAAATTTGCGGAATAGCTGCCGCTTGCACGGGGGTGGGCTGCGTGTAGTTCAGCCCGGCCAGAGCGCGAAGAAGTGTCGGCGACAAGCCAAGTGTGGAAAAAGACATGCGGGAGGAATTCTGAGAGCGAAAGTGTCGATTTTAAGCGCCCGCCGATCGGGTCGACGCTTGAGGCCGCATAATCATGGCCTTCCGACAGGCGAGCGCAAAGCACCGCACTGCATCCATATGCGCTAGACCGCAACCACACAACATCAACACCCAATCAAAGGCGCCCGTGAGAAAAACGTTCAAACTTCAGGTCGAAGGCAAAAACCCGGACCGCGTGCTGGACGCCCACAAACACGAGATCCGCAAGTACGTCAAACGCCAACGGCGTGTTCCGTTGCCAACAGGCGTGGATTTTTGGGACTTTGACTGCAAGTTCGGCAACACTGAAGAATCAGCTGAGACCGTGCATTTGGCAGAGATCATCACACGCATCGACGCCGCTGTGGCTGAAGGCGCAGAACAGTTCTTTGTGGAGGTCGTTGCCAAAGACGGTCACCGCCGAGTTCGCCCTGCCGGTGAAATGCCAGCGCATCATGCCGATGGCTTCGATGAAGGTGACGACGACCTCACGCCCTGATATCAAACTCCGCTTCGCCCATGTAGCGATGCGGACCCAAGGCCGCCGTCAGCGCGGCCGATTCAGCGGCCTGCCATTGGTTGAAAATTTCCAGCTCTTCGGTGCTCAAGACATCCGGTGATGGCGACTCGCCATAAACAGCCACCAGTTTGCGGTAAACCAAATACACAGGCAGCACCAGTGCAGCATCGCCCAAGGCTTCATTCAAGGCGGTGCAAAAACGCTTTTCTGCCGCGCGCTTTTCAAGCTCACTGACATCTTCATACGCAAACAAACGAACGCTATAGCTCATGCGGTCGCCATGGCTTCGCCCAGTTGCACCGGCCCGCCAGCTTGCCAGTCAAGGTTGAACTGCAACGGAGCCGCTGGAAACAGCAACACCACGGTGGAGCCGAGCAAAAAGCGGCCCATCTCATCCCCTTTTTTCAGGACCACCGGTGCTTGCTCCGCGTAGTGCCATTCGCGCACCGTGCCTTGGCGCGAGCGATTCACAACGCCATGCCAGACCGTCGCCATGCTGCCGACAATCGTCGCACCGACCAACGTCAAGACCATCACCCCATGCGGCGTGTCGAAGACACAAACCAAACGTTCGTTGCGCGCAAAAAGACCGGGCACACCACGCGCAGTGACGGGGTTGACGGAAAACAGATCGCCCGGCACATAGATCATGCGCAGCAAGCGACCATCACATGGCATGTGAATGCGGTGGTAATCACGCGGGCTCAGGTAGATCGTGGCAAAGCTGCCGTTTCGAAACTGTGCGGCCAGCTGCGCATCGCCACCGACCAGCGCGGTGGTCGAATAATGATGCCCCTTGGCCTGAAAAATCTGCCCATCCTCAATCCGACCAAATTGGCTGATAGCGCCGTCAACGGGACAGATCCAAGCAGCACTGGCCAGAGGGCGCGCTTCTGGTTTTAAGGCTCGGGTAAAAAAATCGTTGAACGAGAGATAGCTGGTGATGTCTGAATTAGCCGCTTCGCTCATGTTGACACCATACTTACCGACGAACCAGCGGATCAGCGCCGTGGTGATCCAACCGCGCTGGCGCGAAGCCACAAAGCCAGCAAAAGTCGTGATGGCCTGCTTTGGCAGGACGTATTGAAAAAGGACTTTGAAACGATCAGACACACGGACTCACGAAAGTGGATGGACGACGGCCATTTTATAGAGATGCGGATCAGGTTAGTTTGACGACACAGGCATGCGCCACTGGCGGAAGCTGAAATAACCGAAGGTCAGGATGTGGGTCGCCCTTGTGCAAAGATTGAATTCGGGCTTGACGCTGGGCCGCCTCTTCAGTAAGCTCCGTCGATGCGTTTTCGACTGGTCAAGCTCTCTTTTGCTCCCTGCCTCACTTTGATGTTGGGCGTTTTTCTCAACACGGGCGCACAAGCGGCACCCGCAGACGAACTGGACACGTGGCTCGCCGACAAAGGCTTGCTGTCACAGATCCAGCAAGTTCGGCAAAACGTCAGCTTGAAAGCCTCCGAGCTCGTGGTGCACGCGATCGGATTTCTTGGGGTCCCCTACCAGCGCGGCGGCAACACGGTGGAAACCGGCTTTGACTGCAGCGGCTTCGTCAAAGCGATTTACGAACAGGCCATCGGCTTGGTGCTGCCACGACGCGCGGAGCAACAGGCGGCGGCCACACAAAATATCGAGAAAAAAGACTTGGTTCCGGGTGACTTGGTTTTTTTTAACACCATGCGCCGAGCCTTCAGCCATGTTGGCATCTATATCGGCGACGGTAAGTTCATCCACTCGCCAAAGCCTGGCGCTGAGGTGCGCGTAGAAAGTCTGGCTGCGGCGTATTGGAACCGACGCTTTGATGGCGCCCGCCGGGTCGACACCGCCCAAGATGACGCCAGTCAATCCGTGGCTGCGACACTCCGCTCCCAGGTCAATCCAGACCCCATCGCCGGATCTTTTTCCAAGCGCTAGTCAAGTCCCACCTCAGCCGGTCCCTCCACTGACCATTTATGCTCAGCGGCGCTGGCTGATGGATCCCGACCTGCTGGACATTGTCTGACTCTCCTCAGCCTGCGCTTGAATCTCAGGCTCACTCTCCATCGCTATCGCCTTACGGTAGAGCTGATTCACATTGGGCAGCCGATCTAGGATGTCCGACCATTCAAAATCAAACGGCATACCGACCCAGTCGCCCGACTTCTTGAGCTGAGCAATACACGTTCTGATACTTTTGCTGAGCTGGTCAATGCTGGCGAGCTCTTCTGCCGTCAGGTCTTCACGCGGGTTCTTGGTCAGGTCGGCTTCCAGCAGCACCAGTTTGTCATGCGCAATAGCACGATCACGGCGTATCGACTCTGGATTTTTTGGCGGAGCGGGTGGCGGCTGCAGCATGGTGTTCAAGCGAACGGTGATGTCGCGAAGACTTTGTTGCGTAAAAAAATAGAACAACAAGAAACAACACAACAGCAGCATGAGCAGCAAGATGACAACAAGAAGAGCAGTGTCCATGGGGCTCCCGAGGGTTGAGCGACTTAAACGTCCGATAAACAAGCGACTGGCAAACCACCCGCGTTTTAAAGCGCAGAAGCGGTTTTTGTAATTTTAATGATTGTGCCTTTGAAAAAAGAAAAAGCCCAGACCTTTCCAGATCCGGGCTCTTTCACTTGAGAGTCAGATGATTCCAAGGAATGGAAGTTCGCTTCTCAATTACTTTCGTGAAGGTGGCAAATCAGTGCAACTGCCATGCGCGACTTCCGCGGCCATGCCGATGCTTTCACCCAAGGTTGGATGCGGGTGAATCGTCTTACCAATATCAATGGCGTCAGCGCCCATCTCGATCGCCAAGGCGACTTCACCAATCATGTCGCCAGCATGTGTGCCGACCATGCCGCCACCCAAAATCTTGCCGTGACCGTGCGCTTCCGGGCTATCGTCAAATAACAGCTTGGTGACACCTTCGTCGCGACCGTTGGCAATCGCGCGGCCTGATGCCGTCCAAGGAAACAGCCCTTTTTTAACCTTGATCCCTTGCGCCTTGGCTTGGTCTTCAGTCAGGCCAACCCAAGCGATTTCGGGGTCGGTGTACGCAACGCTCGGAATCACACGGGCATTGAAAGCCGCACTGGCCAATTCCTTGTTGCCGAGCAACTCACCCGCGATCACTTCAGCGGCCACATGCGCTTCGTGAACAGCTTTGTGCGCGAGCATGGGCTGGCCGACGATGTCGCCAATGGCAAAGATGTGCGGCACGTTGGTTCGCATCTGAATGTCGACCGGAATGAAACCGCGGTCGCTGACGTTGACGCCAGCTTTGTCAGCAGAAATCTTCTTGCCATTTGGAGTGCGACCAACCGCTTGCAGCACCAAGTCGTAGGTTTGCGGCGCTGGAGCGCCCTCGCCTTCGAAGGTGACTTCAATACCGGCCGGTGTCGCTTTAGCGGCCACGGTTTTGGTCTTGAGCATGATGTTGTCAAAACGCGGTGCATTCATTTTTTGCCAGATTTTGACCAAGTCGCGATCAGCGCCTTGCATCAGGCCGTCCATCATTTCGACCACGTCAAGGCGTGCACCGAGGGTGCTGTAAACCGTGCCCATCTCCAAGCCGATGATGCCGCCACCCAAGATGAGCATGCGCTTGGGCACTTCCTTGAGGTTAAGCGCGCCAGTCGAATCAACCACGCGTGGGTCTTCCGGCATGAACGGCAGTCGCACAGCTTGGGAACCGGCGGCGATGATGCACTTCTTAAACGCAATGGTTTGCTTCTTGCCAGTTTGCGCTTGCGCGTCGCCCGAGGTCTCATTGACTTCCACATGGTTGGCACCGACAAAATTACCGTAGCCACGAACCACGGTGACCTTGCGCATCTTGGCCATGGCGGCCAGACCGCCGGTGAGCTTGCCAACGACTTTTTCTTTGTGCGTGCGCAGCTTGTTGATGTCGAGCACGGGTTCGCCAAAGCTCACGCCGAGCGAGTCGAAATGCTTGACCTCGTCCATCACGGCGGCGACGTGCAGCAGCGCTTTGGATGGGATGCAGCCAACGTTCAGGCAAACACCACCGAGGGTGGCGTAGCGTTCAACCAAGATGACTTTCAAGCCGAGGTCCGCCGCGCGGAAAGCCGCCGAATAACCACCGGGGCCAGCGCCTAGTACCAGCATGTCGCACTCAAGGTCAGCGCTGCCGGCAAAGCTGGCAGCGGTGGGTGCAGCCACTGTCGGGGCTGCAGCTGGGCTGGCCGAAACTGGCGCGCTGGCAGATGGCGCAGCAACGGCAACGGGTGCAGTCGCTGGGACTTCGGCCGCATCAGCGACTTCCAGCATCAGCAGAACCGAGCCCTCTTTGACGGCATCGCCCAACTTGACTTTGAGTTCCTTGACCACGCCAGCATGGCTCGCTGGAATTTCCATCGAGGCTTTGTCGCTCTCAACGGTGATCAAGCTTTGTTCAGCCTTGATGGTGTCGCCTGGCTTGACCAAGACTTCGATGATGGTGACTTCTGCAAAGTCGCCGATGTCTGGCACTTTGACTTCGATCAGATGGGCTTGACTCATTTGCTTGCTTTCAACTTGAGGGTGAACACTTCCACCGGTCCGGCGGAGTTTTTGTCAAATTCGATGCCGGCATGAATGCCGGCCAAGGCGACTTCGCGCGCTGTTTTGGCTTTGTCCCAGCTGTTGTGCATGGCACCGAGCGCAAAACTGCGGCCAGAGCCGATGCCCCAAAATTCTTTGAACTCAAAAATTTCGCGGTAGCTGTAAAGCCCGTAGATGCCCGTTGCGTTGGCGATGACCACACTGAACTGGCTGGACTCGTAGGGGTCGTTGTCATCTTCCTTTGTCTGCAAGAAAAAACTTTCTTTCAGAACTGGGTGCAACAGCGTGAACGTATCGAACACTTCGTCCTTGCTGCCAAAGCGCAGTTGGTCACGCGGCAAGGAGGCCAGCGCTTTGCGCAACACAGGAAAATGCGCCACGGTCCCGGCCATCCCAATGTAGCTACTACCCGTCATCGTATCGATCTTAAAGATCTTGCTGTTCGACTCAAAGCGGCTGCTCAACCGGGTGTCGCCGAAAGTCACCAAGGTGTCAGCAGCGATCGCCACCAGACCGTTTTTTTTCACAATGACCAGCGTTGTCATGTGGCGATTCTCAAAGTAAGACGCGGCGGAAATCACCCAGAATTTGACCCAAGTACGCATTGAATCGGGCCGCAGCGGCGCCGTCAATGACGCGGTGGTCCCAAGTCAAGCTCATCGGCAGCATGAGGCGCGGCACAAATTGCTTGCCATCCCACACCGGCTCCATCGTGCTTTTGGACACGCCCATGATTGCAACTTCTGGGGCGTTGATGATCGGCAAGAAATACTTGCCGCCAATGCCGCCCAGGCTGGAGATGGTGAACGTGGCACCGGACATTTCAGCCGAGCTCAACTTGCCATCGCGGGCTTTCTTGGCCAACTCGCCCATTTCCTGGCTGAGCTGCAAGACACCTTTTTGGTCAGCATCGCGAATCACCGGCACCATCAAACCGTTGGGAGTGTCAGCTGCAAAGCCGATGTGCCAGTAGTTTTTGTAGACGATCGCATCGCCGTCGAGGGAGCTGTTGAACTCCGGGTATTTTTTGAGCGTGGCCACGCAGGCCTTGATCAAGAAGGCCAGCATAGTGACCTTGACACCAGATTTCTCATTCTCTTTATTGGTCGATACACGGAAGGCCTCGAGGTCCGTGATGTCAGCGTCATCGTGGTTGGTGACAGCCGGAATCATGATCGCATTGCGCAGCAGGTTGGCGCCGCTGATCTTCTTAATGCGGCTCATCTCCTTGCGCTCAATCGGTCCGAACTTGGCAAAGTCAACCTTCGGCCATGGCAGCAAGCCCAAAGCAGCGCCGTCGCCTCCAGATCCACCCGAACCAGCGGGTACTTTGGCCGTCTGCGCTTGGGTTCGCACGTCGCCAGCCATCACCGACTTGGCGAAGCTTTGCACGTCGTCCAAGGTGATGCGGCCTTTGGGCCCACTGCCTTTGACTTCGGCCAGCGGCACACCGATTTCGCGCGCGGATTTGCGCACGGAAGGCGATGCATGTGGCAGTTGGCCAGACACCGCGGTCGGTTCATGCGCGGGGACTTCCAGCGCAGGCGGGACGGTAGCAGCGGCTGCGCTCGCAACGGCCACAGGCGCAGCCACTGCTGCGGCTTGCGCTACGGGAGGTGGCTGTGCTGGCGAGGCAGCAGAAGGCGCAGGTGCGGCAGAGACATCCGCCTCAGCTTCAAGCACCAGCACGACCGAGCCTTGCTTGACTTTGTCGTCCAGCTTGACTCGGAGTTCTTTGACCACGCCGCCGTGGCTCGATGGAATTTCCATCGAGGCCTTGTCGGACTCGACGGTCAGAAGTGATTGGTCTGCCTTGACCGTGTCACCCGGTTTGACCAGGATCTCGATCACTGTCACCTCGTCGAAGTCGCCAATATCGGGAACCTTGATGTCTATCAATGCCATGTTTTTGTCTCCAGTTCGTCAGTCGCTGTGGGCCGAGGCTTAAGCGTAAAGCGGGTTGATTTTGTCGGTATTGATGCCGTATTTTTTGATCGCCTCAGCGACCTTTGCGACCGGTAACTTGCCATCTTCGCTGAGTGCCTTGAGTGCTGCCAAGACGATGTAGTGACGGTCAATCTCAAAGTGTTCGCGCAGTTTGCTGCGGAAATCGCTTCGACCAAAACCATCGGTGCCTAGCACTTTGTAGTTGCGGCCCTTTGGAATGAATGAGCGAATCTGTTCAGCGTAGGCCTTCATGTAGTCGGTCGATGCAACCACGGGGCCCTCGCTCTTGCCCAGCTGCTGGCTGACAAAAGAAACACGTGGCTCAGCCGTCGGGTTCAACAGGTTATGACGCTCACAGTCCTGGCCTTCGCGGGTCAGCTCGTTGAAGCTTGGGCAGCTCCAGACATCGGCAGCGACACCCCAGTCTTTGGCGAGCAACTCTTGCGCAGCAATGCTTTCACGCAGGATGGTGCCAGAGCCCAGCAACTGCACGCGCTGGGCAGACTTACCGCCCGGTTTGCACAAGTACATGCCCTTGATGATCTGCTCTTCGGTGCCAGCCGTCAGGCCAGGCATCGCATAGTTTTCGTTCAACAGCGTGAGGTAGAAATACACGTTGTCCTGCTTTTCCACCATGCGCTTCAAGCCATGGTGCAGGATCACGCCAACTTCGTGGGCAAATGTCGGGTCGTAGCTGATGCAGTTGGGAATGGTGCTCGCCAAAATATGGCTGTGACCGTCTTCGTGCTGCAGGCCTTCACCATTCAGTGTGGTGCGTCCAGACGTGCCGCCCAACAGGAAGCCACGTGCCTGCATGTCGCCAGCAGCCCAAGCGAGATCGCCAATGCGCTGGAAGCCGAACATTGAGTAGTACACGTAGAACGGGATCATGATCCGGTTGTTGGTGCTGTACGAGGTGGCCGCCGCAATCCAGCTGCTCATACCGCCGGCTTCATTGATACCTTCCTGCAGGATCTGGCCCTTTTTGTCTTCCTTGTAGTACATCACCTGGTCTTTGTCGACAGGCGTGTATTGCTGACCATCGGGGTTGTAAATACCGATCTGACGGAACAGGCCTTCCATGCCAAATGTACGGGCTTCGTCGACCAAAATCGGCACCACGCGCGGGCCGAGCGCCTGATCACGCAACAACTGAGTGAGGAAACGCACATAGGCTTGCGTGGTCGAGATTTCCCGGCCTTCAGCCGTGGGGTCGATCACCGATTTGAAGGTGTCGAGCGATGGCACGGTGAACTGCTCATCAGCTTTGACGCGGCGATGCGGCAAGTACCCACCGAGAGCCTTGCGGCGCTCGTGCAGGTAGCGCATTTCTGGCGTATCGTCAGCCGGCTTATAGAACGGAATGTCGGCCAACTGGCTGTCTGGGATAGGGATATTGAAGCGGTCGCGGAAGGCTTTGATGTCTTCGTCGGACAGCTTTTTGGTTTGGTGCACGTTGTTCTTGCCCTCGCCAATCTTCCCCATGCCAAAACCCTTGACGGTCTTGATCAGCAGCACGCTTGGCTGGCCTTTGTGGTTCACGGCGGCGTGAAAGGCCGCGTAGACTTTCTGCGAATCGTGACCACCCCGGCGCAAATTCCAGATGTCGTCATCGCTCATCTTGGAAACCATCTCCAGCGTCCTCGGATCCTTGCCGAAGAAATGCTTGCGCACATACGCGCCATCGTTGGCTTTCAGGGCTTGGTAATCGCCGTCCACGGTGTCCATCATGACCTTGCGCAAAGCGCCATCCTTGTCGCGCGCCAGCAGTGGATCCCAGTTGCTACCCCAGATCAATTTAAGAACGTTCCAGCCAGCACCCCGGAACTCGCTTTCGAGTTCCTGAATGATCTTGCCGTTGCCGCGCACCGGACCGTCGAGCCGCTGCAGGTTGCAGTTGATGACAAAAACCAAGTTATCGAGTTTTTCACGAGCGGCCAAACCAATCGCGCCCATCGATTCGACTTCGTCCATTTCGCCGTCACCGCAGAAAACCCAGACCTTGCGGTTTTCAGTGTTTGCAATGCCACGGGCATGCAGGTACTTCAGGAAACGGGCTTGGTAAATAGCCATCAAGGGGCCGAGACCCATGGAGACGGTGGGGAACTGCCAAAACTCAGGCATGAGTTTCGGGTGCGGGTA
The DNA here is from genome assembly GCA_947378785.1 of Comamonadaceae bacterium. Lineage (GTDB taxonomy): Bacteria > Pseudomonadota > Gammaproteobacteria > Burkholderiales > Burkholderiaceae_C > Polaromonas. The sequence continues at coordinate 29,171 of CANCLK010000025.1, forward strand.
GCTGGACAAACCCTTGCCATCCACTTCCTGTCGGAAGTTCAGCAACTGCTCTTCAGTCAGCCGCCCTTCCAAGTAAGCCCGCGCATAAACGCCTGGGGACACATGGCCCTGAATATAAAGACAATCGCCGCCGTGGTTTTCACTTTCGGCGTGCCAGAAGTGATTGAAGCCAGCACCGAACATGTTGGCCAACGACGCAAACGATCCGATGTGACCGCCCAGATCACCGCCATCAACCGGGTGTAGACGGTTGGCCTTGACAACCATGGCCATCGCGTTCCATCGCATGTAGGCGCGGAGTCGACCTTCAAGTTCTAAATTGCCAGGGGAGCGCTCTTCGTGGTCAGCCTCAATGGTATTGACATAACCGGTGTTGGCAGAGAACGGCATGTCAATGCTTTGTTGCCGCGCATGTTCGAGCAGTTGCTCCAGAAGGAAGTGAGCGCGCTCAGGGCCCTCACTCTCGATCACAGCGGACAGTGCGTCCATCCATTCGCGGGTTTCTTGATTGTCCTTATCGAAGGACGCGCCGATGTCGGCTTGTTGTGGGTTGGCAGCCATTTTGTCTCCTGCTTATTAAAAGTACTATTTTTTTGACCCGCGCACAGCGTCAAACCTATTCACCAATTAGTTTGTAAACGCAATTTGAGCGACGCCAGAGAGTTTCTCATATTTTTTACAAGATTTCAAATAGCGCGCAGTCATTTCACATTAAGAAATTAAAGCAGCTTCGATCCAATTCACAGCACTTGCCGCCAACCACATCGCTCGCTCCTATAAACTTCGCGCTCTACATGAATGACAACGACACATTGAGCAGAGCCACTCAAAGCCATGCAAACCCTGCGAAAACGGGATGGACGGTCTGGTTGCGCAGTTGGTGGGGGAAACAATCTCCCTCACGTCAAGACCGCTACATCACGCTGGGTCCTCTGCTCTCGGTCGTCCTTTTTCTGGCGGCAGTGATCGCGGCCTTTGGCTACTTGAGAATCGAGGAAATTGACCGCGAGCAAGAAGCTGTACGACGCGACGTTGAATATGCCCAGCAGCGATTACGGCTTCGATTGCTAGAACGCCAAGAACAGTTGATGCGACTCGGTCGCGATATTTCCAATAAAGAAGTCGACAGTGCCGAGTTCGTTTCGCAGGCCGAAACGCTGATCAACCAATACCCAGAGCTGCTGGCGGTGACCTGGGTCGATTCGCAACGCCGTGTGAGAGTTGCGTATGTATCGTCAAGCGCTAACGGGGCGCAAATACGCAATATCGGAGAGCAGCTCAAAAAAGGCGAGACCGAGAGCACCTACGGACTCGCGCGTGACCTACGGCAACCGGTCTATTCAAGGCCGCTCACCTTGCGTAACGACACTGGCACCATCGCTCCCACACTCCAACTGCATACACCGCTAGACGAACAAGGGAAATTTGACGGCGTCATCTTGGGCGAATTCTCCATCGATGGACTGTTGCGTTTTGGCATTCCAACAGAAGTCAGTGCCAAATACGCCGTCGCGTTGCTGAACGACCAAGGCGTCGTTCTTGCCGGCGGATTACCACCAACACGAACATCAGCAGCGCGCCTCCTACCTTGGAGTGACGAGGCCCCTGTGTATGAAGTTCCCGTCTCACCAGTCGGCAATGGGCTGTTGATACGAGCTCAGGGGTACCGCGCCTCCTTGGGTGTTGTGGGCAGTGGTTTTTTCTGGCTCGTCTCAGCGCTGAGCGCATTGACAGTGTGGATGTTGCTTGGGAACTGGCGACACACGCGACGCCGAGTCCAAGCGCAAGAGGCCCTGATCACTGAAACCAACTTTCGCAGGGCCATGGAAAACTCCATGCTGACAGGCATGCGCGCACTTGATCTGCAAGGCCGCATCACCTACGTCAATCCCGCCTTTTGCCAAATGACAGGCTGGAATGAGGACGAACTCGTGGGGCGCGTCGCCCCCTTCCCTTACTGGCCCGAGCAAGACCGCGAGTGGTTGGCAGCAAGACTGGAAGACGAGCTGAAAGGTCGCTCCACGCAAGGCGGTTTTGAAGTCCGCGTCAAGCGCAAGGGTGGCGCGATTTTTGACGCCCGAATGTATGTCTCGCCGCTGATCGATCCGCGCGGGCAGCAAGCCGGTTGGATGACATCAATGACCGACATCACTGTGTCTAAACAGATCCGGGAAGAACTCTCCCACTCTTACGAGCGCTTCACCACTGTGCTGGAAGGGCTCGATGCGGCCGTCTCGGTCGCGCCGCTAGGCTGCGAGGAACTGCTGTTTGCGAACAAACTTTATCGCGCTTGGTTCGGTAACGAGGTGTCGGGTCACGTCAACTTGATTGCACAAGCTGGCATGCCGGCAGTGAGGACCACTGATGATGACTTGGACGTCGACGGTTTGGCAGGCCTGCCGACTGACGCCCTGACCACGGCGCAATCCGAAAATGCAGAGATCTTTGTACCTGAACTGGGGAAATGGCTGGAAGTCCGCTCACGCTACCTGACCTGGGTCGATGGCCGACTCGCCCAGATGGTGATTGCCACCGACATCACGCCGCGTCGGCATGCAGAAGAGCAGTCAGCGCTGCAAGCAGAACGAGCGCAATCCGCCAGTCGACTGATCACCATGGGCGAAATGGCTTCCAGTGTGGCGCATGAATTGAACCAACCACTCACCGCCATCAACAACTATTGCAATGGCATGGTCTCGCGGATCCAAGACAACAACATCAGCACCGAAGACCTGCTGGGTGCCCTTGAAAAAACTGCAAACCAAGCGCAACGCGCCGGCCAGATCATTCAGCGCATCCGTTCATTTGTGAAGCGCAGCGAACCCAACCGCAGTTTGGCCGACGTCGCCACCATAGTGAGCAACGCGCTTGAACTCGCTGAAATTGAATTGCGCCGCCACCATGTTCGACTCAGCCACTACATCGCGGCCCGACTGCCGCCCATCCTCGTCGATCCGATCTTGATTGAACAGGTACTGATCAACCTGATGAAAAATGCTGCCGAATCCATTCAACAGGCCAAGCGTCCGAGTTCGGGGCGCAGCGTCGAACTGCGCGTAGTCCCTAAACAAATTGAAGACCAGAGCGTTGTGGAGTTTTCGATACTTGATTCCGGAAAGGGTCTGTCGCCTGAAGTGACCGCCCGGCTTTATGAAGCCTTTTACTCCACCAAGGCCGAAGGCATGGGCATTGGCCTGAAGCTCTGCCGCAGTATCGTGGAGTCCCACCAGGGACGAATGCAGGCAGAGAACCTCTACAATGGCGACGAGGTTGTGGGGTGCCAGTTCACGTTCTGGCTCCCAGTCGAGCCCCTGCTGACAACCGCTCTCACGCCTGTCGAAACAACAAGCGCTAAAGACGGTAAAAACGCGCATTGATGGTTAAAGGATTTCCATGAGCTTGATTCCGAAAAAAGGCACCGTCTACGTCGTCGATGATGACGAAGGCGTCCGCGATTCACTCCAGTGGTTGCTCGAAGGCAAGGATTACAGAGTGCGTTGTTACGACTCAGCTGAAACTTTTTTAAGCCGCTACGACCCACGCGAAGTGGCTTGCTTGATCGTCGATATCCGCATGGGCGGCATGACGGGACTTGAACTGCAAGATCGTCTGGTTGAACGGAAATCGCCGCTGCCCATCGTTTTCATCACAGGCCATGGCGACGTACCGATGGCGGTCGACACAATGAAAAAAGGCGCTATGGATTTCATCCAGAAGCCATTCCAAGAAGCTGCCTTAGTGAGTTTGGTGGAGCGCATGCTCGACCAAGCCAAAGACGCTTTCAGTGAGCATCAGCACTCCGCCAGCCGAGACGCCCTGCTGGCCAAGCTCACCTCACGCGAAGGGCAAGTGCTTGAACGCATCGTGGCTGGCCGACTTAACAAACAAATCGCTGATGACCTCGGCATCAGTATCAAGACGGTGGAAGCGCACCGCGCCAACATCATGGAAAAACTGAACGCCAATACGGTGGCAGACCTGCTGAAAATCGCTTTGGGCTCCACAACCGCCAAAGCTTGAACTGATGACTGCACAACTCATTGATGGCAACGCCCTTTCGGCCGAACTGCGAGCCGATGTCGCACGCCGGGCAGCCGTCCTCAGGGCGAAAGGCGTCATCCCTGGGTTGGCCGTTATTCTGGTGGGCGACAGCCCAGCCAGCCAGGTCTACGTCCGCAATAAAGTCAAAGGTTGCAACGACAACGGCCTGCACTCAGTGCTGGAGCAGTACCCTGCAGACTTAGGCGAAGCCGCTTTGCTGGCACGCGTAGACGCTCTCAATCAAGACCCCGCCATTCACGGCATCTTGGTGCAGTTGCCACTGCCCAAACACATTGATGCGCAAAAAGTCATTGAAGCCATTTCACCGGCTAAAGATGTAGACGGCTTTCATGTCGCCAGCGCTGGCGCACTGATGGTCGGTCAGCCGGGCTTCTGGCCCTGCACACCCTACGGCTGCATGAAGATGTTGGAATCGCTGAACGGTGGCAAAGGCTACGACCTGCGCGGCAAGCATGCCGTGGTGATTGGTCGGAGCAATATTGTTGGCAAACCGATGGCGTTGATGCTGCTGCAGCAAAACGCCACCGTGACCATCTGCCACAGTGCTACCGCTAACCTGAAAGCGATGACTTTGCAGGCCGATGTGATCGTCGCGGCGGTGGGAAAACGCAATGTACTGAGCGCCGACATGGTCAAACCCGGCGCGGTGGTGATTGACGTCGGCATGAACCGCAACGATGAAGGCAAACTTTGCGGCGATGTTGATTTTGCCGGTGTCAAAGAAGTCGCGGGCTACATCACGCCGGTGCCAGGGGGTGTCGGCCCCATGACCATCACCATGCTGTTGGTCAATACATTGGAAGCGGCCGAACGCGCAGCCTAACGATCAAACGGCTGGCTATCAACAGGCCGCAAGCGTGACAGGCGCCATAAAAGCAAGCTCGCACAGAGCCATTGACCAAAGTACATGGCGCTGCCTAAACCATGCCAGAGTCGCAAATTACCGCCGACAGAACGTGCGCTGACAATCTGCGCGGCTACGCCAAACTCGACCAGCAAAGCCAGCAGCATGCCTGCTACAACCCAGCCCATGGCCGCGCGTGATTCAGGCACCACCTCAACATCGTCTCTTTTATTGAGCAGCATGAGCAACAGCATGGCGCAAGCCACGGACAGCCAAGTTTGAGCCGTGAACAGTTTGGCAGCCATGGCCCCAGCCTCAGCGGGTGAACCCGAATGCATGAACAGCATCGGGACAACGACAAAACCCAAGCCGCTCAGGCTACCCCACCACAGCGCAGCCAGCAAGACAACGAAGCGCGACTTCACCATTGGCTTCAGATGTATTGAACCGCCATGATTTCATAGCGCTTGATACCCCCGGGCGCCTGCACTTCGGCGGTGTCGCCCTCGGCCTTGCCGATCAATGCGCGCGCAATCGGTGAGCCGATGTTGACGAGGCCCTGCTTCAGATCGGCCTCATCTTCACCGACAATTTGATAGGTCACCTTGTCGCCGGTGTCCTCGTCTTCCAACGCGACTGTTGAGCCAAAAACAACTTTTCCACCGGCATCTACCGACACTGGATCGATGATTTGTGCTGCCGACAGTTTGCCTTCGATTTCCTGAATACGGCCTTCGATAAAGCCCTGACGGTCTTTGGCCGCATCGTACTCGGCATTTTCGCTGAGGTCTCCCTGCGCCCGCGCTTCAGCAATCGCGTTGATGACCCAAGGACGGTCAACGGTTTTCAACTGGTGCAACTCTACTTTGAGTTTTTCTGCGCCGCGCGTTGTGATAGGAATAGTCGTCATGATGATTGGCTCCAACAAAAGCGAAACCGCCACCAGTCACCTGGCGGCGGCGTGTTCTTCTAAGAAATGAGTTTAATGCAAATACGCGGATCTACCTACGTCAGGCCAGTTGCGCGTGTAACTCTTGCAGCGACACCACACTCAGGTTGTCCATGTGCACCATGCCCTGCACAGCAGCTTCAGCACCGGCGATGGTGGTGAAGGTCGTCACCCGGGCCAGCAAGGCCGAGGTCCGAATCTGCCGCGAATCGGCAATCGCATTGCGACGTTCTTCGACGGTGTTGATGACCAGCACAATCTCGTTGTTCTTGATCATGTCAACCACGTGAGGCCGGCCCTCTGTGACCTTGTTGACCACACCGCAGGCAATACCGGCGGCGTTGATCGCAGCGGCGGTACCTTTGGTGGCGACCAGATCGAACTTCAACGCGACCAGTGCTCGGGCGACTTCGACCGCACGCGCTTTGTCGTTGTTCTTGACCGTCAGAAAGACACGGCCAGAGGTCGGCAACTTGGTGCCGGCACCGAGCTGCGACTTCACAAAAGCCTCGCCAAAGGTCTTGCCAACGCCCATGACTTCACCCGTCGACTTCATCTCAGGGCCGAGAATGGTATCGACGCCTGGGAACTTGACGAACGGGAACACCGCTTCTTTCACGCTGAAGTAAGGCGGCGTGACTTCTTTGGTGATGCCTTGCGACGCCAGCGACTGACCGGCCATGCAACGCGCTGCCACCTTGGCCAACTGGATGCCGGTGGCCTTGCTGACAAACGGTACGGTGCGCGAGGCGCGTGGATTGACTTCGAGCACGTAAATCACGTCCAAGCCGTCGATGTGCTGAATCGCGAACTGCACATTCATCAAACCAACCACGTTCAGCGCCTTCGCCATGGCGGCTGTCTGCCGCTTGATTTCGGTCACTGTTTCTGTGTTCAGCGAATACGGTGGCAGCGAACACGCCGAGTCGCCGCTGTGCACGCCGGCCTGCTCGATGTGCTCCATCACACCGCCGATGAAGGTGGCGCCAACCGAGTCGCGGATGCAATCGACGTCGCATTCAATAGCGTCGTTCAAAAAGCGATCTAATAACACCGGTGAATCATGGCTGACCTTGACCGCTTCGCGCATGTAGCGCTCGAGGTCGCGTTGCTCATGCACGATTTCCATGGCGCGGCCTCCCAGCACATAGCTCGGACGGACGACCAACGGATAACCCAAAGCCGCCGCTTTTTCAAGCGCCTCCGGCTCGGTGCGCGCGGTGGCATTTGGCGGCTGACGCAGCTTGAGTTCATGTAGCAGCTTTTGAAAGCGCTCACGGTCTTCGGCTGCATCGATCATGTCGGGCGAGGTGCCAATGATCGGCACACCGTTGGCTTCGAGGTCGAGCGCCAGCTTCAAAGGCGTCTGACCACCGTACTGAACGATGACGCCAAACGGTTTTTCTTTGTCGACAATTTCAAGCACGTCTTCCAGCGTCAGTGGCTCAAAGTACAAACGGTCGGAGGTGTCGTAGTCGGTCGAAACCGTCTCGGGATTGCAGTTGACCATGATGGTCTCGTAGCCGTCTTCGCGCATGGCCATCGCGGCGTGGACGCAGCAATAGTCAAACTCGATGCCTTGACCGATGCGGTTGGGACCGCCGCCCAAGACCATGATCTTCTTTTTATCCGTTGGTGCGGCTTCGCACTCGCTGCCTTCGGCTTCGTAGGTCGAGTACAGGTAGGCGGTGTTGGTTTCGAACTCTGCCGCGCAAGTGTCCACGCGCTTGTAGACCGGACGCACGCCTAGGGCCAGACGCTTTTCGCGGATAGCGGTGTCGGTGGTCTTGAGCTGCCTAGCCAAGCGGCGATCTGAAAAGCCTTTTTGCTTCAGCGCACGCAGCGTGACGGCATCAATCTTGTCGAGCGTCGTGGTTTCCAGTTCGAGCTCGATCTTGACGATCTGCTCAATCTGCACCAAAAACCAGCGGTCGATCTTCGTTAGTGCAAAGACTTCTTCGACGCTCAGGCCCATGGCAAACGCATCGCCCACATACCAAATGCGGTCAGGTCCCGGCGCGCCAAGTTCCTTTTCGAGCACTTCACGGTCTTGCGTTTTCTCATTCATGCCATCAACGCCGACTTCCAGCCCACGCAAGGCTTTCTGGAACGACTCCTGGAAAGTCCGGCCCATGGCCATGACTTCGCCGACCGACTTCATCTGCGTCGTCAGGCGTGAATCTGCCGCGGGGAATTTCTCAAACGCAAAACGGGGAATCTTGGTCACCACGTAATCGATGCTCGGCTCGAAACTGGCTGGCGTTGCACCACCGGTGATGTCGTTGCGCAACTCATCCAAGGTGTAGCCAATAGCCAGCTTGGCCGCCACTTTGGCGATCGGGAAACCGGTGGCTTTAGAGGCCAGTGCTGAGGAGCGCGAGACGCGCGGGTTCATCTCAATCACGACCATGCGGCCGTCATCCGGGTTAATCGAGAACTGCACGTTCGAGCCGCCGGTGTCGACACCGATTTCGCGCAGCACAGCCAAAGAGGCATTGCGCAAAATTTGGTATTCCTTGTCGGACAGCGTCTGGGCTGGCGCGACGGTGATCGAGTCACCGGTGTGCACGCCCATCGGGTCTAAATTTTCAATTGAGCAGACGATGATGCAGTTGTCAGCTTTGTCGCGGACTACTTCCATCTCGTACTCTTTCCAACCCAGCAGCGACTCTTCAATCAAGAGCTCGTTGGTCGGCGAGGCTTCAAGTCCGCGCTTGCAGATTTCCTCGAACTCTTCAGGGTTGTAGGCGATACCGCCACCGGTGCCGCCCAGCGTGAAGCTAGGACGAATGACGGTTGGGAAACCCAACGTTTTTTGCACGGTCCAAGCTTCGTCCATGGTGTGCGCAATGCCGGAGCGAGCGGAGCCGAGACCAATCTTGGTCATCGCATCTTTGAACTTCAGCCGGTCTTCGGCTTTGTCAATGGCTTCGGGCGTGGCACCAATCAGCTCAACGCTGTACTTTTCCAAGACGCCATTGCGCCACAGGTCGAGCGCGCAATTCAGCGCGGTCTGTCCGCCCATGGTCGGCAAGATCGCATCAGGCCGCTCTTTGGCGATGATTTTCTCAACCGTTTGCCAGGTGATCGGCTCAATGTAGGTGACGTCGGCGGTAGCCGGGTCGGTCATGATCGTGGCCGGGTTGCTGTTGATCAGAATGACCTTGTAACCCTCTTCACGCAGCGCCTTGCAGGCTTGCACGCCGGAGTAGTCGAACTCGCAAGCCTGACCAATGATGATGGGGCCTGCCCCAATGATGAGGACCGATTTGATGTCTGTGCGCTTTGGCATTTATTGAACTCCAGCAGGCGCTTGTGGCCCAGCTTCCATCAACGCCGTGAAGCGGTCAAAAAGGTAGGCAATGTCGTGGGGACCCGGCGATGCTTCAGGGTGACCCTGGAAGCAGAAAGCCGGCTTGTCGGTGCGGGCCAAGCCCTGCACGGTGCCGTCAAACAAGCTGACGTGCGTGGCCCGCAAATTGGCAGGCAAAGATTTTTCATCCACCGCAAAACCGTGGTTTTGGCTGGTGATGCTGACGCGGTTCGTGTCCAATTCCTTGACCGGGTGGTTGGCACCGTGGTGGCCAAACTTCATCTTGAAGGTTTGGGCGCCACTGGCCAAGGCCATGATCTGATGACCGAGGCAAATACCAAAGGTCGGAATACCGGTCGCGATCAACTCGCGCGCAGCAGCAATCGCGTAGTCGCAAGGCTGCGGATCGCCCGGGCCGTTGGCCAGGAAAATGCCATCCGGCTTCAGTTTCAGGACGTCAGCTGCCGAGGTTTGTGCCGGCACCACAGTGATGCGAGCGCCGCGCTCG
>CANCLK010000026.1 GCA_947378785.1 Comamonadaceae bacterium
CGACCAGCATCAGCATGGCTTCGCCGAAGGTAATGACGTCAGTGCGCATGCTGCGAATTCAGAATTTGTCCCAAGAAATTTCGCGTCGTTTCGTGTTGTGGGTTACTGAAGAACTGCTGCGGCGGCGCCTCTTCAATGATCTTGCCTTCAGCCATGAAGATCACGCGGTCGGCCACGCTGCGGGCAAAGCCCATTTCGTGCGTGACGCAGAGCATGGTCATGCCCTCTTCTGCCAAGCTCACCATGGTGTCCAACACCTCTTTGACCATCTCTGGATCCAGCGCTGAGGTGGGTTCGTCAAACAGCATGATCTTGGGCGTCATGCACAAGGCGCGCGCAATCGCTACGCGCTGCTGCTGACCGCCGGAGAGTTGGCTCGGGTATTTCTGAGCCTGCTCCGGAATGCGCACGCGGGTCAGGTACTTCATGGCAATGGTCTCTGCCTCGTCACGGCTCAAGCCGCGTGAGCGCATCGGCGCCAGCATGCAGTTTTGCAAAACAGTCAGGTGCGGAAACAGGTTGAACTGCTGGAACACCATGCCGACTTCTTGCCTCACCGAATCTACGTTTTTACCGCCCGCTGTCAGGTCGATGCCATTGACCACAATGCGGCCGCTTTGCACTGTCTCCAGACGGTTGATGCACCGAATCAGCGTCGATTTGCCAGAGCCGGATGGGCCGCAGATCACAATGCGCTCTCCCGCCCGCACGTTCAAGTTGATACCCGTCAGCACTTGAAACTTTCCGAACCATTTGTCCACCGCGTCCATGCGGATGATGGGTTCGGCATCTGACGGTGATGGCGAAAGAGACTGCGTTGTGTCTGTCATGAAAGCACCGGTTTATTGCATTTTTGGCAGGTCGGTTTCCAGCCATTTGCGGTAAAGCTTGTTGAGCTCACCATTGGCTGTGTTGCGGGCCACGAAATCGTCCACGGTTTTCAATAGCTCGGCCTGGCCCGGGCGCATGGCCACCGCCATGACTTGTTGGCGCAGCAAAAATTTATTTTCGTAAGTGTTGGCGGGCGCACGCTTGTCGATCTGCGCGGCTACGGTGGTCGAGCAGCCAATCGCATCGACCTGACCCGACATCAGGGCTTGCATGGCAGACGCATCATCGTCAAAGCGACGTATCTCGGTGCCTTCAGGGGCGATAGCGGTCAAGGCGACGTCTTGCGTGCTGGCGCGCGCAACACCCACGCGTTTGCCCTTGAGATCAGCGGCCGCTTTGATAGACGCTTTTCTATCGCCATAAAGCACGATGCTGGCGGCGGCATAAGGTTTGGAGAACTGCACCTGTTTGGCGCGCTCAGGCGTGACCGCCAGCGAGGCGACCAGCAAATCAACCTTGTTGGTCAACAGGAAGGGAATACGGTTGGGGCCTGTCACGGGAACCAGATTGATTTTCACGCCGAGATCTTTCGCCATCAGGCGCGCCACGTCAGCGTCGTAGCCGTCGGGTTGGTTGCTGCTGTTCATGGTGCCGTAAGGTGGAAAATCCACCAACATGCCAATCGTCAGTTCGCCTTTTTTCTTGATGTCAGCGACGGTCTGCGCGCTGGCCGCCGGGACCCATGCGGACAGAGTAGCGGTGAGGCCCAGCGCCAAGGCGGTGCCCGTGAAAAGACGGCGTTGCATAAGCTTGATCATGGTGAAGTCTCCGGTTGTGGTGGTCAAAAATAACGGGGTGAAAAATAGAGGGAGTTCAACGAACCAGCGCGGCCGCTTGCCGGCGTTCGATGCGGGCGGCCAGCAAAGACAAAGGCCAACACAGCACAAAATAAATGGCCGCCACCACGCTGAACACGATCAGCGGCTGGAATGTGGCGTTGTTGATGATCTGGCCTGAGCGGGTGACTTCTACGAAGCCAATAATGGCCGCCAGCGACGTGCCCTTGATGATCTGCACCATGTAACCGACCGTGGGGGCCAGCGCAATTTTGAAAGCTTGTGGCAAGACCACATCGCGCATGCGCGACAAGTACGGCAGGCTAAGTGCCTGTGCCGCCTCCCATTGGCCGCCTGGAATCGCTTGAATACAGCCACGCCAGATCTCGCCCAAAAAAGCGCTGCTGTTGAGAATCAAGGCCGCACCCGCAGCCACCCAAGGGTTGATTTCAATCCCCAAGATCGGTGCACCGAAGAACACCAGAAAGAGTTGCAGCAGCAAAGGTGTGCCCTGAAAAATTTGGATAAAGGCGCCCGACAACAGACGCGCTACGGCGCTATGTGAGGTGCGGCTGAGCGCAATGATCAAGCCGCCCATGGCGCCACCGATGAAGGCCATCATCGACAAGGCCACCGTCCACTTGGCAGCCTCAAGAATGAACAAAAATTCAGAAAAGCCAAAAGTACGCATCAGCGACCTGCCGGGTAGTTAAGGGCCATCCGATAAATCGCCCGGAACAGTGCAGAAAACGACATCGCCAGCAGCAGGTAAATCCCCGCCACGACGATATAAATCTCAAAACTGCGAAAGGTCTGCGACTGCAAGTTAGCGGCGACGGAGGTCAAGTCGTCCGCCGAAATAGCCGACACCACGGCCGAACTCAACATCAGCAAAATGAACTGACTGGTCAGCGCGGGGTACACCGTGCGCAGCGCCGGCTTCAAAATCACAAAGCGAAAAATCTCATGCCGTTTGAGGTTGAGCGCCAAGCCGGCCTCGATCTGCCCTTTCGGAACGGACTCGATGCCGGCGCGGATGATTTCGGTGGCATACGCCCCCAAGTTCACCACCATGGCAACCAGCGCAGCGGTGTAGGCCGACCAGCGCAGACCCAACGCCGGCAGCGCAAAAAAGAAGAAGAACAGCTGTACCAAAAATGGCGTGTTGCGAATCAACTCGATGTAGGCGTTGATCAGCCAGACCACAGGTCGCGGCCCGGCGGTCTTGCCCCAGGCGCAGACGATCGCCACCATCAGCCCCAACACCATCGACAGCAAGGACAGTTCGATGGTGTTGAGCGTGCCCTTCAGCAGTTGCGGCCAAGCGGCAAAGACAGCCTCAAATTGAAATGAATAATTCATGAACGCCTATATTCTGGAGACAAGCCCCGAGAACAATCCTGAAACCGATTTCAGAAAATTATAGAAGTATCCGCATCAGCTTCGTAATTATGGAAAACCCCAGTACCCACTAAGTGACACCATGGACAGATGAACCACGGGGAACCAAGCGTCCAGACAACAATATTTGTCGCGGTGGCGGTGCCGCACCCTTCAACCGCTCAATCAAACAGCCCGCCGCAATGCGGCCTAGCTCATCGGTTGGCTGCTCGATGGTACTCAGTCCCGGCCCGATATAGGGCGACCACTCGGTATCGTCAAAACCCACCAAACCGACATCACTGCCAAACTGCCAGCCGAGGCGCGCCATGGCAGCCGCCACGCGCAAGGTCACCACAGCGTTGCTGGAAACCACGCCGGCCAAGCGCTTACCCGCACGCTGGCGCAGTTCGCGCAAGACATCGTCCAACGCTTGCGGATCCTCTGCTGTGCTTTCAAAGGTGCGGCCTTGGAGGTCCGCCACGTTAGACACCGAATCGCTGATGAAACTCCGAAAAGCTGCTTCACGCTCTTCACGCGAACTCACATTTTTGATTGGCTCCGAGATAAAAAGTAACTCACGGTAGCCGCCCTCCACCAAGTGATTGGCAGCCAATCTCACAGCGCCCGCATTGTCCAGTGACACAAAATCCGCCTGCATCCCGCGGTGACGACGATCCACCAGCACGACCGGTTTGCCATGTAAAGCAGCTTGAACCGCTGCTTTGGCATCACGACCCAACGTGTTCAGAATGAATCCGTCCACTTGATAGGCGGAGAGCGCCGAAATGGCCTCGCTTTCGCGCCGACTGTCATTGCCCAGATTGAACAGCATCAGCAGATAGCCGGCCTCTTGGCAGGCCTTTTCAGCGCCGCGCAGCACCGCCACCGAAAACGGATTGGTCACATCCGCCACCACCAAGCCGATCAGTCGCGATCGACCACGCTTCAAAGCCTGCGCCATTGGACTGGGGCTGTAGGACAAGGCGGCAATAGCCACTTCCACGCGCAGGGCAATGTCCTTAGTGAGCAGCTTTTCCCTGTGATTCAAAAATCTAGAAACCGTCGCCTTAGAGACCCCCGCCTCGCGCGCCACGTCAGCGATGGTCGCGCGTGGTGCGGTTTGTTGGAGCGTCATGAAAGGTGAAGGTGTTGGGCTGGACATCGGCAAAAAGGCCGTGTTTCTCGAAATTCTGAAATCAATTTCAGCGAATGGTAGCACCGCCCAGTTGCTCAGACAAACCCGGCCGGAGGCTCTTTCCTAACCAGGGGCGTGCGACTAACTCGCGTCAACTGATATTTTTCTATCCTTGACCACTTTTGACCATCGCGTGATGTCTTCTCTGATGTACGAGGTGAACTGCGGTGATGTCATGGGCATCACTGCCAACGCTTCGGCTTCAAATTTTGCAATCACTTCGGGTTCGAGTAACACACGGTTGAGCTGCGAGTTCAGCAGTTTGGTAATGTCTTCAGGCAAACGAGCCGGTCCAGACAAACCGTACCACTGCAAACTGGAAAACTCTTTAAGTCCTATTTCCGCGAAAGTGGGTACGTTTGGCAACAAGGGGTGACGCGTTGCGGAGGTCACCGCCAAGGCTTTGAGCTTGGGGGACTTAAGGTGCTGCAACACGGCTGTTAAGCCAGGGAACAACACGTCGGTTCGGCCCGCCATGAAGTCAACCATTGCGGGACCAATGCCGCGATAGGGAACATGGGTCAGTTCAATACCGGTGACCAGTTTGAACTGTTCCATCACCAAGTGAGATGACGTCCCCGGACCGGCGGAACCATAGGCAGCATCGCCGGCTTTTTTCTTCAGGCTACTGATCAACTCATCCACAGTGTTGACATGGGCCAGACCGGGCCCAGCAACAAGCACATTAGGCGAGCCCCCGACCATGCCGATATGGGTAAAGTCTTTCAACGGGTCGTAGGGAAGTTTTCGGACGGCAGGATTCGTGCCGTGGGTACTGATGTTCACGATCATGAATGTTTGACCATCAGCGACTGCGCGGGCCGTGGTGATGCAGGCTATGGTGCCGCCACCGCCGCCGATGTTTTCAACCACCCACGGCGTGCCCATTGCACGCGATAGACGATCGGCTGTGGTGCGTGCCACCAAATCCAAGCCACCGCCAGGTTGCGCAGGAACAATCAGCTTGATGGGCTTGGTACTGGGCCAAGTTGCGGCGGCGTTAGCTCCCGCCGGCACGAGCCACATGCTGACTCCTCCAACAAGAAGCTGCCAACCCCTAGACATACATTTTCGGCGGGACGCATCCAGCATCGTGTTGGTGGGCATGTCAGCGTCTCAGAATCAGGCCAACACTTCGCCATGAACACCTGCAGCCAAAGTTTTAGCTTCCCAGCGCTCCATCGGAACGACTTCGGAAACCGGACCACCAGGCGGACGGAACTTGACTGGCAAATGGCCAGGCGCCGTCAAGATTTCACCGCCGCTGGCTTTGATCTGCTCAATAAAGGCTGGCAAGTCTGGGACTTCCATGCCGATATGGTGAATGCAGGGTGCAGGTCCAGCGAAATCGGCCTCGTCAGCATCGGCAGACTCATAGTGAATCAGCGTCAAATCCATGTACCCATCTGTCAGATGCCGTGAAATATGGTCCCCAACTTTTCCTTTACGGCGCACGGTGTTGACATGCTTGTAGCCGAAAACAGTTTCGTAAAAAAGACTGGTTTTTTCAACGTCGTTGACGCGAAGCGCAATGTGCTTGATGAAGTTAGCCATAGAAATCCTATTGGTTGAAAATCAGAGCCACCTCTGATTGATATGTATCATACATATGATTGAAGGCGTGTCAAGAATGAACGCTAATTTTTAGTCTTTAAAATTGCGCCATGCAGAAACACCATGACAAGCTTTAAACCGCAAGAACAGCCTCTTTACGATGTTGTCCGTAGACGCATCCTGGAGAAATTGCAAACAGGCGAATGGGCGGCTGGCGGTCGTATCCCCACAGAAAAGGAACTGGGTTCACTTTTTTCTGTGAGCGTTGGAACCGTGAGGAAAGCCGTGGAGGACTTGGTTTCCGAGCGGGTGTTGCTTCGTCGCGCGGGGATTGGAACAACCGTTGGTATCCATACCGACGCGCATGTTTTTGACGCGTACTTTAACTTTGTGAATGCCGCTGGGCTTCGTGTCACACCGACCTCACGCTTACTCAACTTCAAAGAGATCGGGGCTGACGATTCCTTAGCCCAGAAGCTCAACCTGGCCAAGGGTAAAACTCTGATCAGATTTGACAACTTGCGCTTGTGTGACGGCGCACCCGCCATGCTGGACCGAATCTGGGTCGCCCGAGACCGGTTCCAGGGCTTGGATAAAGACAGTTTTCTGAACAGGCCCGGCTCCATCTATGGCTTGTACCAGGCTGGCTTCAATACCACGGTGGTCCGCATCCGCGAACAAGTCGGCGCATCATTACCCCCCGCTTTTGTGGTCACGGCTTTGAAGTTTTCTGCGAGCATGCCCGTGCTAAAAATTGAACGCACAGCGTTCACTTTCGGAGATGAAGTGGTGGAATATAGGGAACGCTATGTCAACAGCACGCTTTGCAAATATCAAAACGAAACCGGTTTGAAAGCCTAGCTTTGAGTCGGCTAAGAACGCATGTGCTGCATGCGTTCACTGGCCCGTTCTATGAGCCTCTCAACGGCGCTTTTCGCTGCACTGGGATCATGATTTTCGATGGCAATAAGAAGCGCTTGATGCAAGATCAAGGCATGTTCGCGATCTGCATCTCGACCAGGTGTGCTCGAAGCCTTAAAGCTCACCTTCAACACTTCGGAAATAGGCGCTTGTAACTGCCTGATGAACCGATTTTTGCAGGAACTCAGCACCGCACCATGAAAGCGCAAATCTGCCTCTAGGTAGTCCGCATGGGTTTCGGCCTGAACCATATCGACGTATGCCTGCTGGATTTTCTCTATCTGCTCCGGCGTTGCCTGTGTGGCGGCAATGCCGGCGGCGACGGGCTCAATCATGTTGCGCAGTTCAACAAGATCCTTAGTGAACTCTTCGTCGAAGGCGTATTGCACATGCCATTGCAAAACGTTGGGATCAAATAAATTCCAAGACTCGCGCGGCAGCACGTGGGTGCCCGTCTTCGGCAATATCACCACCATCCCCATAGAAGCGAGAACTTTCATGGCCTCGCGTAGCGCGAGTCGGCCGACGCCTAGGCTTTCAGCCAGGATCGACTCGGTGGGTATCTGACTGCCAACCGGAAACACACCCGTCACGATCTCACGCCCAAGAGTTTCAACAATTTGGTAATGAATGCTTTTTGGACGATTTTTGGCTGGACGTTTATTCATAACACGTTGATTTGTCATTATTTTTTGCAATCATCATATGATAAGTTTAGAATAAAAAATTAAAACCAAAAACTCTGAAGGAGATCTTCATGTCGGTTCGAAAAATTCTTGCAGCGGCTTTCACTGCATGGCTTGCAATGGGAGGTGCCGCCGCTCAGACGCCTCCCTATCCCTCTCGACCCATCAAGCTTATCGTGCCAGTACCCCCTGGCGGCAGCGGTGATCTGGTGGGCCGCTTGATGGCAAACGCCGCAGCCAACGAACTAGGTCAGCCAATCGTCATCGAAAACCGTGCCGGTGCAGCTGGCAGCATCGGTACAGCCATAGGCGCCAAAGCACCCGCCGATGGGTACACGCTGATTCAATGCAGCATCGGAAATTGCGCCATCAACCCCAGCCTGTATGAAAAAATTGGCTACGACTTGTTCAAAGACCTGACCCCCGTCATTCTTTTGGGCAAATCAATCAATGTCCTGACAGTCGGCAACGACTCAGGCATACGTTCAGTCAAGGAACTCATTGAGCAAGCGAAGAGCAAACGTCTTGCTTATGCATCTTCCGGTGTCGGTGCGTCTAATCACCTGTCCGGGGAACTTCTGAAGAAGATGGCCGCCATTGAGATGACGCACGTACCCTACAAAGGATCAGGCCCGGCCATCACCGATCTTCTGGGTGGACAAGTGCCTATCTTCTTTGACAACGAACCCTCGATTTTGCCGTTCATTAAAACCGGTAAGGTGCGGGCGCTGGCAGTGACCGGAAAAACAAGATCTCTCAATTTGCCAGACGTTCCCACAATGGAGGAATTAGGCTTCCCTGGTTTTGTGATTGAGCCTTGGTACGCCTTTATTGCACCGGCCAACACACCAAAACCCGTGATCAACCAGCTCAATCAAGCCTTCGAACGCGCACTGAAAACCACCACGGTTAGGCAAACCATGCAGGGGATGGGCATCACGCCGAGCGGCGGTTCAGCCGAGATGATGGGCCAGTTCATGCGAGCCGAATATGAGCGATGGGGCGAACTGATCCGGGCGCAAGGGATTAAAGGAGATTGATTGATGAGAATCACCGCCATTGAAACGATCCGCGTCGGAGAGTTTCCCAACCTGATTTGGGTAGAAATTCATACCGACGAAGGCCTGATCGGACTGGGAGAAACTTTTCGCGGTGCTGAAGCCGTCGAAAGCCAGATCCATTCCATGTGCGCACCCTTGCTGCTAGGTAAGAATCCGCTGGAAATAGAGCGCATTAGCAAAGTTTTGCTACGGGGCTATCTGGGTTTCAACGGATCTGGGGTAGAGACGCGGGCAGCGTCTGCGATCGATATCGCGCTGTGGGATTTATTTGGAAAAGTGGCCGGCCAGCCGGTCTATCAAATGTTGGGCGGCCTTTGCCACGACCGCATGCGCAGCTACAACACTTGCGCGGGCTACAACTACAACAACCACAGTGTGCAGCGGCGCATGGTCACCAAAACCGGCAGTGCATCCATGGGTCAGTATGACGATCAGGTGGCCTTCACTGAGAACGCTGGTGAACTGGCGCTGAGCCTGCTGGACGAAGGTTTTACGGCGATGAAGATCTGGCCCTTCGACGGTTTGGCCGCTGCGACCGATGGGCAGTTCGTGTCGGCAGCACAAATGCGTCAGGGGCTCGAGCCATTCGACAAAATCCGGCGCGCGGTGGGCGACAAGATAGAAGTCATGTGCGAGTTCCACTCCATGTGGAATCTCACCTCGGCCATCGCCATCGCCAAAGAGCTGAGCGAATACCGCCCGTACTGGGCCGAAGACCCGATCAAGATGGACAGCGTCCAAGCGCTGGCTGACTATCGACGCCACGCCGGCATTCCTGTTTGCGGCAGCGAAACGCTGGCTACGCGCGGTGCATTTCGCGATCTGCTAGCCGCCGATGCCCTCGATTTCGTCATGCTTGACCTGTCGTGGTGCGGCGGCATCAGCGAGGGTAAAAAAATCGCCACCATGGCTGAGGCTTATCAAAAGCCGGTGGCACCCCACGATTGCACCGGACCAGTCGTCTTGATGGCATCCTTGCACTTGGCACTCAGCTCCCCAAATGCGATATTTCAGGAGGTTGTCCGCGCCTTTCTGAGCACTTTTTACCGCGAGCTGGTGACCGTGCTTCCGGTGCTGGAAAAGGGCTATCTGAGCCCCCCCACGGGCCCAGGCCTTGGTACCGAACTCGCGCCTGGCCTCAAGGACCGCGCAGACAGCATCATTCGCGTTAGCACCCTCTAGAAACTGACCATGACTCTCCCAAAACAGACTCTGCGTGAAGCGCTAAACGGCATTTCCGGCATCCTCGTCACACCGTTCAACGATGTTGACGAAGTCGATCCGCCGCGT
Source organism: Comamonadaceae bacterium (assembly GCA_947378785.1). Lineage (GTDB taxonomy): Bacteria > Pseudomonadota > Gammaproteobacteria > Burkholderiales > Burkholderiaceae_C > Polaromonas. Next base: position 9,758 of record CANCLK010000026.1, read on the forward strand.
CTCCAACCCGTCATTGACCGAGCTGTAGACGCTGGTGTCCACGTGCTGGTGGCCAATGGCAACACCAGTGAGTTTTATGCGCTCGATGCCAGTGAAGCAGAGCGGATGGTGTTCGCTACTGCCGAACTGGTGGCCGGGCGCGTTCCCTTGCTGGGTGGTGTGGGTAAGAACATCAAAGACGCTTGCCAACTTGCGCGGGCGTCACGGGCCGCTGGCGTCACCGCATTGATGGTGCACCAACCGCCGGATCCGTTTGTTGCTCCGCGGGGCGTGATTGATTACGTTCAACGCATCGCGGAGGCTGGCGAGGGTTTGCCACTGGTGCTTTACCTGCGCGATGACGGTATTGGCTTGGACACCATTGAGATGCTGGCACGATTGCCTGGCGTGGTCGGCCTGAAGTGGGCCTGCCCTACACCGTTGCGCCTAGGAACGCTGATCAACCGCACGCGCGACATAGATTTAGCATGGGTAGGGGGCCTGGCAGAAAGCTGGGCACCCGCCTTTTACGCGGTCGGCTCACGCGGGTTTACATCCGGTCTGATCAACGTCCTACCAGCACGCTCAGTGGACATCCACGCGGCACTTCAAAGTGGAGACTATGAGAAAGCCATGCAATTGATCAACGCTACGGCTGAATTTGAAGAGCTTAGAACAGAAGAAAGAAACGGAACGAATGTCACCGTCGTGAAGACGGCCTTGCAATTGATTGGCAACGATTGCGGCCGGGTCAGACCTCCCGGCGCATGGCCTCTGACGAGCACCGCGCGCGACAAACTGATCCGCCTCGTTCAAGAATCTGCCCGTTGATTCAATGCACGTTGGCGCAGTGCCGACAAGGTGGTGCGCGGGGTGATGCCTTCTGAGTCAGTGCGTAACTCAATCAGTGCACCTGTGCCGGCTTGAACAGCGCGCTCAAAAGCGGCTGGAAAGTCAGCCGTACGCTCGACCAACTGACCATGTAGCCCATAGGCCTTGGCGAGGGCTGGGAAATCAGGATTCTCCAGACTGGTGCCGTAGACCTTGCCGGGAAAGTTCATCTCTTGGTGCATGCGAATGCTGCCGTACATGCTGTTGTTGATAACGATAAAAATAATCGACAACTGGTACTGCTTGACGGTAGCCAGCTCTTGCGCACTCATCTGAAAACAGCCATCACCCGCAAAACAAATCACCGTCCGATCAGGGTGCAGCAGTTTGGCCGTGATGGCGGCAGGCACGCCATAGCCCATGGTGCCGCTGATCGGTGCAAGCTCAGTGTGCAGGGCGCGGTATTGGTGAAAGCGGTGCACCCAAGACGTGTAGTTGCCCGCACCATTGCTCACGATCGCATCGGGCGGCAAGCGGGTTTGCAACCAGGTCATGACCTCAGCCAGATTGATCGGCCCCGGCATCGGGGTGGGTGTCAGCGTCTCCAAGTAATCGGCTTGGGCCGATAGGGTCCAAGCCTGCCACGCAGAAATAGCGGGCGCTTTCAGCTGGCTCAAAGCTTGTGCCAACTCGGGCACACCCGAATGAATCGGCAGCGCAGCCTGATAGACCCGTCCGAGTTCGTTCACGTCGGAATGCACATGCACCAGCGTCTGGCGCGGCCGGGGCACCTGCAATAACTGGTATTCAGAGGTGGTGGTTTCACCCAGCCGGGTCCCGATGGCCAGTATCAGATCAGCATCCCTGACGCGCTGTGCGAGTTTTTCACTCACGCCTATACCCAGACTGCCTGCGTAGCGGGGGTCTCGGTTGTCCCATAAGTCTTGCCGCCGGAAACTGGTGCAGACCGGCAAGTCGAAATGCTCAACAAAGGCGCGCACTTGCTCGTTGGCCAATGCAGTCCAGCCACTGCCACCCAAAATCACCAGCGGTCGTTTCGATGCATCCAACATCCTCTGCAGCGACGCCAGTTCCGTCGCGCTCACCACGGCAGGCTGCAAGGGCAACGGGTCCAACGCTGGACATGCGCTCAGCGCGTACAAAACATCTTCAGGGACAGCAATCACCACCGGCCCCGGGCGACCCGACATGGCCACCTGAAAAGCCTGCTGCATGACTTCAGGCAGACGCTCAATCTGGTTGACTTGGGTGGCCCACTTCGCCATAGGCGCAAACATGCGGGCGATGTCAATTTCTTGCCAGGCGTCGCGCCCCATGAAGGTGGAGTTGACCTGGCCGACCAGCAAGATCATGGGCGTTGAGTCTTGCGATGCCGTGTGCACGCCTATGCTGGCTTGCGTCGCCCCCGGACCGCGTGTGACCAAGCAAACACCGGGTTTGCCGGTTAACTTGCCATAGGCCTCAGCCATATGCGCTGCGGCAGCCTCATGACGACAGACGATCAACCGGATGGAATCGCGCACATCATGCAGGGCGTCAAGGGCCGGTAAAAAGCTTTCGCCGGGCACACAAAAAGCCATCTCCACACCGTGGCTCACCAGGGCTTCGATCAAGATCTTCCCACCGTTTCGCGAGCGCATGGTCGGCAGCGTCATGTTCAGTCTGCAGTTGCGCCTGAGGTCTCAATGACCTTTTTCCACAGACCGCGCTCACGCAGAATGGCCGCCTTCATCTCCTCAGGCGGACCCGGCAAAGCCTCGAAGCTGACCTCACGCAACTTGGCCACAAACTCCGCACTTTTGAGGATGACGTTGATCTCTCGGTTCATGCGCATGACAACCTCGGACGAGACCTTGGACTGCGCCATCAGGCCAAACCAGGCGCTGGTGGTCATGCTGGGAAAACCGCTTTCCGCCACGGTTGGGGTGTCGGGCAACTGGAACCATCGCTTGCTGGAAGTGACCGCTAGCGGGCGCAACTTGCCGGCACGAATCTGTGGCAACAACTGCGGCAAGTTGTCGGTGGTGAACTGCACATCCCCAGCCAACAAGGCCCCCATAGCCGGACCATTGCCACGGTAGGGAACGTGCGTGAGTTCAATGCCCACGGTCGTTTTGAAGAGTTCGTTGAGTAGATGGCCCGCGCTACCAATGCTGGAGCTGGAGTAAGACAAGGGGGCAGCACTGGCCTTGCCAAAATTGGCCAGTTCTTTGAGCGACTGCACGGGCAAGCTAGGCGACACCACCACCACGTTCGGTGCCTGGCCCATCAACCCAATGGGAATCAGGTCGGCATCCGGGTCGTAGCCCAACTTCTTGTAGAGGTACGGGTTGATCGCCATCATGGGCAAGGAGGCAACCAAAAAATAATGGTCATCCAGCGCCGTCTTCACAAAATAACTCGCACCCACGCCACCGCTTGCACCGCCCCGGTTTTCGATGATGACGGGTTGCCCGAGATTTTCAGACAGCTTTTGCCCGAGCAAGCGAGTCAAGATATCGGTAGAGCCGCCGGCTGGGTAAGGGACCAATAGCCGAATGGGTCGATTGGGCCAATTCGTCTGAGCGAACACCGTGCTCTGAATCAGCAGAGCGAGAACCAGCAAAAGCCATTTTTTCATGTCGAACTTTTCAAATACCCTGCAACAGGGTTGTGTTTACGTTGTCAAAAACCGACCGACATCATCGGCGTCCGCTCCCCATCAGTGGCAGGTCGATCAACACGCGATCGGCCCTCGCTTGGCGCACCTCGGTGACCGCGTTGTAACCCATCATGCCAAGACCGCGATACACCTCGTCCTTCAGTAATCCGATCGCATGTTCGACGCCAGCTTGTCCAGCCACGGAGCTGGCGAAGTTGAACGGCCGCCCGACAAAGACAAAGTCGGCCCCCAAGGCCAGCGCCTTCAGCACATCGTCGCCGCGACGAAAACCGCTGTCGATCATCACCGGAATAGACCGACCCGTTTTCGACAATTCTTCAAGGATGCTGGGTAAAACACGCAGGGGCGACGGGCCTGCGTCGAGTTGTCGGCCACCGTGATTGGAGACGATGATGCCGTCGGCACCAAGGTCGCGTGCCATGCGGCAATCGTCCGAGTGCAGCAGTCCCTTGACGATCAGGCGGCCCTGCCAGTGCCGACGAATCAGGGCAAAACGATCCCAGTCCATGTGGTCTTTGCTGCCGTGGTCTCGTGCCGCATTTTGGGAAATGATGGGGGCACCTCTCACCGCAAACGAATTTTCAAAGTGCGGCATCCCGTGTTGCAGCAGTGTTCGAAAGAAGGTGCCAAAAAGCCAGCGCGGACGAGTGATACCGTCCCACGCCAGCCGCAGGCTGGGACGCAATGGCGTTGAGAATCCAGCACGCAGGTGGTTTTCCCGGCTGGCACCCAAGAAGGTGTCGACCGTCAAGACCAACGTCTGATAGCCTGCCGCCTTGATGCGATCCAGCAAAGGCAAGGTGCGCTCCAAATCACCCGGGACATAGGCCTGGAACCAAGCCTCAGGATTTTCCTGAATGACCTCCTCCATGCGGATCATCGAGGTGCCACTCACCACCATTGGAATACGCGCTTGCTTGGCTGCGCGCGCCAGCGCTAAGTCGCCCCGAAAAGTCGAGAGTGCGCTGAGGCCCATAGGCGCAATACCAAACGGTGCCGCCCATTCTTGGCCAAACAAGGTGGTCTTGATCGAGCGCTTAGACACATCGCGCAGCATCCGGCTGACGAGCCCGTATTCTTGGAAAACGCGGCGGTTGTCACCCAAGGTGAATTGATCTTCCGTTCCACCTGCGACATAGGCGTAAACCGGGCGTGGCAGAAAACACTTTGCCTCGCGCTCGAAGTCATCGAGCGACAGCATCTGACGCAGTCGCCGAGACGGCTTGCCCGTGGTCACGTCGCGGTCACGCCAGAGGCCTTGACGATGCCGCGCCAGCGCTCCCATTCGGACTTGAGAAATTTCGCAAATTCTTCGGGCGTCCCCTTTGTTTTAAGGTTGAGCCCCTCTCGCACAAACATCTCCTGCAACTGAGGCATGGCCAGTATCGCGTTCACATCACGACTGGTCTTGGCAACGATGTCGCCGGGTGTTCCCTTGGGCATGAAAATGCCGCTCCATGACGACGTACTGAAACCCGGAAAACCCTGCTCGGCAATGGTGGGGACGTCTGGCATTGAACTCGCTCGCTCCAAGCTGCTGACAGCAATCGCACGCAGCGTGCCAGCTTTGATGTGCTGCATGAACGAAGGAATGGTGCCAAACATCAAGCCAACGCGCCCCCCCAATAAATCGTTGGCGCCCACCATCCCTTTATAGGGAATGTGAATCGCCTCAAAACCCGCTTGCTGCGCCAGCATGAAGCCGGACAAGTGGGCCGAGGTGCCGACGCCGTTAGACGCATAAGACAGCTTTCCCTTCTGCTCCTTGGCGTAGGCAATCAAATCAGCCAGTGAGCGGACAGGAAGAGAAGGGTGCACCACCAAGACGTTGGGCGCCTCCGCCATGTGAACCACCGGCACCAAGTCCGTCAACGTGTTGAACTTCTGCGCATAAACATGCGGATTGATGGTGATCGTGGCCGCTGAACCAATGCCCCATGTGTAGCCATCAGGCTTGGACCGGGCCAATTCTTCCATGCCGATGCTGCCACCAGCACCCGCGCGGTTGTCAATGACAAATGGCTGCTTCCAGCGCTCCGTTAGCGGCTGACTGATGGCCCGTGCGACAAAGTCAGTCCCGCCACCCGGGGTAAATGGAATGATCAAACGAATGGGCTTAGCAGGGAAGCCGGCGTCTGCAGCACCCGCCCGCAGCGAGGCAAGTAGCAGACCCATGGTGCCTACGGCCAGCACCTCACGGCGACGTGGGAATGGTAAAAAATGTTGCATATTCCTGCCTTATAACCCATTTCACACATGAGCAAAAGGCTGTTCTTAGCGCTGCTACGATGCCTTGCTCAAACCTTCTTTGACCCGTTCCGGCGTCAGCGGCAAACGCCTGAATCGAACGCCGGTAGCGTCAAATACCGCATTCCCCAACGCAGCACTGGTGGGGCCTTGTGAGGCCTCGCCTGTCCCCAAGAAGGGCGCACCAGGCCGGTCGATCAACACCACGCTGACAGGCGGGACTTCAGAGAAAGTCAAGATGGGGTAGCTGCTCCAGTCGTTCGACAACACTTTGGTGTCGTCGAACTTCACCTCTTCTTTGAGAGACCAACTCAGCGACTGAATCAACCCACCCTCAATTTGATTGCTCACACCATCCGGGTTGACAATGTGGCCGGAGTCCGCCGATGCCACGGCGCGAATAACGCGAATGCGTCCTGTCTGACGATTGACATCGACCTCCATCGCCACCGCGCAATAGCCGGCAATATTTTTGTACCGCGCAAAGCCGATGCCACGGCCGCGACCTTCGGTCTTGCGCCAGCTGGCCCAGCCAAATTTTTCAGCGGCCTTGACCAAGGCATCGCGCGCCCGTTCATCTTTCAAAAACCGCAGGCGGTACTCAACAGGATCAACCTGAGCCGCGACGGCCAGCTCGTCGATGAAAGACTCAATCGCAAAGACGTTAGCGTAAGCCCCCAGCCCACGGGTAGAGGATGCCCGCAGGGGCATCTCCGTGATGAAGTGGGTCAGCACCTTGTGACCCGGAAAGTCATACAAAGCGATCGCATTCCGGTCGGCCGCGTAGTTGGGCGGACCGCCGTTCACGGGCACCGGCAGAGTGAACGGTTTTTCCAAATAGCGCGCTGACAACAGGTTGCCTGGCTCGCCGCTGGGCCGTGTACCGTGCGGTGTGGACCACAACTGCAAGTCCCAATCGAGGACATTGCCCTGCGCGTCCAAGCCGGCTTGGGTTTGAATCACCATCGCAGAACCATACGGTTCCCACAGATGTTCTTGCTCACGGGTGTACTGCAGACGCACGGTTTTACCAGGCACGGCGGCCGCCAGCAAGGCGGCGTCTGCTGCAGCGTCATCGGCTAAGTTGTGACCGTAGCAACCGGCGCCTTGCATGTGCTGGCAACGCACCTTGTCGGGTGCCATGCCTAACATTTTGCTGATGGCCAAACTGGTTTCAAAGACCGACTGACTGTGCGTTTGAATCAACATCACGCCGTCTGCACCCAGGGTGGCAATCGCCGCCGAGGTACCGATAGATGCATGCATGTGGTACGGCCGGTAGTACGTGGCCTGCATGGTTTTGGCGGGCACGGGACCACCCACACGCGGCTGTACTTTCGTCTGAATAATTTTGTTGGGTGTCGTTTTGCGCAACCAGTCAAAAATACCGTCATCGCCGGGCAACACTTTCTCAACCTTCCATTTAGCGGTAGCTGTCAGTGCTTTGGCTGCGGCCAAGGCTTGACCCTCACGCTTGGCGATGACGCCCAGAAAACTGCCGTTGCGAACGACCTTCACCACGCCCGGCATTCTTTGAACTAGAGCCAGATTCACGGACAGCAATTTAGCTTGGTAGGTGGGAGGCCGTACGAGGTGGCCGTAAAGCATGCCCGCAGGGTGATGTTCCTGGAGAAACATCTCTTGCCCCAGCATTTTGGGGGCCAGGTCTAAGCGCGGAACCGGACGGCCGATGTAGCGGTACTCGCTGGCCGGTTTGAACTTGACTTGGCCGGTCGCCTCACGATTCAGCGCTTCACCCACAACCAAATCCCAGTACGCCACCTGTGCGCCCGAAGTGGATTGAATCAAACCATCTTTGACGCTGAGCGATGTGACCGGCTCCTTGAGCTTGTCAGCGGCAAGCTGCAACAAAATGGCACGCACTTCGGCCGAGGCCTGCTGCACGGCTGTGGCGCAATAAGGCATAGAGAACGAACCGGCCGTGACCCCTTCATTGGGCACCAGCGCGGTGTCGCCCGAAATCACCTGAACCATCTTTAAATCGATGTCCAGCTCGTCGGCGCAAATCTGCGTGACAGCCGTCAAAATCCCTTGGCCTAGTTCAACCTTGCCGACCATCAGCGTCACTGTCTTGTTGGCGTTGACACGCAACCATGCGCTGAGTTTTCGGTGGGTGTTCAAGTCGCCGGCCAAGCGCGGTTGAGCGCTGGCGGGGGCTCCTTGCGACAGGGCGTCTTCTAGCGGGATGGCAAAGGCCAGCGTCAGGTAACCGGTTGACTGTAAAAATCCGCGGCGCGTGGTGTTGATTTTTAAGCTCATGATCAAGCTCCCTGCGCTGCACGCAGCACAGCACGCACGATGCGATTGTGTGCACCACAGCGGCACAAGTTGCCGTCGAGAGCAGAGCGAACCTCTGCATCAGTAGGCTTCGGGTTTCGGTCTAGCAGGGCTTGCGCCTGAACGATCATGCCGGAGGTGCAATAGCCGCATTGAGCCGCTTGCTCATCGATAAACGCTTGCTGCAGACGGCTCGGTTTGTCACCCTCTTTCATGCCTTCCAGCGTTGTCACGCTGCGGCCAGCAACGGCTGACAACGGGGCAGCGCAGGAGCGAACCGGATTGCCATCAACCATCACCAAACAGGCACCGCATTGGGATTTTCCGCAGCCAAATTTACAACCGCTCATGTGGAAGTCGTGAGCCAAAACCTCCAACAAAGGAGTCGTGTCGGCCACCGGGCTGCGCACCGACTTTCCATTTAATTTAAAGCTGATCAAGGGATGTCTCCTGTTTTTTTAATGTGCGTGAATCTCAGGCTTTGAGGCCCAGCATGCGGCGCGCGTTGCCGCCGAGGATGGCGACCCGCTCGGCATCGGTCAGCGGGGTGTTCATCACATGATCGACCGGGTGCTGCTCCCAAGGAATCGGATGGTCGGTGCCCAGCACGACCTGCGTCGCTCCGACTTCAGCGACGAGGTGGCGCAACGCCTCGGGTGTGAAAACAAGGGCGTCAAAATAAATTTGGCGGATGTACTCGCTGGGCTTTTTCTTGAGTTGAATGGCCGGGTTGCAATTCGACGGTGAGACAAAGCAGCTGAAGTCCATCCGGGGTGCGTAGCTACCAAGGTAGCCGCCACCATGGGCTGCGCAAATTTTGAGGTTTGGAAATTTATCTAGAACGCCCTCGAAGATCAAATGCTGCAAAGCGATGGTCGTGTCGAGCGGGTTGCCTATGACGTTTGACATCCAACCATTGCCCTTGAAGCGTTTGGCCAGTTCAGGCGTGCTTTGGGGGTGAATGAACAAGGTCGCGCCCAGCGCTTCGGCTCGAGCCCAGACGTCGTGAAATTTAGGGTCTGAAAAATCGTCGCCCGCAACACTGCCACCGATCGCCACACCGCGAATACCTGGCAGCGTCATAGCGTGTTCAAGCTCTTCTAGGGCCAAGTCGGGAAACTGCAGGGACAGAGATGCAAAGGCAGAGAAACGCTCCGGTCGTGCCGCACAAAGCTCAGACAGTTTGGTGTTTTGAACCCGCACGATGGCTGCCGAATTGATTCGATCACGCCGATACCAAAATGGGTTGATGCTGAGCACTTCCATGTCGATGCCCATGGCATCCATGGCCGCCAAGCGCTCTTCGATAACGATGAAATGCTCTGGCACACCTTTGACGGGCGGCAACACGCCCTTGGCATCTGCGCCCATCAGCGCCAACGCATCTTGCACATAGCAATGCGCATGGACGTCGATTGTCTTCACCCGTTCACCGTTGACCAAAATGGGCAGGCGCCGGGAAGATGTCTGGCCGGGCGCGGGGACCCACGCCGATGACGCATTGAAAGTACTGCAGCCTGTGAGGGCGATGCCGGCGATCACACCGCCTGTAGCACCCATGAAATTTCGCCTAGAAGTCATCGTATTCCTCTTTAAATGAGCAAGACTGCACCAACAGAAAACCAATCGTGGCCGATGGTAGGAGGTCGTTGTCGGCCTGCCCAATACCTTATTTAAAGACGCCCATGCCAAGCTGATATGGACGTCAAAAAAAATCGCAATTAGTATTCAAAATTTGAAATAAAACGGAATTAGTGAACTCTTTAAGATGCAGTAGTGGACTTCGCATTCAGTGAGAAATGCACCTCATCGACGCTACTCTGGCTACCGATCAACATACTGCAAAGCGCGTTCGTAGTAACGCAAATCGAGGAACTTGTCGGGCGCAGGGGCAACGCCACCCCACTGACCTTCAATTTCTGCGCGCAAGGACAGCATGTTGCGCATCCCCGTCATCTCAATGGCGCAATCTTTGAACAACCCGTGACCTGTGGTGGTCAGTGCCACATAAGTCTGTTCAGCAACACGGCGCTCCAACTTTAGATTTTTTTGCAGCGTTTGCACGACCTGCTCACGGTTGGCCGGATCCTGCGTGGCACGACAGCCCTCAATGTAGGCCGATAAAAAGCGCTGCAACGTCCCCGCATTGGCCTCAGCCCAAGGGCGCATCACAAAGACACCACTGGACTGGTAAAGACCAAACAAATCCATGGTGTTGCCCAGGCTCCTGGCGCCTCGATCTTTTGCAACAAAACTCCACGGTGGGTTGAGCATTGCCGAATGGCCTTCAGGAGTTTCAAGAGATTTGGTTCTGATCTCTGTGCCGCCCAAGGGATTCATGGTGTAGTCCTTGCCGTCCACCAACCCCGCATTTTTGAGGATTTTTCGACCAATCAATGCGTAGGCGGTGTTGGTTGCATCCACGATGAAATTCTTGTTCCGAAGATCGGACACCTGTTTGAATTCCGGGCGCACCATCAACTCGTTCATGCCGCCGTCACCGCCCGCAACGATGACGACATCTTTCTTGGCGACCTCAATCATGGCCACCGCGTTGTCCACCGCCGCCACGGCAATGTCAAAGCGGCCGGCAGCTAAGCCGTCACGCTGCATGTCTGAATTAGGTGTGAACTGCAGCACGGGCGTGATGCCGCGGCGGGTGAAGGCCCCACGCTCGACGGCCATGTAAATGGGAATGTTGCTGGCACCGCGAAAGACATTCACACGCAGCGTCACCGGATCATTCGGCGGAGGTGGCACTGGCGGCGCAACGGCACAAGCGGACAACCCGGCCAATACCGAAACCACAAAAAGCAGCGACACCGTCCGCGTGATACGGATCCATACTTTGACATTCATGTCAGCGTTCCATTCTTGTTGCGCAAGCAAAACCCCTGAAGCCCGGCTGGCCAAGGTAGCTTGGGATCAGAAAGATAACGCATTCTTTTTGCGCCCAAAAGAGGACTTAGCGAAATTCAGTATTCCATTTATGGACGTCCGGCAAAGTCGGTCCGAGAAACTTTCAAAAGTTGCGGCAACAAAGCGTCTGCAGCCAGTTTGTGAGCCACAGTGTTCCAGTGACCATCGGCGGGCAAATAGTCAAACTGTTCTCTGTAAGCCAACCAGTGGCGCGAAAAAATCGGTTGCATGTCAATCAACGCAAACCCAGCGTCATGCGCCAAGCGAGAAAAATGAGCCTGGTCTTGAAGATTCAGTGCTTGCGTTTTATTCTTGACACTGGGGTAAAGGGAGTTACGGTCACCATCCATCAAGAAGATGATCTGCAGCCCATGCGTCTTTTTAAGTGCGTTGAGTTCGGCCAAGTAATAGCGCATGAACATCAGCTTTTTCGTTGCGTTATCGGGCGGTGCTAACTTGCCAATGGGTTGACGCAATTTGAGCGTGATGGCGCCCACAAACCATTCATGGAACTTCAAGTTGTAATAAATATAGCGAATCAACGCAGATTTCATTACCCAGAGCTTGAGTGAAGACTCCTGATAAAGATCGTGAAAGACGGTGACTTTTTGGCCTGCTTCGATAAATCCGTTATGTCCATGCAACGGCGCAGCGGCGATCTCGGACAGGTCGGACGGATCAGATGTTTTGACGAATACAACGACCGTTGATGGACGCATCATGGGCACAAATTTCTTCATCAATTGGAGCGAGTCAGCCAGCGTATTGCCAGAGGTTGCAACCGTTTCAATGCCTCTACCCAATGTCGATGCAAGACGTCCCTGCAGGGTTTCGGCGTAGTTGTGCATGAAGCTTTCAACAAAGCTGTCCCCGATGATCAAAACTTTGGAAGGCGACTGAGCAAAGTCAGCCGCATTGACGAATCCCAGATTATTTGTCACGCCATGGTGTACGTTCATCAAGTTCCAGCCGTGGGAATAGACGAAGGTTTGTTGGGGCAGGTAACGACTGTAGGGCTCAGCAGCACTGGTTGAGACCATGCGCAAACCAGAATTGACCGGAAGCACGCTAAAGCACACTTCCAGGATGGCAAGCGCCAGCATGGCACCCAAAGCAAGATTGATTGAAAATCGCATGCGTGCCGCTAAAAATTGAAATACAAAAACTCTGAAACACCCCGTGTTTCAGAGATCGCCAGCAACAGAAAAATGATCGTTAGAAGAAAGCCCGACAACACTCCGCTCCATTTTTTTTCTAAATACTGCTGTATTCCATTGAGCTTTTCGCGCTCGAGAACTTCGTAAATATTAGGGGCCAGAAATGCGATGCTTGCGCACACCAGCACCCACAGCATGCCGGACTGGAGACTCATGATCCGGTTGATTCCTGCCAGATTTCCGGGCTGCAACGTGTACGTCCCTTGAAACAAGGCCCTGAGAACATCCAATGCCACAGCAATAGACGAAGCCCGAAAAAATACCCAAGCCAAAACGACTAAGAAGAACGTAAGACAGGTACCAGAAGCCAACATCAGCGGCCCACTTCCCCAGCTTCTTCCATTTCGCCCAACGCCTTTTCCGAGAAAATTTTGCACGCCATGGTTCACGATCAAATACACACCGTGCAAAGCGCCCCACACAATGAAGGTCCAGTTAGCGCCATGCCACAGCCCACCCAGCAGCATGGTGATGAAAATGTTGAGGTAGCGCCGGATAGACCCCAAGCGATTTCCGCCTAAAGGTACATATAAATAATCTTTCAGGAAACTGGACAAGGTGATGTGCCAGCGATGCCAGAATTCAATGATCGATCGCGCCTTATAGGGCGAGTTGAAATTCACCGGCAACACAACGCCAAACATATATGACAAACCGTAGGCCATATCGCAATAGCCTGAAAAATCGAAATACAGCTGGAACGTGTAGGCCAGCGCACCCACCCAAGCCTCCGTCATAGTGAGACTGGCATGGTGCACATCAAATACGGGCCCCACAAATGCCGCCACGCCATCGGCAAGAACGACTTTTTTGAACAACCCGACAGAGAAAATCAGCAGGCCCAACGTGAGTCGCCCCTTTGAAAACACATGCGACTCGGGATTGACGAACTGCGGCATCATGTCTTTATGGTGAATGATGGGCCCCGCGATGAGGTGCGGGAAATAGGTGGCAAACAAACCGTAATTGGCAGCTTTGTACTCGCTGACCTTCTCCGCTTGGCAGTCAACCAGGTAGGCTATTTGCGTGAAGGTGAAAAATGAAATTCCAATCGGGAGAATGATCCCCACAGGCTGCCACGCCCGCCCAAACAGCGTACCCACGCTCCCCAGAAAAAAATCAAAGTATTTGAAAAATATCAGCGCTCCCAAGTTCAGAACCAGACCAAGGGTCAGCGCGTGTTTAGCGCCTAGCTCATTCCCTGAATTTTTGCAGCGCTGGATCAGGCAGCCAATGCCGTAGTTGATGGCAATGGAGCCCAGTAGGAGCGGCAGAAAAGTCAGGCTCCAATAGCCATAAAAGCAAACCGAGGCCACCAACATGAAAACAATCGAAGCATTGATCGAATACTTTGAAAGTGCAAAATAACCCGCAAGGCTCAGCGGTAAAAATACGAGGAAGAATGCAAACGAATTGAACAGCATCGCTCAATTCAAGCGCCGTATCTTGTCTGTAGCATGCTGTCCCGCAATAATTTTTTGTACTTGAAAAAAACTTTATTTTCCCAACGGGATGAGCTTTTTTTCTTGAGTAAATTAATCAAGTGCTTGAGCACCGAAAATCGCATCCACGGCTTGTCTTTTCCGATGAAATGAACAATGCTCACTGGCCTTTTTGAGGGCTTATTTTCATCAGGTAATTCGTATGCGTTCTTGTCAATATAAGCATCTAGATGCGATTGAAAAATGTTGTAACCCTCGTCCAGATGCAGCTCCGTAGATGTCGGCCATTCAGCGTAATAGGCATTGATCAAATCTTGATCACCCAAGGCTTTACCGCCCAGCGCCGCAACTTCTACAACAGACTTTTCAAGCGTCTTCATTATTTTTTCTGGCAACCCTTGCTCTGGCTCAATCACCATGATTCCTGAGTTAAGTCGGATCCAGTCTGGATACAAAAACTTGCCCGCAGACACCGCCGACATGTGCGGCTTGTCAAACAATTCGTCTATGTTGCGCAACATGATCATGTCGCTGTCGACGTACACCAACTTGCTGTAGTCAGTGAGGCCGAATATGTAGATCTTGTCGAAGGTGTTGCCCCAGTGACCTGATTTATTTTTAATCTCAACCGGAACGAACATGCTTTCAGAACAGGTTGCTACGCGCATGCCCATCTTTTCCAAAAATTCTTTGGTTGACGACTGAATGTTGTTGGAGACCACCACCAACAGTGGGTAATTTGATTTAAAGCGCCGGAGCGATTCATTCAACGCCAAGACGCCAGGCACATAACTTTCAGTGCTGAGCAAGGTCACGAATGATTCCGCAGGAATCGTTCGCAATGCGGGAACTTTCATGGCGAGATCCTAAGCTGCTGTTTCTAAAAGTTGTTTGTCGAAACAGACTGTAGTAGCCACCAGTGGCATCAACAGTAGGCGCGCTGGGCAGCTCTGGGTAGGCGGCGACCACCCCCTGGGATAGGAACGCTTCAGCGCGAACGCAAAGTTCGACTCAGCAATACGACGGGCAACAAGCCAACCAGCACCAACGCGAGTGCTGGCAGAGCAGCTTCCGTCAAACGCTCGTCGCGTGCCAGCTGGTAGGTCACCACCGCCAGCGTGTCGCTGTTGAAAGGTCTTAGCACCAGCGTGGCGGGCAGCTCTTTCATCACGTCAACAAACACCAGCAAGCCGGCAACGGCCACTGAGCGTTTCAGCAGCGGCCAATGCACGCGGCTGAGCAAGCCCATGCCAGTGGTGCCCAGCATGCGGGCGCTGTCGTCAAGGCTGCTGGGAATGCGCGAATAACCGCTTTGCACCGACTGCAACGCCACCGCGCAAAAGCGCACGAGGTAAGCCCAGACAATGCCGAGCGCCGTCGCCGTGACCCAGAAACCAATGCTGGTTTGTGGCGCTGCCGCCTGCAGCCAACCCACAGGTAACAGCAAGCCGACGACAATCACCGCGCCCGGCACGGCGTAGCCCAAGCTGACAAGCTGAACAGCAGCTCGGTTGAGTCCGTGCGGTCGATGCCGCAGCGCAAAGGCCAGCGTCAACGCGATACCGGTGGCCAGCACGGCGGTCAGACCGGCCAACCAAATGCTGTTGAATGACCACTGCGCAAAAGACAGCCACGACAAGTCGTCCCAGCCAGCACGTAAAGGCCTCAGCATGAAAGTCACCGGCAGCACAAAACCAAACGCAATTGGCAGAGCGCAAACCAGCCAGGCCACAAAAGCGCGCCGACCATGCAGGCGCGTTGGCAAGGCGTCGGCAGCACCCGCACGGTCACCACGACCCGCCGCAAACCGCATGCGCTTTTGCGCACTCTGCTCAATCTTCAACAGCACAGCGACAAACAGCAACAGCACCGTGGCCAACTGCGCGGCCGCCATTCGGTTGTCCATGCTGAGCCAGGCTTTGTAAATGCCCGCCGTGAAAGTTTGAATTCCAAAGTAACTGGAGACACCAAAGTCGGCCAGCGTTTCCATCAACGCCAGCGCCACGCCGGCAGCCACGGCAGGCCGGGCCAGCGGCAATGCCACTTCGCGGATACGACGCGACAAAGGCGCACCCAGCAGGCGGGCGGCCTCCATCAAATGCACGGCACGCTCGGCCAATGCGGTTCGCGCCAGCAAGTAAACATACGGGTAAAGTGCGACCGTGAAAACCACCACGGCACCGCCCAAGCTGCGCACCTCCGGCAACAACCGCCCTTGCACATCAAATGACGCACGCAACCAGCTTTGGAGAGGGCCGGCGTATTGCAAAAAGTCTGTGTACGCATAAGCCACCACGTAAGCCGGCATGGCCAGCGGCAACAACAGCGCCCATTCAAACGCCCGTCGACCGGGAAAATCAAACAAGGTCACGGTGGCCGCAGTCCCCATCCCAACAACGCCAACGCCCAGCCCCACACAGATGCACAGCAGCAGGGTCGTGCCGACGTAATCCGGCAGGACGGTACGCCCCATGTCACGCAAGATTCCCCAAGATTGACTGTCCAGCTGCACCCACGACAACATGATCGCCAACACCGGCAAGGTCAGCACCATCACCAATAAAAGCAGCAGCGTGGAAGGGATGAGGCGACGAAGCATGGGTTCCAGAAAAAAGCCGCAGCCTATGACCTTGGCGGAATGCCGCGGTCAGTGCGAATGAGAATTGTAATCATCTACAATGAAATTCATGTTTTTGAATGTCTCACAGCTGTGCGTTCACTACGCCGGTCGGACGCACCGGGCGGTTGATAACGCGTCCTTCACTTTGGCGGCTGGCGAAATTGGCGTGTTGATCGGCCCTTCTGGCTGTGGCAAAACCACGCTGCTACGCGCCGTCGCCGGCCTGGAAAAAGCCTCCGCCGGTAGCATTCAACTGGCTGGAGATGTGGTCAGCAGCCAGCAGGTTCATCTGCCAGCTGAGTCGCGCCGCATAGGCATGGTGTTTCAGGATTACGCACTGTTTCCACACCTCGATGTGGCGCACAACGTTGGCTTCGGCCTGCACCACCTGAAACTCGCCGAACGACATTTGCGCGTGCAAGAGGTGCTCGAACTGGTTGGTTTGGGTGACGCTCAAACCCTGTACCCGCATCAGTTGTCTGGCGGCCAACAACAGCGCGTGGCACTGGCACGGGCCTTGGCACCGCGGCCACGACTGCTGTTGCTGGACGAGCCGTTTTCAAACCTCGACGTCGACTTACGTGAGCGCTTGGCGCATGAAGTGCGCGGCATTTTGAAGGCCGCAGGTGCGACGGCGCTGTTTGTCACGCATGACCAACTCGAAGCGTTTGCCATCGGCGACCGCATCGGCGTCATGCACGAAGGCCAGCTGCAGCAGTGGGATGACGCCTACGAGTTGTACCACCGCCCGGCCACGCGCTTCGTCGCTGAATTCATTGGCCATGGTGTTTTTGCGCACGCGCAGATTGAGCAAAAAGAACAAGGCAGCGTGGTGGTGCATACAGCGCTCGGCGACCTCAATGACATGCAAGAGTGCCCGCTACCTAACGCTTACCCGGACGGCATGTGCGATGTGCTTTTACGCGCCGACGACATCGTGCATGACGATGCCGCGCCAGTCAAAGCGCAAATCTTGCGCAAGGCGTTTCGCGGCTCAGAATTTTTGTACACCTTGAAGCTGCGAAGCGGCGAATCGGTGATGGCGCATGTGCCCTCGCACCATGACCACGCGCTAGGCGAATGGATCGGCATTCGTGCACAGGTCGATCACGTGGTGACGTTCCCGCGCGTCACGGGCTGAATCTTTACTCAGCATCCCTTAGTCGCTGAACTTCGCGCTGCAAGTCCCCCGCCCAAGCGCGCCGGTCACGCCCACGCGCCAACTCAGGTGCGCCCACCGTCACTTCAGCCATTAACTCGCGCGCCGTCAGCGTGCGCCACATCGAAGCCAGCAGCGTGTCATTGCCCACAAAGCGCGGTGCTTGACTAACCTGACCCGTGCGCCGATCTAAAAAGCGCAGTGCCAGCGCCTGCACCGGCACGTTGGCGGTGATGGCGGCTTGAATCAAATTCGCATGAAAAGGCAGCAGGCTCACACCGTCACTGGTCGTGCCTTCAGGGAACACCGCCAGCACCTGCCCGTCCTGCAAATGCGCCACCATGTGATGCAGCACGCGGTGCGCATCACGCCGCGATTCGCGCTCAATGAACAGCGTCCCAGCGCCGGTCGCCAAGGTGCCCACCAGCGGCCAGCGCTTGACTTCGGACTTGGAGATGAAACGGCAATAACCGGCGGAATGCATCACTAAAATGTCGAGCCACGAAATATGGTTGGCCACCAGCAACACCGGCCCGGTGGCCAGCGGCTCGCCCTTGAGCACCAGTTCAATGCCGCTGATGGACAGCATCTTGCGGGCCCAGATGTTGACATGCTGGCCCTGCTCTTCGGCCGACAGCAGATGAAAGCGCGAGCGAATCGACCAGAACCCGGACAGCGTGTGCAAAAAGGCCCGTGACAACCGGTAGCCGAGCCGCACCACTCTCATGCCGCCGGAGCCTCGTAAGCGACTTGGCCGCCAACCACTGTCCAGCCAACGCGCACCGGCAATTCATAACCTGAAAACGGCGTGTGTTTGCCTTGACTCCGTAAAGCGCTGGGCTCAACAGTCCAGCTGGAAGTCGGATTGAAAATGCACAGGTCGGCCACGCCGCCCTTGACCAGTTGACCCGCGCTGGCTTGCAGCGTGCCCAAAGCAGACCCGAGAACGCGAGCGGGTTCACAGGTGAGTACAGCCAACGCACGCACCAAGCCGGCGCCGCTGGCGCCACTGTCAGCCCCCCATTTACAGGCCAACCCCAGCAGCAATTCAAGACCGGTGGCACCCGGCTCGGCTTCGGCAAAAGGCAACGTTTTGGCATCCTCGTCGACTGGCGTGTGGTCAGACACCAGCGCGTCCACCGTACCGTCGAGCAACCCTTGCCGCAGCGCATCGCGATCACGTTGTTGG
Source organism: Comamonadaceae bacterium (assembly GCA_947378785.1). Taxonomy (GTDB): domain Bacteria; phylum Pseudomonadota; class Gammaproteobacteria; order Burkholderiales; family Burkholderiaceae_C; genus Polaromonas. The sequence goes on from CANCLK010000026.1 coordinate 28,342, forward strand.
CGCAGCGGTGGCTCAAGCCGCATGCGGCTGTCGAAGTAACCAATGTCTGTATCCGTCAGGTGCAAGCTGTTGATGCTGACATCACAGCTCACCAACAAACCTTCTGCCTTGGCCTGCGCCACCAGCGCCACGCCCGCAGCGCTGCTGATGCGGCACAGATGCACGCGGGCACCGGTCGAACGCATCAGCTCAAAAATCGTGTGCAGCGCGATGGTTTCAGCCGCCACAGGCACGCCGCTCAGACCCAAGCGCGTGGCCAATGGGCCACTGGCCACCACGCCTTTGCCCAAGTGCATGTCTTGCGGACGCAGCCACACCGTGTAGCCAAAACTGGACGCGTACTGCAAGGCACGCATCAGCACTTGTGTGTCTTCCAACGGCACTTCTGCTTGGCTGAAACCCACGCAGCCAGCTTCAGTCAGTTGAGCCATTTCGGTCAAGGCTGTGCCGCGCAAACCACGCGTCAAGGCGCCCAGCGGAAAGACCCGCGACTGATGCAATTTCTCAGCGCGAAACTTCAGCATCTCGACCAAGCCGGGCTCATCGAGCACGGGTTCAGTATCCGGCGGGCACACCAGACTGGTCACGCCACCCGCAACGGCTGCAGCCAATTCGCTGGCCAGCATGCCCTCGTGTTCGTGGCCGGGTTCGCGCAAGCGCACCGACAAATCGACCAGCCCCGGCGCCACCACACAGCCCGTTGCGTCAATCGTTTTGTTGGGCGCGAAGTCAGCCGCCACAACGCCAATGCTGACGATACGACCCGCCGCAATGGCCACATCAGCGCGTTCGTCAAAACCTGTGGCTGGGTTGATCACGCGACCATTTTTGATGAGTAGTTTCATGCTTCATTCCCGGCAACGATGCTCATGACCGCCATGCGTACAGCGATCCCAAAAGTGACTTGCGGCAAGATGACGCTCTGCGGGCCATCGACCACTGCCGAATCGATTTCAACCCCGCGGTTGATCGGTCCGGGGTGCATGACGATAGCGTCTGGCTTGGCCAGCTGCAGTTTTTCAGGCGTCAGGCCAAAGCTCTTGAAATACTCCTGACTGCTCGGCAGCAAGGCGCCCGACATGCGCTCGTTCTGCAAGCGCAGGGTGATGACAACGTCTGCACCGCGAATGCCTTCTTCCAGCGTGTGACACACCCGCACGCCCATTTCAGACATGTTGGACGGCACCAGCGTCTTGGGGCCGACCACCCGAACCTCGGCACAACCGAGCGTGGTCAGCGCATGAATGTCCGAGCGCGCCACCCGCGAATGCAGCACGTCACCGACGATGGCTACCGTCAGGTTGCTGAAGTCTTTCTTGTAATGACGGATGGTGTACATGTCCAACAGGCCTTGCGTCGGGTGCGCATGGCGACCGTCTCCGGCGTTGATCACGTGCACATGCGGCGCCACGTGCTGGGCAATCAGGTACGGGGCACCCGACTCGCTGTGGCGCACCACAAATATGTCGGCGGCCATGGCGCTGAGGTTGGAGATCGTGTCGAGCAGCGACTCGCCCTTGGAGGCTGACGAGCGTGCGATATCAAGATTGATGACGTCGGCTGACAGCCGCGTCGCAGCAATCTCGAAGGTCGTTCGCGTGCGGGTGGAGTTTTCAAAAAAGAGGTTGAACACGCTCTTGCCGCGCAGCAGCGGGACTTTTTTGACCTCGCGGTCGCTGACGCTGACAAAGTTCGCAGCGGTGTCCAAAATCTGCGTCAACATGGCCTTCGGCAGACCTTCGGTGGATAGCAGATGAATCAGCTCGCCGTGTTTGTTGAGTTGGGGGTTTCGTCGGTACAACACGTTTTAGGCTCCCTGGACTTCAAAACTGAATTGACCGGCGTCTGAACGCGCCAGCTGCAGCGACTGAGTCGCCGGCAAGGTAATGCGTGCCATCGCCAAGTCGGGCTGCACCGGCAACTCGCGGCCACCGCGGTCAACCAGCACCGCCAATTTGACGCTGGCGGGCCGGCCATAGTCGAAGAGTTCATTCAGCACAGCGCGGATCGTGCGGCCGGTGTAGAGCACATCGTCGAGCACGATCAGGTGCTCGCCGTTCACATCAAAAGGCAGCAAGGTCTGCGCGCTGGAGGCCAAGCCGCGGCTCGCAAAGTCATCCCGGTGCATGACCGACGACAGCACGCCGATCGGGTCATTCAAACCAAGGTCTTTTTGCAGGCGCTCAGCCAGCCAAGCACCGCCAGACGCAACACCGACCAGCCGGGGTGGTTTGGGGTAGCTGGCAAGCAAAGGCGGCAGGCTGCGCAGAAGTTCGAGGTAGAGCGCCTCGGCGCTCAGGGATTCGATGGTCTTCAAGAAAGACTCCTTAAAAATTGCTCAAGAATTATGCAGGCAGACGCCGCATCCGCATCTGCAGCACCGAGCGCATGCGCTTCGGTGGTGCTGTAACGCTCATCGACTTCATAGACGCTGAGGCCAAAACGACCGCGCAATTGACGCGCGAACTTTTGCGCTCGCAGCGTGTTCTCGTGGCTGGCACCGTCGGGATGATAGGGAACGCCAACCACCAAGGCGTCGGGTTGCCACTCTTTGATACGCGCGGCAATGGGCGCAAAGCGCGCGTCACCCACGGCGCTGATGGTGGCTTGTGGCGTGGCGGTGCGTGTCAGGCGGTTACCGCTGGCAACGCCGGTGCGCTTGAGCCCAAAATCAAAAGCCAGAAAGGTTTGAACATGGGGGGCCAACTCAATGGCTGCCCCGGCGCTCATGAGTGGCCAGCCTCAGGCGACAGCATCCAGCGCTGCAGACCGAGCAGCAGCAAGGCCTTGTCGTAACGCTGCTCCACCGGGGTGTCAAAGATCACGGCAGGGTCGGCCGCCACGGTGAGCCAGCTGTTGTCTGAAATCTCGGACTCCAACTGCCCTTCGCCCCAAGCCGAATACCCCAAAGAGACAAAAACGCGCCGTGGGCCAGCGCCGGTTGACAGCGCCTCAAGAACGTCTTTGGAGGTGGTCATTTCAAGCCCGCCGGGAATCGACATGGTCGAAGCATAGACCGACTCGCTGCCTGGCAGCATGCTTTCATGCAGCACAAAACCGCGCTCCGTCTGCACCGGGCCACCCTTGTAAACCGGCGCCTCGCTGAGGTCATCACGCCGCAGCGGCAATTCGACTTTGTCAAAAAGGCTTTTCAAGCTGATGTCGCTTGGCTTGTTGATAACCAAACCCAAAGCACCGCGCTCGCTGTGCTCGCACATGTAAATCACGCTGCCCACGAAAGGCTCGTCATCAAGGCCAGGCATCGCGATCAGGAAGTGATGCGTGAAATTGATCGGTTCGAAGTCCATGGCCATGGGCGCAATTTTACGCTGACGATCCACGGCCGGGCTCCGCCCACAGCGCCAGCGTCCAGCTAACATCTAGGCCATGAGCAAACAATACGAGCGCGGACTGGTCTGGTTCCGCCGCGACCTGCGCGCACACGACCACGCCGCCCTGCACCACGCCCTCAGCACCTGCCGGCAGGTTTTCTGCCTTTTCGTACTGGACCGGGCAATTCTGGACCCACTGCCGCGCGCAGATCGGCGGGTTGATTTCATCGTGCAGTCACTGGCCGAGCTCGACAGCGCACTGCAGGCACTGGCCCAGCCGCATGGGGTGAACAACGCAGGGCTGCTGGTCGTGCATGACTGGGCCAGCACGGCGGTGCCACAACAGGCGCAAGCCTTGCAGGTGCAAGCGGTCTTCACCAACCACGACGACGAACCGCAAGCTATTCAGCGCGATGCACAGGTTGCAGACAGCTTGGCCGCCAACGGTGTGGCCTTTCACAGCTTCAAAGACCATGTGGTGTTTGAGCGGACCGAACTGCTGACGCAGGGCGGCAAGCCTTACGGCGTCTTCACGCCCTACAAGAACAGCTGGCTGAAAAAGGTGGACAGCTACTACCTGCAGTCTTACGCTATTCAAAACCACGCGCAAGCGCTGGCCAACCAGCCAGTTGATGCCAAGCCGGTGCCAACACTGAGCCAAATCGGGTTCGAGGCCAGCAACCTGCAGGCGCTGAAACTGCCCACCGGCATCTCGGGCGGCGCTATGTTGTTTGAAGAGTTTTTACAGCGCATCGACGACTACGAAGACAGCCGCAACTTTCCATCCGTCAAAGGGCCGAGTTACCTAGGCGTGCACCTGCGCTTTGGCACGGTGTCAATTCGCCAGTTGGCTGCTGAAGCGCTGAAGCGCCAGCTCGCGGGCAGTGCCGGTGCCGCCGTCTGGTTGAGCGAGCTGATCTGGCGCGATTTTTATGCGCAAATTTTGAGCAATTTCCCGCACGTGGCTGAAGCCTCTTTCAAAGCCGACTACGACGCCATTCAATGGGAAACCGGGGCTGAAGCCGACGCGCTGTTTGCCGCTTGGTGTGAAGGCCGCACCGGCTATCCGCTGGTCGATGCCGCCATGGCACAGATCAACCAGACCGGCTACATGCACAACCGGCTACGGATGGTCGCAGCCTGCTTTTTGATCAAAGATTTGGGCATCGACTGGCGCCGGGGCGAGCGCTACTTTGCCGAGAAGCTGAACGACTTTGACCTGTCGGCTAACAACGGCGGCTGGCAATGGGCGTCGAGCAGCGGCTGCGATGCGCAGCCTTACTTTCGAATTTTCAATCCGATCAGCCAGAGCTTGAAATTCGACCCTGATGGGAAGTTCATCCGCAAGTACCTGCCCGTGCTGGCTGGTCTGCAAGGCAAGGCCGTGCACAGTCCGTGGGAAGCCGCGCCGCTAGAACTAGCGGCGGCGGGCGTGGCATTGGGGAAGAATTACCCGCTGCCACTGGTGCAGCACGCTGAAGCGCGGGTCCGCACGCTGCAGCGTTATGCAGTGGTCAAGAAGACATTGGCCTAGGGCCAAGTCGGCCCCAATTACATCTGCACCATTTCGAAGTCTTCTTTACGTGCGCCGCACTCGGGGCAGGTCCAGTTCATGGGCACATCGGCCCACAGGGTGCCCGGCGCAATGCCGTGCTCAGGCGCGCCTTCCGCCTCGTCGTAGAGCCAGCCACAGATCAGGCACATCCAGGTCTTTGTTGCAGTAGTAGTCACAGCGTTAACTTTGCTTTCGCGAATAGAATCGAAGAATTGTATCGGCGAGGCGGTGCCCTTTTGCCATTTCGGCAAAATCCTCAGCCAAAACCCCCGCACATGGCACAAGCTCACACCCCCCCCACAGACACCACCCCAGACCCGGACGCGCTTGACAGCAGTGACAGCGCACCAGCGTGCGTCATGAGCTTCAATGCGAGCGACCCGAGTGGCGCTGGCGGGCTGACTGCCGACATCATGGCCATTGCCTCGGCTGGCGGCCACGTGCTGGCCGTCGTCACGGGCGCCTATTCCCGCGACACAGCCGAAATCTTGGACCACTTTGCTTTCGACGAAGACGCTGTGTCTGAGCAGGCCAGAGCCGCCTTGGAAGACATGCCGGTGAGCGCCATCAAAGTCGGCTTTGTCGGCAGCCCCGAGAACGTCAGCGCCATCGCCGAGATTGCCTCCGACTACGCCGATGTGCCGCTGGTCGCGTACATGCCGAATTTGTCATGGTGGGAGGAAGACCAGATTGACAGCTATCTCGACGCTTTTCGCGAACTCTTGCTGCCGCAAACCACCTTGCTCACAGGCAACCACAGCACCCTCTGGCGCTGGTTGCTACCCGACTGGTCGGGCGACAAAAGCCCCAGCGCGCGCGACATTGCCAAAGCTGCCGGTGAACTGGGCGTGCCCTACACCTTGGTCACCGGCATTCCAGCCGCCGAGCAGTTCATTGAGAACGTGCTGGCCACGCCACAAAGCGTTTTGTACAGCGAGAAATTCGAACATTTCGATGCGATTTTTGCTGGCGCTGGCGACACCCTCAGCGCGGCTTTGTCGGCCCTGCTGGCTAACGGTCACGACTTGCAAAGCGCCACCACCGAAGCCCTGACCTACCTAGACCAGAGCCTGAACTCAGGCTTTCAACCCGGCATGGGGCATTTGATACCCGACCGCATGTTCTGGGCGCAAACCGATGACGCCGACGATACCAATGAACCGTCCACCCCCTCAGATCCGATGATCTCGACCCCCTCTTTTGACGTCCCCCCGAATGGCACAAAACACTGATTCCGCACCCCACACTTTGTCCCGCAACGACGCTTTTTTTGAGCGCGCCAAGGCGGTTATTCCTGGGGGCGTGAACTCCCCTGTGCGGGCCTTCAAAGCCGTTGGCGGCACGCCGCGCTTTGTGCAGCGCGCGCAAGGCGCTTATTTTTGGGATGCCGACGGCCAACGCTACATCGACTACATCGGCTCTTGGGGTCCGATGATCCTCGGCCACGGCCACCCAGCGGTGCTCGAAGCCGTGCAAAAAGCCGCACTCGATGGTTTCTCCTTTGGCGCGCCCACCGAGCGCGAAGTCGAGCTGGCGGAAGAAATCATCAAGCTGGTACCGTCGATCGACATGCTCCGCCTCGTCAGCTCCGGCACCGAAGCCGCTATGAGCACGCTGCGCTTGGCACGCGGTGCCACCGGCCGCAGCAAGTTCATCAAGTTCGAAGGCTGCTACCACGGCCATGCGGATGCGCTGCTGGTCAAAGCCGGCTCGGGCTTGGCGACTTTCGGCAACCCGACCAGCGCCGGCGTCCCGCCTGAAGTCGTGCGCGACACGCTGGTCTTGGAATACAACAATATCGCCCAGCTGGAAGAAGCTTTCAGCCTGCACGGCAAAGAACTCGCCTGCGTGATGATCGAACCGATCGCCGGCAACATGAACTTCGTGCGCGCCAGCGTGCCCTTCATGAAACGCTGCCGCGAGCTCTGTACCCAATACGGTGCGCTGCTGGTGTTTGACGAAGTCATGACCGGTTTTCGGGTGGCCTTGGGCGGCGCACAAAGTGTTTACGCCAAGCTCATTCCGGGCTTTGAACCCGACATGACGGTGATGGGCAAAGTCATTGGCGGCGGCATGCCGTTGGCGGCTTTCGGTGCCAAACGCGCGGTCATGGAACAACTCGCACCGCAAGGTCCGGTCTACCAAGCCGGCACGCTGTCGGGCAACCCGGTCGCCACCGCCTGTGGACTCGCTACCCTGCGTGAGCTGCAAAAGCCCGGTTTTTACGAAGCGCTAAGCGCTCGTACCCAAAGCTTGGTGACCGGCTTGACGCAAGCCGCAAAGCAAGCCGGTGTGCCGTTTTGCGGTGACAGCCAAGGCGGCATGTTCGGCTTCTTTTTGCTCGACCAACTGCCGCAAAACTACAGCACCGTGATGACCACCGACAGCCCGGCCTTCAACAAATTCTTTCACGCCATGCTGGACAGCGGCGTGTATTACGCACCGGCGCTGTATGAAGCTGGATTTGTGAGCGCAGCGCACACCGCTGAAGACATTGAAGCCACGGTGGCTGCTGCTGCCCGGTTTTTTTCGACGCGCTGAAAAACCGCCACACTCAACCCGTGGCTAACGTGGCTATTATCAAAACCCCATCCGCGCACTGAGGCGTACAGTGCGGGGCTCCATCGGGTGCACATGACGGTCGGCTATCCCGCTGCCACAACGTCCACTGGTGGCTTCTCCCGCAGTACATGACGCGTAAAAATACTCGATGTCATTGCCAGTTTTGCCGGCTAAATTGAAGACGTCTACCCCCAGCGACAGGTGCTTGTTAACGGCATAGCGGGTACCCAGATTTAAAAGGGATGTGGCGCTTGAGCGCACCGAGTTGAGGCTATCCAAGGCGCGCGGCCCCATGTATCGCCAGCGCAAAGACGTTGTCCAGCGACCGTCCGTGTGGGTCACGCCTGAGGCCACGACTTGTTCAACCGCATTGGGTACAAAGTTGCCTTCGCCTATTGGCGGGTCGCCGGTAAAACTGGCGCGGGACAAAGCGCCATCCAACTCCAAGCGCCAGCGTGGATTCACGAGCCATCGCAAGCTCGCTTCTACACCTCGCCTGCTACTGGCCCGGCCAGCTTCAGTCGTGCCGGCGTCGCCGACATACACCAACTCTGAGTCGAGATGGAGTTTCCAGACCGTCGCGGTCAGGCTCAAGTTTTCATCCGGCTTAAAGCGCCAGCCGATCTCAGCACCGCTTCCCTTCACCAATACCGGGACTTTGTCTGCGGGCAAACCGGTTTGAGGGTCTAGCGTGATGGTCGCACCGCGCACGTCGTTGCTGTGAAAGCCGACGCCGCCGTTCAGGTACAACTCGGCGCTGGGTGTCAAGGTGGAAGCCAAACCCGCTTTGGGGCTGACGAGCGTGCTTTGACCAGCACCCGAGTTCGCAGCGCCATACATCAGTTCACGGCCCTGCACATCGTATTGGAGGGTATCGCCCCGAACGCCCAAGTAGCCCCGCCAGCGCTCACTGAAATTCAGCAGTTGTTGGCCGTAGACAGAGAACAGATCTTGCGAGACAGCATCGTTGCGAACTGTGGACAAAATCTCTCGTGCCTGGGTTCTATACAGACCGACCTCGCCAATCCGGTCACCCCGCCACTGGGCCCCAAAACTGGCCATCCCGTCCAGGCCAAACAGTTGGTTGCCGATGCTGTGCGACGCCTGCGCACCAAAGACATGACGGTGGTCAGATTGTTTAAATTGATCGCCATTGACCGGGTTGTCTAGCGCGTAGGTGAAGTTGGAAAACAGGTCAAAACGGTAGTCAATCGCGTACGCACTAAATTGGGTTTTGGTATTGGGTCCGTTGTCGAACCACTTGCCCGACAGACTCAGGCGCTGCGTGTTGCCGCCATCGCTGGGGTCCAGTGTGCCGAAGCGCGAGAGTGAACCATCGTTGATCAAACGTTGCGGTATTTGGTCGGTCGAGTTCCATTGACTTTGATAAGCCATGCCGGTGATGCTGAAGCCGCGTGTGGGCGACCCCGAGGAGAACCGCACGAGGGCATTGAGTTTGCGTAAGTTTTCTGGTGAGTCCCAAGGCCCGTTGTTGCTGCCGACCTCGACGGCACCGAGCCATGTGTGGTCTTGCTCGGTTTTTGAACCTGCCATCAGAATGTGCCGATAGTTGTGAGCGCCCACAGTCACTTCGGCAAATGGCGCCTCCAGGCGGCTGACGTAGTCCACGGAAGCGCTGCCGGCCAATGAGAAGTCGCCAGACTCAGCAAAGTAAGGGCCTTTTTTGTAGCGAACGCCAGAGACCAGTTCAGGCATCAAAAAGTTCAGATCTGCGAAGCCTTGCCCATGACCATGGCTTGGCATGTTGACGGGCATGCCGTCCACAGTCATCGCGAAGTCAGTGCCGTGATCAAGGTTGAAGCCGCGCAAAAAATACTGATTGGCCTTGCCGTCACCCGAATGCTGAGTGGCCACGACACCCGGAACAGCTTCGACGATGTCGCCCGGTCTTAACTTTGGGCGGGCCTGAAATGACACCAAGTCTGCAGCGCCTTCGCTGGCGCTGTCCGCAGTGCCGATGCTTGCATCACGCGGGCCAAAAACCTCGACCGCTGGCAAGTGCTGATCTTGCGCTTTGCCTTCGTTGGCACAACAAGCCATCAGCAAAAAGCAGACATGTCGGGGGAGCATTTGTAAACAGAAGAGTCCGCTAAAAAACCTGATTATCAATGAGGTCTTAATGGCATTTGAAATTTCACACCGCCTTGCGTGCCCGCCAGCCCATCCAGATTTCAACCATCACCACCACCGCCGCAGACGCGGCCAACAGCGGCATGGCCACCAGCATCACCAAGCCGCCCAAGCCGGCCCATGGGCTGACACTGCGCCAAGCGCCGGGCAGTAGTTTTGGCAAACCCACCAGGCCCAAGGCGCGGCGCTGAAAGTACATCACCCAGCCGGTGACGATCGAGAACAGCACGCCCGCACCAAAGATGAAAAGCAAGGCTTGGTTCCACCAGCCAAACTCGCCCCTGTGGAACGGAATACCGATGCCTGTGGCTTTGCCGAAGAGCGTTTCCTGTTTCCACCCGCTGTCATACAAACTGGCGCCGCTGTAGCCATCAAGCAGCAAGTCAAAGCGCTTGGTCGGGTCACCACGGTCCAGCTGGTTGGCACGCCACACACCCGAAGGCCCTTCCGGCGGCATGATTTGCATAGACACCAGCGGTGCCTGCTTACGAATAACTTGCGACGCTTGCTCCCAGTTCAAGGCGGCTTGGCCCTGCGTCACGGTTGATTTGAATTGCGCGGGAATGCGCGGTGAGGTTTGGCCAGTCAAGTCACGCGCCAACCGCACTTGGCCACCGGCGTACTGGCTCCAAGTCAGGCCGGTGGTCAATATCACGGCGCTCATGAGCCCCAGAGTGGCACCGATAAATGAATGCCATTGCTTCCAAGCCACGCGCCCTTTGGCACCGGCTTGCGGCAAGGCCGACTGCCCCGTGCTGGGCCACCATAAAAAGACGCCGGTCACCAGCATCACCATCAG
>CANCLK010000027.1 GCA_947378785.1 Comamonadaceae bacterium
GTTGTTTGAAGTCGCCGGTGTCGGCCACCACGGTCGTGAATTGTTTGAGTGCGTCAAGTTGGTTCATTTTGTAATTATCGTGTTGCTCAGCGCCAAATCAGAGCTCAACCACAGTTACGTTACCGGAACGAACTTTTGCCACCCTTGCACCCTGCGGCGTTGCGAGCGCAGCGCGGTAATCCATCCCCGCTCCCTCCCCTAAACCCCGACCCGCGTCCGTCTGCTCTGCAGCAGCGCAATGTTCTGCTCCCCGGTGACCGTACTCGCATAGTGCGTGTTGATAACCTCCACGCTGGTCCGCGCATTGCGCGCCAAGGTCAGCAAGTCAATCCCTTGGCCGTACAGCAGCCGGAAGGTGATGGACGAGTGCCGCAGGCTGTACAGGCTGCGCGGCTGACCGTGCGGGCCCATCTTCAGCCCCGTTTGCGCCAAGATCCAGTTGAAGTGAAAGTTCAGCACCCAGTGCGCGTAGTTGCGGTCTTGCAGGGCCGGCAAGAACAAATAGTCGTCGGCCCCGCCGTGGCCGGTGATGGCTTGCTGCTTGCAGATCTGCTGGTAGCAGCGCACCGCCGGCTGCAAAGTCACAATCGGCCGGCCGTGGCTCTTGGTTTCGGGCAGCGTCAAGCGCAAATACGTGTTGTTGGCCCGCACAATCTCGACGTGCCGGTGTTTGAGGGTTTTGAGGTCACTCGGGCGAATAAAGCTGTTGAGCATGAAGGCAATGGCGTGCGCCATGTCGGGCGGCATGCGCTGCTCGGCCACGCGAATCTTGTAGTTCGCCCGAATCTCCTCAGTCGTCGCCGGGTACTGCGCACCGCGCAAGCGCCTAGCGGTGCGGATGATCTTCCAGTACTCGCTGGGCGTGAAAGCGCCCCGCGGCGTGGTGACGATCTTGATCTTCGGAAACTCTGGCAGCTTGTCCAACTCGCCAATCGCCACCGCATACGACAGCACCTTGCGCACCGCCACCATGTACTGGCTGATGGTGGTGGTGCTGAAGGTTTGGCTCAAGAACTGGGTGAACTCCATCAAGGCCAAGAAGTTGATATTCACGGGCGGCTGATTGCCCCAGCGCGGCAAGATGTGGGCGTCTAAGCGGTTCCTCAGCACCTGGTAGCTGCCCTAGGCGTATTCACCGCGCTGCGATCTGGCCAGCTCGTTGGCCAGCACCTGGCTGGTCAAGGCACCAAAGGTCACGCTGGGTTTGCCTGCCTTGCCGGAAGGAGCCAAAGGAACTTCTTGCGCCTCTGGCTCAAGATCCAACCCAGCGCCAGCCCCACGCCGGCCAGCCCGCTTCGGGAACAACTGCCCCTGACCGGAAGCGCCGCTGGAGCCACTGTAGTGCTGGGCCATCAGCTGCTCGTAGAACTGGCGGGCAAAGCTTTGCGCCATGCGCAGTGACAGGCTTTGCGTGCTGCGCCGGTAGGTGCGCCCGGCCACCCAGCAGCGCACTTGCCAAAAGCGGCTGGCGGCGATTTTGAAGACGGACAGCTTTTGCGGGTAGCCCGGCACGGGCGTCAAGGTCTCGGGGATCGGCACCGTGCGCTCACGCTGCTGGGTGCGCACCAGCGCGGCTGGCGAGGGATCGTTGGCTGCGGAGTGTTCGTAAAAAGGGTTGTGCTCGAACATCCAAAGATAATATTTTCTAGGATTTATTTTGTCAAACTACACAAAAAACCAATACCTATTAACTATTTACATAGATATTTCACAATTATTCAAATATTTACCAAGGATTTAATTTCCTTGTAAACATTAGTGAATAAATACTCATTCGTTATTTCTCTGATTCGTACAGGTGGCAGAGTGCTACCCGTTTTAGTTCTTCTCCCCGAGCCCTCCCCCTGCTAATCCCGTCTTTTTCTGCACGTTTCGATGGCTCGAAAACGTCTGCCCTGGCTGCTCTGGCCGTCGTCTCTGCAGCTTCTGCACAAACTTCTTCCCTGACCATCTCTGGTTACATCGACCGTGGTTACACGAATCTAAACAGCAACCTCAATACTGCTGACACCAAAACTGTCGGCTCAGCTGCCGGCACCACTGCTGTGTTTATCAAAGGCTCTGAAGACGTCGGCGCTGGTAACAAGGTTGGCTTCTCCATCGAATCTGACTGGAAAGAATTTGGCGGCTCTTCACAGACCGCGTCTATTGCCCCTGCACAAGCTGCAGGTTTTGCCAACGGCGAAAGCTACGTGAGCTTGGAAAATGGCGGCATGGGTTCGTTGAAGTTGGGCGCGCCAAACAGCTTCACGCTGGGTAACGTGACAGGTGTCGCTTCACCAGCATTCTCGACCGGTGTCGGCTCTGCTTACAGCACAAAATGGTCAATCGCCAACGGTATCTCTACGGGCGCTGACACATACGCTGGTACCGCTCAGTACACGGCCTCATCCGCCACTGGCGTTGGCTCGCGTTCTATCCGTTTTGCCAACACCATTCAGTATTCTTCGCCAGTTTTCAGCGGCTTCACTGCAGCTTTCGCTTACGCAGCTAAGAACAACAACGTTACGGCCGTCCCAGGCAACGGTAATACTGTCGGGATGACTGAATACGCATTGCGTTATACAAACGGTCCAGTTGATGCGATGTACACCAACGTCAAGTTCTCTGTTGGTTCAAATGGTGCTAGCCAGTACACATTGACACTGCTGAATACGCCGTCAGCTATCCTCGGTACCAGCAAGCCATTGACTGGCAACCTGACCAGCACGCAAGGTATGTTGGGTGCCACCTACACGGTACTCCCAACGTTGAAACTGCATGCTGGTCTGGGTCAGTTCTCTTCTAGCGACAACACTGCCAAGGGTTCGAGCACGCAATTCGGCGTTACCTACATCATCGGTGCTGTTGATTTGATGGCACAAATGGCTTCGATGAACGACAAGGCCACCAGCAACTTTGACCGTAAGATGTTCGGTCTGGGTGCTAATTACAACCTGAGCAAGACAGCGCGTATTTACGCTCGTTACGACGAGTTGAAAACCAACAGTGGTGTCGCTGCTGCCAACACCGGTGACGTGGTCAAGCGTACCGCTATCGGCGTCAGCAAGACTTTCTAATTTGACGCTGGCTTAAAGCCAGCTGAAGATTTGAAACTTTAAAAACCCCGTCCCTCGAAAGAGTGGCGGGGTTTTTTAACGCCTGGATGGGCTTCACTCCAGCACCCAGCGCGGATCAGCTGTTGTACACCTGAGCTTGTGGATTGGATTTTGGTGCTTGAGTACTTTAGGTACTTTTTATCTCTACAAAAATGATTTTTAACCCATTAACTTAATAGCTAAGAAAACACCTTTTTACGCACCATTTGCAACACTTGTCGAGGGGGGTAGAACATGAGAAATCAAAATTACCACTTTAAATACAACAGTTTTAGAGACTGAATTGAGTAAAGTTAAGGGTAACACTTGGATCTTGACTGCCGCGCTACGCTCGCAGTGACGGAAATGCGTCTTTGCGAGCGCAGCGCGGCAATCCATGACTGCGGATTCGGACTCTAGACTGCCGCGCTGCGCTCGCAGTGACGGGGAATTTTGCGCTCGCAGTGACAAGAAATTTTTCACTCCCAGCGGCGGGCACATCACGCGTAGCGCTTGTTTCGCAGGTTGTTCTTCATGTCTTGCAGCAGCGGCTGCAGTTTGACGCCGCCCACGCGCAGGGCGACTGCGGTGGCCAAGATGTCGATGATCATCAGGTGCAGTAAGCGCGACACCATCGGGCTGTAGCGGTCGTAGCCTTCGGGGTGGTCGGCAGACAAATGAATATGCCCGGCCGCCGCCAAAGGCGAGCCGCTGGCGGTGATGACGATGACGGTGGCGCCGTTTTTGCGCGCAATGTCGGTCGCGTCCATCAGGTCCCGGGTGCGGCCGGAGTTGGAAATCACCACCAAACAGTCGCCCGGCACCAGCAAAGACGCGCTCATGACCTGCATGTGGCCGTCGCTGTAGGCGATGGTATTGACGCCGAGCCTAAAGAACTTGTGCTGCGCGTCTTGCGCGACGATGCCTGAGTTGCCCACGCCAATGAACTCAATGCGCTTGGCTGTTTCGCAGGCCAACGTCAGCGCGTCGACCGCCTTGCTGATGGCCAAGGTGCTGGCGTCGTTGCGGTATTTCAAAAAGGCCGAAACGGTGTTGTCGATGACCTTCACCACCACGTCGCTGACCTTGTCGTCAGTGTCCACGCTGCGGTGAATAAAAGGCACGCCCTCACTGACGCTGCCGGCCAGTTTGCGTTTGAAATCCGTCAGGCCGTCGTACCCCAAGCTGCGGCAAAAGCGCACCACGGTGGGTTTGCTCACGTGGGAGCGGTCGGCCAGTTCAGTGATGGGCAAATTGGCAAACGCCCGGGGGTCGCTCAGCACCAGCTTGCCGACGCGTTGCTCGGCGGGGGCCAGCGATGGCAGGCAGGCTTTGATGCGGTCTAGCATTCTTCGCTCCAGCAATAACCGTCGCGCGCGATCATGGCGCTGGCCGCGCTGGGGCCCCACGTGCCGGCGGCGTACGGGCGCGGCTCGTGCGTGGCATGACGCCAATGGTCAAGGATGGGTTCTACCCAGCGCCAGGCTTCTTCTTGTTCGTCACTGCGCACAAACAAGTTCAGCCGGCCTTCAATGACGTCGAGCAGCAAGCGCTCGTAAGCGCCCACGCGCTGCGAGCCAAAACGTTTGTCAAAGTCGAGATCCAACTGCACCGGCGCGAGTTGCATGGTGCTTGGGATGACGTTGTTGTCGCGGCTCTGGCTGCGTTTGTCCGGGCCTTGCGCCAGCAGGTGCAGCTCCAACCCGTCTTTGGGTTGCAGGTTGATGACCAACCGGTTCACAGCACCCGCTGGGGTGCTGAAAATCGCGTGCGGCGTGGGCCTGAAGTTGATCACAATGCGAGCGTCACGCGCCGCCAGCCGCTTGCCGGTGCGGATGTAAAACGGCACGCCAGCCCAGCGCCAATTGGCGATTTCGGCACGCAGCGCGACAAAGGTTTCGGTCTGGCTGTGCGGTGCCACGCCGGCTTCTTGGCGATAACCCGGCACCGGAACACCGTTGATGCTGCCGGCGCTGTACTGGCCGCGCACCACGTGCTGCTGCAGGGTTTCAACCGTCCACGGTTTGAGGGCGCGCAGCACCTTGAGTTTTTCGTCTCGAATAGCGTCTGCATGGGCGTTGATGGGCGGCTCCATGCCAATCGCGCAGAGCAGTTGCAGGGCGTGGTTTTGCACCATGTCGCGCAGCGCGCCGGTGTGGTCGTAAAACGCACCGCGCTTTTCAACGCCAAGGTCTTCGGCGATGGTGATCTGAATGTTGGCGATGTTTTCACGGCGCCACAACGGCTCAAACAAGGCGTTGCCAAAGCGCAGCGCAAAGAGGTTTTGCACCGACGGTTTGCCGAGGTAATGGTCAATCCGAAAAACCTGCTTTTCGGTCAGCACCCGGCGCACGGTTTCGTTGATGGCACGGTTGGAGGCCAGGTCGTGGCCCAACGGTTTCTCCAGCACCACTCGGGTTTGCGGGCCGTTCAGCCCGGCAGCGGCAATCTGTTCGCAAACGGAGGTGAACAAACCCGGCGCGGTGGCGACGTACATCACCACGGTGTCGGCGTTGCGGGTTTTCAGCAGCTCGGCCAAACGGGCGTAGTCGGCGGCTTGGGTGACGTCCATGCGCACAAAATGCAGCAAGGCGGCAAAGCTCGCAAACTCGTCTTCGTGCGGGCGTTTGGCCAGCTCAACGTCGTCAAAACGGGCCTTGATGAAGGCGCGGTAAGCGTCGTCGCTCAAGTCGTCCCGGGCCACGCCGATGATGCGGCCACCGGCAGGCAAAGAGCCGTGGCGAAAAGCCTGAAACAAAGCGGGCATCAATTTGCGCCAAGCCAAGTCGCCCGTGCCGCCAAACAAAACAAGGTCAAAACTCATGGGTTACCCACCGTGCAAGGTTGAAAAACTAGCAGCTGAGATGGTAACTTAGTTTCACGATTAGTCGGCTTTGGATGTAACTGATGACGTGAAGGACCGTATGGATTGCCGCGCTGCGCTCGCAAAGACGCCACTTGCGTCATCGTGAGGCCGTAACATTCGTCATCGTGAGGCCGTAACCTTCGTCATCGCGAGGCTGTAACCTTCGTCATCGCGAGGCTACGCCGTGGCGATCCATGGCTGCGAATTTAGATCCATGGCCCCGAATTCAGATCCGTGACTCGGGCTAGCGCTTCAATGCGGCATAGAAATTTTCGTGCGGGCCAACCGCTAGTAGCACCAATTCGCTTGGGTTCAATTTATCTGGCTTTAGCTCGTACGCCAACAACGTTTCCTGATGGTTGAGCTTGAATTTGTAGACAAAAACGCCGGCCAGGTCACCCTTTTTCTCTTCCCCGTTCTGGTGATTCGCCGTGATCCACTGAACGGCATTATCTAAAACCAGCTTGTCTTTGGCGTGTAACTTTTTGGCTATTCGACTGAAAGAAGGCGATGCTGAAACGATCAGCATCAGCCGAACTCGTAGGGGGTTGCCAATCCAGCCTTGGCTTCTTCGCGCGACAGCATGATGTCTTGGATGAGTCGAACCGGCATGTCCGGGTTGTCTGTCACCGCTTTGCCAATGCGCGCCCAGAATTCGATTTGCTTGGGCACCGAGCGATGCTCAGCCGCAGCATAGGGTTTCGCGTCTTCAACCAGCGAATCCGAAAGTTTCAAAGCAACAGCCATCACAACACTCCATCCATAATACGGTTGTATTCTACAACTAAACGAAACTTTTGATAGCGTCAAGGACAGCCTAGCTCAGACATTGCAAAGTGATTGCATAGTTAATAAAATGCAATCATTGAGATCAACTGAGAGGAGGTGCCAAATGTCATCCATCACTGTCCGTAACTTGCCTGAGGAGACGCACCGTGCTTTGCGTATCCGTGCCGCGATGGCTGGTCGAAGCACTGAGGCCGAAGTCCGAGCCATTCTTGAAAGTGTTGCCAGACCAGAGGTGCGCATTAAGCTGGGTTCCTTGCTGGCAGAAATCGG
The DNA here is from genome assembly GCA_947378785.1 of Comamonadaceae bacterium. Taxonomy (GTDB): domain Bacteria; phylum Pseudomonadota; class Gammaproteobacteria; order Burkholderiales; family Burkholderiaceae_C; genus Polaromonas. The sequence continues at coordinate 7,003 of CANCLK010000027.1, forward strand.
TCAGCAAGCAGGGGGGGTCGACTTTGAGACCGAGCGTGACAAGTCACCCACAGAACCGATGAGCTTCGAATGATTCTTCTCGACACCAATGTCATTTCTGAACCATTCAAGCTTACCGCTGATGTCGCCGTGTTGAATTGGATCGACGCGCAAATGATCGAAACCCTCTACCTCTCAACGATCAGCCTGGCTGAATTGCGTTTTGGCATTACGGCACTGTCGCCGGGCAAACGCAGAGACACGCTCCACACCAGTTTTGAGCAACGCATCTTGCCCTTGTTCGCCGGGCGCATTCTGCCCTTTGATGCGGCTGCTTCAGAAGCCTACGCGGCGCTGCGTGCACGTGCGAGAGCCCAAGGCAAAGCGATTGCACCTGCCGACGGCTATATCGCCGCGACAGCCATCAGCCATGGTTTGATGGTGGCAACACGGGACACCGGCCCTTTTGAAGCCGCGGGCTTGAAGGTCATCAACCCTTGGAGTACGCCGTAGCGGCTTGACAGCCGCTAAAAACACATAAAAATGCACCAAATTAAGCACTTTTTATCTACGTCAATTACTCAATCCATCTGGTATTCTTGAGGTCGCTGGCGACATGCCCATTGCCGTTTTAAATCACAACAAGCCAGCTGCCTACCTCCTGTCTGCCAAAGCCTACGAAGCGCTACTCGACAGGCTAGACGATGCTGAACTCTTAAAAATCGTCAAGAAACGTCAAGACGGCAAAGCAGTCAAGGTGAAACTTGAAGACTTATGAGCTTGAATTCGATGTTGGCTATCGACTGGTCTATGAAGTCATCTCTGTGGGGCGCCGTGACCATGATGAAGTCTATTTGCAGGCAACAAAAAGAATAGGCATTTGAGTCCCGTTGTTTCTGCGAAGGGCCAGAAAGACAGTTACCGACGCGCCGCCACCGTTGCTGGCCCCAACACCACCGGCCCGTACCAAGCCTGAGCCGTTGACTTGGTGTTGTCGGTATCGGTCATGATGCCAACGGCGATCAGCACGCGACCTGTCGATTTGCCTAGTCACCAGATTACATACTCGCGAGAATCTCAATGTGATCAGGTGGCAACCCAGCTTGAGATCTTGCGTACATGGCCTCGTAAGCTGCCTCAATATGCTTTGCAAACAGCTGGCCATCAAACAGCGGCGTTGTCAGCCGGTTTATCGCCAGCTTAGCCTTGAGTTCTTGAAGCATGGCTGGTTGGGTGGCGAGTTCTATGGCCCTGGCTTCGTAGTCTTCTTGCGTGTGGGTGATGAGTTCAGGCATCTCAATCGCATTGAGCAAGCTTGCAGCAACACGACTGGCGAATGACTTCCCCATACATGTGAGTACTGGCAACCCAGCCCACAGTGCGTCACTGGTTGTCGTGTGTGCGTTATAGGGCAACGTATCGATAAACAAATCAGCCAAACGATGCCTTGCTAAATGCTCATCCAGTTTCATCTGTTTTGCAAACACCAAGCGGCTAGACGCTACACCTCTTGCTTCGGCTTCCTTGCGAAGATTCGAGGAAGCCGTTGGGTGGCCTTCAAAAAGCCAAAGCACACTACCCTCGACCGCCTTGAGAATGCGCATCCAACCCTCAAAGGTCGCCGGGAGAATCTTGTAGTTGTTGTTGAAGCAGCAAAAAATAAATCCATTTTGTGGCAAACCTAGCTCTACTTTTGTGAACACTTTTTCAGAAATTATTCGCTTAGAGTCGTTCACCTGGTAGCTGTGCGGTAAGTAAACGACCTTTTCAGTGAAGTCAACTTGACTTGATTCGGGTATGACGGTTTTATCGGCAATGATGTAGTCAATGTAGTCGGCGCCCATAGTTCCAGGGTAGCCAAGGTAGTTCACCTGAATTGGGGCACAACCTTCAGCGAAGATTCCTGTTCGGTTGTCTTTTGTATAACCCTTTAAGTCAACCGCAATATCAATACCTAGCTCTCGCGACAATAGCGCCACATCTCTGTCGGTCATAGATGAAACATCAATGAACTGATTGAATGCTGCTGACACACGCTCTTTCATCTCGTCATCCGGGCTAAGTCCAAAGGAAAAGCCGTATAACTCGAACTTGCTGGAATCGTGCGCTTCAAACAATTCAGCCATCAAATAAGATGTTGCATGGTTGTGAAAGTCGGCCGAGTAGTAACCAAGGCGAATCTTTTCATGTGAGGGATGCACCTTAAACGAACCGAGCCCTTGCCTGATCTTGAGCCTTTCATCTATGTATATTTTTGATGCAATTTTATGCAGCGAAGGCTTATCTATTAGACTTAACGAAATGAACGGCTCAGCGATTACTTTCCCCGCCAGTACATCTTCTTCAAAGCGAATAATTTCTCTTGCAAGATCATCCCAGCGGCAAATCTGCATATTGGTATTCATTACCGTGCCAACTAAAAATTCATAGCTGGGTTTTAATGACAGTGCTGTTTTGTAGCTGAGCAATGCGTCGTCAAATCGCCTTAACTCCTCATGCGCACTCCCGCGGTTCCGGTAGGCTTCTGCGTAGTCTGGCTTTAAGCCGATAGCCTTGTCGTAGCTGGCAATAGCTGGCTCAAATTTTTTGAGCTCACTGAGCGCATTACCACGGTTGTAGTGTGCTTCTGCGTAGTCTGGCTTTAAGCTGATAGCTTTGTCGTAACTGGCAATAGCTGCCTCAAATTTTTTGAGCTCACTGAGCGTATTGCCGCGGTTCGAATAGGCGAAGGGATTGTTGGGGTTGATCTCAATGGCCCTGGCCATAAAATCCGCTGCAACTTGAAACTGGCCTGACTGATGGAGGATAACGCCAGTTAAATGCAAGGCGTCAAAGTGCCTTGGATTGACATTCAGAATTGAGTCGTAAATCGACTTCGCATCGCTCAATTGCCCTTGCTGGTGTAACGCCAAACCCTGCTGAAATAACTGCACTATTTGGTGCGTTGGTGGATGTCGTGACATCTGAGCATTTTATCTATTGGAGATTCAGTTATTAGCCTGACTCCGCATACATCACCGATTTAATTACTTGCCCGCCACCGTGGCCGACCCCAGCACAACCGGCCCGTACCAAGCCTGAGCCGTTGACTTGGTGTTGTCGGTATCGGTCATGATGCCAACGGCGATCAGCCGGCCGGGCTCTTCGCCAAAGACTTTCAGGTAGTCGGCACGGATGTCGCGCTCGTAGTCGAGCCAGCGGTTCAGGCGTTTTGGGCCAGACTCCAGCACCAGCTTGCGGATGCGGTCTGTGCGCGGGTTCATCAGCACGCTGCCCGGCTCGCGGCTGTTGCACCACACATACATGAGCGTGGCGTAGGGCATGTCTTCACCTGTGAGGGCGCGCGCCAGTTCGGACAACATGTGGTCGCGGGGTGACAGCTTGGAGCGGTCACCGTCAAAAGCCAACACCAGCCGCACTGGGGAGTCGTCTTTGTCCCGTAGCGCCATGTCGGCACCTGCAATCAGGGCCGGCACCTTCCAAGAAAAGCGCACCGCGTCGAGCTGTGCCGGCTCAATACTCACAACCTTGCGCAACATGCTGGCGGACGCACTGGACGTCACGCCCATGGCGTTGCGTCCGTCGAGCTTGAGGTACGCGAACTGGTTAGACGCCTTGCCGGGAAAGGTGCGGTGCAGCCATGAAGGCCCCCCTGCAGGCCCCGTCGACGTAACATCCCAAGGCGTTGATGCTCGGCCAGCGCTTGGTGTGGCGCTTTCACCGCGGCTATCGGCTGTTCCCGACAAACCTCCACACCCCACCAGCAAGCAAGCCAAAGCCAGCCCCATGGCAGAAGTAATAAAAGTGCGAAATTTGAAAAAAATTGCGACGGTCATGCTTTAAATCTGACGAATAGGCGATTCTGCATTGATTCAAACTAATTAGCCACTAGAAAAAAGTTCAACAGTTCCAACTCAACTTGAATGTGCTGTTGGGTCAATGACGCTTGTAGTACCCGGTTCAGAATATAGTTTTGACATCGCATTGCCGCAAGAATATTCCCAGATGTACAACAGCCATTCCGCGATAGACGTTAAAAAAACCCCCGCTACTCTTGCGAGTAACGGGGGTTTTTAAGAGTTTTTAATCTTCAGCTGGCAGATGCCAGCGTCACATTAGAAGGACTTGCTGACACCAACAGCGGTACGAGTTTGCTTCGAACCGGTAAACGCAACAAGGTTGCTTGCGTAGTCGATGTTGTCGTAGCGGAAGTAAACACGAGCGGTCTTGCTCAAGTTGTAATCAGCGCCCACACCGGTCATCTTACGGTCAACGTTGGCAGCAGACTTGTCGTTCACCTTGACCATTTGAGCCATCAAGGTGACGGCTGGCGACAAGGTGTAGGTCACGCCAAATTGGGTGCTGCTGGTATCGGCAGGACCACTAGAGCCATTAGCAATACCGGTGGATGCAGCAACAGCAATACCGGTGGAGCTGGAACGACCCAGACCAGCGTGCAATTTCAACTGAGGCAGCACTTGGTAAGAAGCACCCAGAATCGACATGGTGCTGCTTGAGTTAGCAGTCAAGAGGGTACCGTTGGTCGTGGAGTTGTTTGCCAGTGCCAGGCCGCCATTAGCGCCAACGGATACTTTCGTTTGAGCAAAAACCACAGCCGCAGGACCATTGGCATAGTTCAGCGCAAATTCAGTCACACCCACAACGTCAGTTGATCCAGCGGTACCTGAAGTAGTACTGGAACCAGCAGTGTCGCTCTTACGCACAGTGGCAAGAACAACGTTGAAGCCAGAGAAGGCTGGCGAGATGTACTTGATGGTGTTGCTTTGACGAATCTGGCGCTGACCAACGTTGGCACCAGCATTGTTTGCGGAGGTAGTATTGCCAATGCTTGAATTAGCGAAGATGTTGTTCGAACCCGTGGTGCCCGTGCCGTAACCGTTGTGGATCGAGAAGTTTGTGCTGTAAGCCGAGCCAATACCGGTCGAGAACGCTGGGGAGGCAACAGATGTCACCGCGGTCAGGTTTTCACTGTTGGGCTGACCCAAACGCAGGGTACCCATGGTGGCCGATGCCAAATCCAAATAGGACTGTGAGTTGCCGAAGCCAGACTGACCGGCTGTTGGCGCTGTACCGTCTTGGGACTGGCCACCGGACTCATTCCAGTCGGTGTTGATCGAGAAGCCAGCTTTCAAGCCGCCGCCGAGGTCTTCGTAACCAGTGATCAGCACGGTGGTGGTGCCAGCGTTTGAAGAGACAGCTTTAGCGTCCTTCAGGTTGTTGGTGTTGTTGGTGACAACGTAACCACGGTCGATGTAACCGCCGATGGTCAGGGTGGATTGTGCAGAAGCTGCAGAGACGACGGCCAGAGCAGCCAGGGCAATCAGGGATTTTTTCATTGAGAGTTTCTCCAAAGTTGAACATAGGGCTCCAGGATTTGGATCCCCGGGCCAACCTCCTTTCGGAAGTTGTCGCTATTGCACCAGACGAACCCAGCCATGGCAAAGAAAACCCGAGCAAAATTCTTCTTTCGTTGCAACTATGCAACACACCCCTGAAAACCACGGGTCTCCCATAGGCCAGAGCAGCTGGGTAAACTGACACGCCTCGACCCGATATGAACCCGAAAAGAGCCCGCATGGACACCCTGCTGAACACCGCGATCACCGCCACCGACAACGCCTTGCGCACCTTGTTTGCCAAACCGCGCGCCAGTCGCGCCTGCCCCACCCTGCCAGCGGAGCCAACGGCGCTCGACGCTGAGCAAAAGGCCAACGCTGGGGCCTTGATGCGGGTGAACCATGTGGGTGAGGTCTGCGCGCAGGCGCTGTATGCGGCGCAGGCGCTGAGCACGCGGGACCCGGTGTTGCGTCAGCAGTTCATCGACGCCGGCCGTGAAGAGGGTGACCACTTGGCGTGGACGCATGAGCGTCTGGTGGAGCTGGGCGCGCGGCCTTCTCTGCTGAACCCGCTGTGGTACGCCGGCGCGTTTGGTTTGGGCCTGTTGGCGGGCCGCTTGGGCGACAGGCTGAGCCTGGGCTTTGTGATGGAGACTGAGCGGCAAGTGGAGTCGCACCTGGCCAGCCACTTGGAGCGTCTGCCTGCGGGAGACCATGCCTCACGCGCCATCGTGGCGCAGATGAAGGACGACGAAGCACGCCACGCCAAAGAGGCCTCTAACGCCGGTGCACAAGAGCTGCCGACGCCGGTGAAAGCGCTGATGCGCGCCTCCGCCAAGGTGATGACAACAACGGCGCGCTATATCTAAAAAAATCCAAAAAAGCTGTTGTTAGCCTTCGACGATCTCGAAGCTGGTGGTGATGTCGGCGGTCTTGCCCAGCATGATGGTGGCTGAGCAGTATTTGTCGTGGCTCATGCCAATGGCGCGCTCTATGGCACCGGCCACCAAACCCTGACCCGTCACCACAAAGTGCATGTGGATGTTGGTGAAGACTTTGGGGTCTGTCTCGGCACGCACTGAGGTGAGCTTGACAGAGCAGCCGCGCACGTCGTGACGGCCGCGCTTGAGAATCAGTACCACGTCATAAGCGGTGCAGCCGCCAGCGCCAGCCAACACGGTTTCCATGGGGCGCGGAGCCAGATTGGCACCGCCGTTGTCAGGCTTGACCGGATCGGGTGCGCCGTCCATCACCAGCGTGTGGCCGCTGGCTGTTTTGGCCACAAACGACATGGCAGAACCCTCACCGGGGACAGCTTGCGGACCCGCCCAACTGACTGTGCATTCCATGAATAACGCTCTTTCTATTTCAAAAATAAAGACTTTGGATTGCCGAAAAATGTTGCGCCGCAGCAATGCTCAGCTATACTGCAATCATGTTGACAATGCGCTGCGAAAGCAGGACAGTATTGTTGCACTGGTTGTCTCCTCCACTCCTCAAAGAGTGGATTAACAGGCCCAGACCTTCGTGGTCTGGGCCTTTTTTTTTGCCCTGACGCGATGACTGCGGTGACTGCGTTTACTCTTTCTCAAGCCCCGAGCGCTTGACGATCTCGCCCCAAGTGATGTACTCGGAGCGGAGGTAGGCGGCGGCTTCATCGGAACTGTTGCTCAAGCGTGGCTGCAGGCCCAGCGAGATCATCTTCTGCTCAACCTCGGTTTGACCCATCACGGACATGAGTGCCGCGTAGGTGGACTGAACCATGGCCTTGGGCGTGCCGACGGGGTACAGCAACATCAGCCAAGTGACCGCCGTCAAGTCAGCAATGCCTTGCTCAGCCAGCGTTGGCACGTTGGCAAAAATACCGCCCAGACGCTTCGCGCTGCCCGCAGCAATGGCGCGCAGTCGACCCGACTCCACATGCGGGCGCACCGCTGAGGCGGTTTCCAGGGCCATCGAGACATTGCCGGCAATCACATCCGTCAGCCCGGCAACGCTGCCTTTGTAGGGGATGTGGGTGATCTTCAAACCGGCCTTGCGCTTGATCTCTTCCATCGCCAAGTGCGACACCGTGCCGTTGCCAGAGGAGGCGTTGTTGAGTTTGTCCGGGTTGGCCTTGGCGTATTGAATCAACTCTTTGAGGTTGTGCACCGGCAGCGCGGCATTGACCACCAGCACAAAAGGCAAGTCGCCCACCAAACCAACCGCGTCGAAGTCTTTCAAGGTGTCGTAAGGCACTTTGAGGTAGGTGTGCGGCGTGGTCGAGGTGGCCGACATGTGCGCCAACATCATCACGGTGCCGTTGGCTGGCGACTTGGCCAACTGACCCAGCGCAATGCCACCGCCCGCCCCGGGCCGGTTGTCGATGACGTAGTTGTCGCCGGTGACCGCCCGCAAGCGGTCTGCCAAAACACGTGACACCATGTCGGTGGCTTGTCCCGCCGGAAAGCCAACGATGATCTTGACCACTTTGCCTGAGGCCGACGTTGACTGCGCGAAGGCGCTAGGGAGCAGCGCAGCGCTGACACCGGTCAGCAGCGCATCACGGCGGTTGATGTGGAGGAATGTCATGGCAGTTGGCCTTTCAGAAATCAGTGAATCAAACGCGCGCCGGCAATCGCCAGCAGGGCACCCAACAAAGCGGCGGGTGCCAGCCACCAACCCGGAACCATCACGGTGCCGGCTGGCGCGGCGAGATGCGGCGCAAGCTCTTTGGCTGGGCCTTGACCGCTCGCCTTGGTGCTGGGCAACGCCCCTGCCACCACCACCGCAACGGCGTTCGCCGCAATAGCCTGCGAGGGCGCTGGGGGTGCCAGTTGCAGACGAAAGGCTTTGAAGAAATCGTCCGCCATTTTTTTGACCACGCTGTCGATCAGCCGCGAACCGACCTGCGCCAGCTTGCCGCCGACCTGGGCCTTGGCTTCGTAAGACAGCGCCGTGCCTTCGGGCGTTTCGCGCAGCGTCACTTGGGCGCTGCCTTTGCCAAAACCGACCGCGCCACCTTGGCCTTCAAAGTGCATCACGCACGACTCAGGTGGCTGCGCCTCAGAAATTTTGAGCACGCCCTGAAAGCGTGCCCGCAAAGGCCCGATGACAGCCTTGATGGCGACTCGAAATTCTTCAGGGCTGGTTTGCTCCACCGACTCGCAACCCGGCAGGCAGGCTTTGAGGACGAGGGGATCGTTCAGCGCTTTCCAGACTGCGTCACGCGAAGCCGGAATAACTTGTTGGCCAATGATGTCCATGGGTTCAACCTCAGTGGGGTTTGCGCTTCATGGCAGCGGCAGTGTTGACCATGGAATGCAGGCTGCGGGCGTAGTCGATGGCCGCCTGCTCGTCCATGCGCGGGGCGACGCGCAGGTATTCTTTGAGGCCCAAAATCGCCGGGCGTGGGCGGCTGAGCAAGACCTCGCAAAAGCGCTCCACCTCGGCCTGCAACTTGTCGTGCGGCACAACGTTGCTGACGATGCCAAAGGCCATGGCCTTGTCGGCGTCAATGAAGTCGGCGGAATAAGCCATCCACGCGATGGCGTTGCGGTTCATGCGGTCATACAGCGCCGACATGACCATGGTCGGCATCACGTTGTGCGCGATTTCCGGGATGTTGAAGGTGGCCTGGTTGCTGGCAAAAGAGACATCGCACAGGGCTGCAACGGCCGTGCCAAAACCCATGACGCGGCCGGTGAGCATGCCGATGACAGGCACCTGGCAACTGCGCAGCGCTTTGTAGCTGTTGAAAATCGAATCGTACTCAGGGCGGCGGGCATAAGCCTCCGGTGACGCTGGCGTGGCCGCGTCACGGATACGGCCGGTGCAGAAGTCTGGGCCAACGCTGCTGAGCACCACGGCGTCAGACGTTTCATGGGCGTTCAACACGGCCTCAGACAGCGCGGCGGCCATGCTGTCAGAGACGCCGTTGTCTTCGGGGCGGTTGAATTTAATGCGCAGCAGGCGACCGTCTTGTTCGATCAGGATGTGGGGGTGCATGGTGAGATCCTTATGGTTTTGTTGAGAGTGAAAGTTGCGATGCTTTGGCTTCGCCCAGCGCCAGCCAAATAGCTTGTGGCGTCATGGGCAAGTGGTCGATGGACGCACCCAGCGGGGCCAGAGCATCGTTGACCGCACTGGCGATGGCGGCGGGGCTTCCTAAGTAGCCCGCTTCGCCAGAGCCCTTTTGTCCGAATTCGGTCAAGGGCGAGGGTGTGCAGTGGTCGACGATGGTGATCGCCGGGACTTCTGAGGAGGTGGGCAAGAGGTAGTCCATGAAGGTGCCGGAGAGTAACTGACCTTCGTCCGAAAAAGCAAATTTTTCCATCAGCGCAGCACCGATGCCGTGGGCAATGCCGCCGTAGGTCATGCCGTGCACCACGTCCGGGCTGATCATCACGCCGCAGTCATGGCCGCAGACATAGCGCCGCAGCGTGACCTTGCAGGTGTCGGGATCAATGCTGGTGAGCACCACATGGGTTTCGAACGAGTGGCAAGGGTACATCTGCACGCGTCCATCTTCGGTCGGCAGCTGACCGCCGGTGGGCACTTCCCAGACAAACTTTTCTTGCAGGCCGGGCTCCATGCCTTCGGGTAATTTGTGGAATTTGCGGTGCGCGATTTCAATCAGCGCATCCCAGCCCATGCTGCGTGCGGGGTCTTGCTTCACAGCGACGTGTCCGCCCTCGTAAACCAGCTCATCGAACGCCACGCTGAGGTTGTGGGCCGCAATGCGCAGCAGCTTGTCGCGAATCTTTTTGGCCGCACCAGCGGCCGCACCGCCGAGCATGATGGCCATGCGGCTACCGACCGGGCTGTTCGACGGCAGCGCGTTCAGCGAGTCGGCGTGCAAGACGCGAATGCTGTCGGGCTCACGGTGCAGTATTTCGGCGACCACGGTGGAGACCATGGTTTCGTGCGCTTGGCCGGAGGTGGAGGTGCCCATGAGCGCGGTGATCGAGCCCGACAAATCGACCCGCACCAGACACGAATCCATCCAGGTGGTGGTCTCGTTCTTGGGGTTGAAAAGCGGCTCAAACGATGAGTTGCCGCCCGATGGTTCCAAGCAGGTGGAAATACCGATGCCCGCCAGCAAACCTTGCGCGCGCAAGCGGTCGCGCTCTGCCACGATGCCGGTCAAGGGCGCGACATCCAGCGCCTTGCCGAGCACGGTGGCGTAGTCGCCAGAGTCGTAATGTGTGCCGCTGGGGATCAGGTACGGAAATTCGTCCTTGCCGATCATGTTGCGGCGGCGCAGTTCAATCCGGTCCATGTTTAAGAAGCGGGCGACTTTGTCGATGCCGGTTTCCAGCGCGTAATTGGTCGGGGCCTGGCCAAAGCCGCGCACCGCTTCTTGCGGTGTCTTGTTAGTCATGACGGCAATGGCCTCGTACTCAACACTTTGAATGCGGTAAGGGCCAACGATGGCACCCACGGGCTTGCCCAGTTGCAGCGGCGACCGGCCGGAATACGCACCGATGTCGTCCACCGCGCGCATGCGCATGCTGCGCACAGTGCCGTCTTGTTGAAAGCCCAGCGTGACGTCAAATTGGCGGTCTGGCCCCTGCATGTCGCCACCGCGCATGTTCTCCAATCGGTCTTCCACCAAACGCACGGGGCGTCCGAGTTTGCGCGCCAGATAACCGACCAGCACCGAGTGCTTGAGACCGCGCTTCAGGCCGTAGCTGCCGCCGACATCGACGTCGAAATGCACCCGCACCGCATTGCCTGGTAGGCGCAAGGCCTTGGCCACTTGGTCGGGGAATTTAGGCATTTGGATCGAAGCCCAAACGTCGAGAACGCCAGTCGAATCGTTCCAGTCGCAGGCCACGGCAAAGGTTTCAATCGGCACCGTCGAGTTGCGCGCCCAGCGCACCCGGTAACTGAGTTGGTGCTCGCACTGGGCGAAGTCTTCATCGACCGGACCCCAGACAAACTTGCGCTTGAAAATCACGTTGGAACCATGGGCTGGATGCACCAGCGGCGCTCCCTCGGCCATGGCCGCTTCTGGGTCCACGATGTGCGGCAAGGTTTCGTAGTCGACCATCACCAGTTCGGCAGCGTCTTCAGCCAAGGCGCGGGACTCGGCGACCACGGCCACCACCCATTCACCGGCGTAACGCGCTACGTCAACCGCCAGCGGCAGCCGTGTCACTTGCGGCGCATCAACGCCTGGCAGCATCGGGTCGGTGGCTAGGCGCAATTCTTCACCCGACAGCACCGCGTGCACGCCGGGCATGACCAATGCGGCCGATGCGTCAATCGACACAATCCGGGCGCTGGCATACGGGCTGGCCACCAAGGCCACATGCAACATGCCTTGCAGATGGATGTCAGCCGCGTAATGGCCTTGGCCAACGACAAAACGTTTGTGCTCAACGGCGCGGCGGTGCTTGCCGATAAAGCGAAATTTAACCGGCGATTCAGCCATGGTGAACTCCTTCGGCAGAGGTTGCGTGCATCACGGCATCGACAATTTGTTGGTAACCAGTGCAGCGGCACAAGTTGCCGCTGATGGCTTCGCGCACCTGCGCCTCGCTGGGGTGCGGCGTCTCGGCCACCAAGGCGTGGCAGGCGATCAACATGCCCGGGGTGCAGTAGCCGCATTGCAGCGCGTGCTTCTCGCAAAAAGCATCTTGAATCTTGGACATGCTGCCGCGCTCGGGCGCGAGGCCCTCGACGGTGGTCACCTGCATGCCGTCGGCCTGCACCGCAAACATGCAGCACGAACGCACCGGTTCGTCGTTCAGCATGACCGAGCAGGCGCCACAGACGCCGTGCTCGCAACCCACGTGGGTGCCGGTGAGCGCGAGTTCGTCACGCAGAAAATCGACCAGCGTGGTGCGGGGTTCGACCTCGCGCTGGTAATTGACGCCATTGACGCGAATTTGGAGAGAGTGTTTAGAGGACATAGTGGCTTTTCACGTTGGGGTTCAAGCCGCGGCTTGAGTGGCTGACTGGCGCAACACGCGCTCCAGCAAGACGGCGGAAAGATGACGCCGGTAGGGCGCGCTGGCGTGCATGTCGTTGCCCGGCTCAGACTGCGCGGCAGCCGCCTGCGCCACGTCTTTGGCCAAGGCCGGGGTTAGCGCTTGGCCCATCAACTGCGCCGCCAAGGCCGGGAATGTCAAAGGCGCACCGCCAACGCCACCCAGACCAAAGCTGATGGCGCTGACGACGCCTTGGCCGTCCAATTGAAGTTGGCAGGCGGCGGAGGCCATGGCGAAGTCGCCGTGGCGACTGGCGGTTTCCTCAAAAGCGGAGGCCACGCGGCCACCCTGCCAGACGGGCCAGTCGATGGCCACCAAGCATTCGTCCTCAGCAATCGCCGTGAACATCGGGCCCAAGAAAAAATCTGAGGCGGCCACCGTGCGGGCACCGTTGGCTTGGCTTTCCAGGTGGAGCGTGCCGCCCAGCACCAAGCAAGCCAAGGGCAACTCCGCCGATGGATCGGCGTAGGCGAGGCTGCCACCAACCGTGCCGCGGTTCCGCGTTTGCTGGTGTCCAACCCAGTGCAAGGCCTGTTGCACCAAGGGCAAACTGGCACACAGCGCAGCGCTGTGTTCGACATCACGCTGGCGCACACACGCGCCCATGTGGACATGGCTGGACTCGGTGGTCACGGTCTTGAGGGACGCTAGGCGGTTGATGTCGACCAACACCGCGGGACGCGCCAAGCGCATGGCCATCATGGGCACCAGGCTCTGGCCGCCAGCAATGAGTTTGGCATCGCCACCGTGCTCGGCCAGCACGGCGAGCGCGTCGGCCAGACTGTCGGCTCGCTTGTAATCGAAGGGAGCAGCTTTCATCGGGAGACCTTTCTGGCTGAACCTGAATTATTTTTCACGCAGGTTTCCTCGTTCAAAGGTGCGCATTTTCAGGTCTTGCTCTTCCGCGTGCAATCCAATATTATTCACGCCGCAAGAGAAATTCTCACACCCCTAAAACAGGCCTGCCGACAGCCCGATCCACACGCTCCCATGAGAAAACTGCCACCCTTGAATTCGGTCCGGGCCTTTGAGGCTGCCGCTCGCCACGCCAGCTTCACCAAGGCCGCCAAAGAGCTTTTTGTCACGCATGGCGCTATCAGCAAGCAGGTCGCGGTGCTGGAGTCGTGGCTCAGCACGCCCTTGTTCAACCGCACGCAGTCGCAAGTGTCGCTGACCGAAGCAGGTCGGACTTACCTGGCAGCGGTCACGCCAGCGCTGGACCGCATCTCGGTCACGTCGATGCAGTTGCTGGATAAATCGGAGTCCACCAGCCTGCGGATCAGTGCCCCGCCGACGTTCACCATGCGCTGGCTGATTCCACGTATTTCTGCTTTTCAGCGCAAGCACACTGGGGTCGAAATCAAGCTCACCACCTCCACCGCCCCGGTCAATTTTGAAGAGAGCGGCTACGACATCGCCATCCGCGGGGCGCACCAGTCGCTGCCTGGCGTTGTGTCGGTGCCGTTCATGACGGAGACCATCGTGCCGATTTGCCATCCCGACTTGGTCGAAGGCGGACGCCTGAAAACCCCAGCGGACCTGAGCCAGCACACCCTCATCAGCTACAACACCGAACCGGTCACTTGGGCCGACTGGTGGCGCTTGCTCGACACGCCGCAGCCGGTGCCTGCCAACACCTTGCATTTTGAGCAAATGTACTTCGCGCTGCAGGCGGCGGCGGAGGGTTTGGGGGTCGTGTTGGTGCCGCTTTTCTTGGTGGCGGACGACATCATTTCAGACCATCTGTGTGCCCCGTTCGGCATCACGTTGTCACGCCAAAGACAGTACTTTGCCAACAGCGCGACGAGCCTCAACCCCAGCCCGGTGATTGAAAATTTCCGTGAGTGGCTTGTCAAGGAAGGCCAGGACACCGAGCGCTCCATCGACCAACTGGCCCGATCGATGGCTTGAAGGCCTGGGCCGTCTTGTGAGTTTTTTTCGGACAGCGACGGGTGCAATCCACGCGGATAAAAGGCATCATCGACCTTCGATTCATTTCACCCGACATCATGAGCAAAAATAAAACAGGCTACCCGGACTTACACGACCATCTGGCTGAACTGAAACGCCGCGGCCTGTTGCAGGTTATTGACCGGCCCATCGACAAAGACTCGGAACTCCACCCCTTGGTGCGCTGGCAGTTTGTCGGCGGCATGGACGAGGCCGAGCGCAAGGCCTTTTTGTTCACCAACATCGTCAACGCGCAGGGCCGCAAGTACCCCTTCCCCGTGGTGGTCGGCGCGTTGGCTGCGAATCGGGAGATTTACAGCGTCGGCATGGGCTCCTCGGTTGAAGACATTCAATCGCGCTGGGACCACGCGATTTCGCACCCCATCGCCCCACGCATGGTCAGCAACGCCGAATGCCAAGAAGTCATCATCGAAGGCGCTGATTTGCTGGGTGAAGGCCGTGGCTTGGACATGCTGCCGATCCCCGTCTCGACACCCGGGTTTGACAGCGCCCCCACCCTGACCGCGACCAATGTCATCACCGTAGACCCCGACACCGGCGTGCAGAACATGGGGACGTATCGCTGTGCCCTCAAAGCACCCGACCGACTCGTCGTGCGCATGGCCACCCGCGTCGGCGGTGCTGGCGGCTACCTGCACTACCAGGCTTGGAAAAAGGCCGGCCACAAAACCATGCCCTGCGCCATCGTGCTCGGCTGCCCGCCTTATGTGGCCTTCATGGGGCCGCAAAAGCTACCGATTGGCATGGATGAATTCGACGTCGCCGGCGGACTGGCTGGCGTGGCGATCGAGGTCACCAAGGCGCACAGCCTAGACCTGCGCGTGCCGGCGCAAGCCGAAATAGTGATCGAGGGTTTGATCGACCTGGAGTTCTTGGAGCCGGAAGCGCCGTTTGGAGAGTCGCACGGCCACGTGGCGCTGGAAGAGTTCAACCTGCCGATGAAGGTGACGGCCATCACGCACCGGCTGAAGCCGGTGATCCCGTCGTACCTGAGCCAGGTCGCACCCAGCGAATCCAGCGTCATCAAACGCGTGGCTTACGAGCCCTTGTTTTTGGCGCACCTGCGAACCTCTTTGGGTATTCGGGGCGTTAAAAAGGTCTCGCTGCATGAGCCGCTCACCGGCCTGCTGCGCGTGACCATCATCACTTTTGAGAAGAACACCCCCAAGACCGAGATTTGGCGCGCTCTGTATGGCGCCGCCTTCTTCAAAGGTGACTGCGGCAAGATCTGCATTGCCGTCAACGAAGACATCGACCCCGACAACGCCGATGCGTTGCTGTGGGCCATGGCCTACCGCATGAACCCCGTCATCGATGTGCGCACGCTGGACCACCGCGGCCAGGGTCACGGCCCGAAGCGCGAGGCCGAGGGCGAAGAAGACTCGACACTGCTGATGGACGCCACCATGAAGGGCGACATGCCCCCACTGGCCTTGCCCACCAAAGAGTACATGGAGCGCTCCAAAGTGATCTGGGAAGAGCTGGGCCTGCCTAAACTGCGTCCACAATCGCCATGGTTTGGTTACTCGCTGGGCGACTGGCTGCCGCAGTGGGATGCCTCCGCGCTGCGCGCGGCAACCGGCCGCTACCTTGAGAATGGTCTGATCAGTGAAAAGCAGCAACGCAACGATGTCAAAGCCGAGTCCAAATTTCGGCCCGACGAACTCTGAGGTCCCCATGACACCCCAAGAACTCACACCGAATGCAACGCCACGACGCCTGATCGTCGGCATCAGCGGGGCCTCTGGCGTTGTCTACGGGGTTCGCATCTTGCAGGTCTTGCAAGGCTCAGGCATAGAGACCCATTTGGTCATGAGCGACTCCGCCAAAATGACGCTGGCCACCGAGTCAGATTTGAGCGTCAAGGACGTCGAAGCCCTGGCCACCGAAGTGCACAACGCCAAAAACATCGGCGCGAGCATTTCCTCTGGCTCGTACAAAACGATGGGCATGGTGATTGCGCCGTGTTCGGTTCGGTCTTTGTCTGAAGTGGCCTACGGCATGACCAGCAGCCTGCTCACGCGCGCCGCTGATGTCGTGCTGAAGGAACGGCGCCGACTGGTGCTCATGGTGCGCGAGACGCCGCTGCACAACGGCCACCTGCGGGCCTTGCTGCAAGCCTCTGAAAACGGCGCGATCATCATGCCGCCGGTGCCGGCCTTGTACGCCAGACCCGAGTCACTGGACGACATGATCAACCACACCGTGGGTCGCTGCCTAGACCTGTTTGACATTGACACCCAGCTCACCAAAAGCTGGGCCGGCATGGGCAAGAGCGCCGCGCCCACGACAGGTCCCACATGCTGACGTTGTTTGTCTATTACAAGGTGCCGCTCGACGAGCATGCGCACTGCCTGTCGCTGGTGACCCAATTCAAACAGGCCCTGCAATTGAAGTGGCCTGAACTTGTGATGGAAATTTCTCAGCGCCCGAATCCGTCAGCGGAAGGTCTGGAAACTTGGATGGAAATCTACAAGCATCCCACGGGCTTGACCGAAGAGACCATGGCCTCCATTGCGCAGCTTGCCGCTGACATGGGGCTGCCGCCCAAGCGGGCGAGCGAAGTGTTCATCCCGGTGCGTCGCTGACGCCACCCTAAAAAAGACAAGACCATGAAAAAACGTACTTTCCTAGCCTTCGGCACCGCCGCCTTGGCCCCTTGGGGCGTGCTGCAAGCGCAAGCGCGCTACCCGGACCGTCCTATCCGCTTGGTGGTGCCCTTTGCCCCCGGTGGCGATGGCGACATCATGGGCCGAGCTTGGGTCAAACACATGGCCTCGCAAACGGGCATGAACATTGTGGTCGACAACAAAGGCGGCGCGGGCGGTGTCATCGGAGCCGCCGAGGTCGCCCGTGCACGACCCGACGGCTACACGCTGCTGCTCGGCACCAGCACCACCCAAATTATCAATCCGGCGGCATCGGCGTCCTCACCTTACGACCCGATCAAAGACTTTGAATTGATCGGCATGGTCAGCGCCAACCCGACCTGCATTGTGGTGAACCCGAAGTTCCCCGCGAACACCTTGAAAGAACTGATCGCGCTCATCAAGGCCAACCCCGGCAAATACGCCTATGGTTCAGCCGGCCCGGGGACCATCACCAACTTGACCGGTGAGCTCTTTAAATACCAAGCGGGCAAACTGGACGTGCAGCACGTGCCCTACAAAGGCGGCGGCCCAGCCATGCAGGACTTGATCGCCGGCCACGTGCCGATCATCACGCCCATCTTGTCGTCTGCTGTGTTGGCTCAGCACCGCGCCGGCCGAGCCCGGATCCTCTGCGTGAACAACGAGACCCGGCTCAAAGCCGCACCCGACATCCCGACCGCCGTCGAATCGGGTTTGGCGGACATGCGGGTGCAAGTTTTCAATGCCGTGTTTGTGCCAGCCAGCACCCCGAAAGAGGTCGTTGCGACCCTCAAGGCGGCCAGCCACAAAGTCATCGCCGACCCAGAATTTTTGCTGGATGTGGAAAAAGCAGGCGGCGAGCTCCTCGTGCTGGCAGACCCGGACAAGTACTTCAAACAAGAAGTGCTTCGCTGGAACCAACTGATCAAAACCATTGGATTCAAAATCTAGTCGGGTGGCAAGCGGCGGCCATCGCTCTTTGCAAGGCCCACTATGATGAGCGCCTTAGAGAGAGAACGCCATGCTGCCCCCCAAAACCAGATCTGCCTCCAAACCCAAGCTGACGCCAGCCGATTACCTGAAGAAAATTCTCACTGCCCGCGTCTATGACGTGGCGGTCGAGTCAGCTCTGGAGCCGGCGAAATCACTCAGCAAGCGCCTGAACAACACGGTGCTGCTGAAGCGTGAAGACCAGCAACCCGTGTTCAGCTTTAAGCTGCGCGGCGCCTACAACAAGATGGCGAACCTGAGTCCGGCGCAACTTAAAAAAGGCGTGATTTGCGCTTCGGCCGGCAACCACGCGCAGGGCGTTGCGCTGAGCGCCAACAAGCTCGGTACACGCGCCGTCATCGTCATGCCATCGACCACACCACAACTCAAGGTCGATGCGGTTCGCGCATTGGGTGGTGACGTGGTGCTGCACGGTGAAAGCTACTCCGACGCGTACGACCACGCCGCGGCGATGGAAAAGAAAAATGGCCTGACATTCGTGCACCCGTTTGACGACCCGGATGTGATCGCCGGCCAAGGCACGATCGCCATGGAAATGTTGCGGCAAATCCAAAGCATTGGCCACGGCCGGCTCGACGCCGTGTTTGTCGCCATTGGCGGTGGCGGTTTGATCTCCGGCGTGGCGAATTACATCAAGGCGGTGCGACCCGAGATCAAGGTCATTGGCGTGCAGATGAACGACTCGGACGCCATGATCCGTTCGGTCAACGCGCACAAGCGCGTCATGCTGCAAGACGTCGGCCTGTTTTCAGATGGCACAGCGGTCAAGTGGGTGGGTGAAGAAACCTTCCGCATCACCCGTGAGCTGGTGGACGAATTCATGACGGTCGACACCGATGCGGTGTGCGCCGCCATCAAAGACGTGTTTGTCGACACCCGCGGCATCGTTGAACCAGCCGGTGCGCTGGCTGTGGCCGCCATCAAGCAATACGTTGCCGTGCACAAGACCAAGGGCGAGACCTACGCCGCGATTTTGTGCGGTGCCAACATGAACTTTGACCGGCTGCGTTTTGTCGCCGAGCGTGCTGGGGTCGGCGAAGAGAGCGAAGCCTTGTTTGCCGTGACCATCCCCGAAGAACGCGGCAGCTTCAAGCGCTTTTGCGAATTGATTGGCGACTTGCCGGGTGGCCCGCGCAGCGTGACCGAGTTCAATTACCGCATCAATGACGCAGCTGAAGCGCATGTCTTTGTCGGCCTGAGCACGCACGGCAAAGGCGAGAGCAGCAAGATCGTCAACACCTTCACGAAGCAGGGTTTCAAAGCGCTGGATCTGACGCACGACGAGTTGGCCAAGGAGCATGTGCGCCACATGGTCGGTGGTCACAGCGTCTTGGCCAAGGACGAACGACTGCTGCGCTTTGTCTTCCCGGAACGGCCGGGCGCGCTGCTGAAGTTTTTATCGACCATGCGGCCGGGCTGGAACATCAGCCTGTTTCATTACCGCAATCAGGGTGCAGACTACGGCCGCATTTTGATCGGCTTGCAGGTGCCCAAAGCCGACAACGCCGCCTTCAAAGCCTTCCTCGCCACGCTGGGCTATCCGTGCGTGGAAGAAACCGAGAATCCGGTTTACAAGTTGTTTTTGAAGAGCTGAGCGAGCACAGGCATTCAAGAAAGCACCATGGCAACCAATCTTGACGGGCAACTGGTGGTGGCGATTTCATCGCGCGCGCTGTTTGACTTTGAAGAAGAAAACCGCGTCTTTGAAGCCGGCATGGCGGAGCAGCCAGGGGTGGACGGCAAGCGCGACGCGGCCTACATGCAACTGCAGCTCGACCGACTGGATGTACCCGCCAAACCCGGCGTGGCATTTTCATTGGTGAAG
Organism: Comamonadaceae bacterium; assembly: GCA_947378785.1. Taxonomy (GTDB): domain Bacteria; phylum Pseudomonadota; class Gammaproteobacteria; order Burkholderiales; family Burkholderiaceae_C; genus Polaromonas. Next base: position 26,753 of record CANCLK010000027.1, read on the forward strand.
AAACTCCTCGCCTTCAATGACGCCCCGGAAAGCCAAGGCGAAGCCTTGAGCCCCGTCAAACCGCCGCAGCGCGTCGAGGTGGTGATCCTGTCGCGCAATGACCCCGTTTCCGGCATGCGCGTGTTTCGGTCGGCCCAGCACTATGGCCTGAAGATCGAACGCGGTACCTTCAACCGGGGCGAGGCACCGTGGCGTTACCTCAAACCGCTGCACGCCAATCTGTTTTTGTCGACGCATCTGAGCGATGTACGGGCCGCGCTGTTGGCCGGCGTACCGGCGGCGCAGGTCTACCCGCATTCGGCCCATGCCAGCGAAGAGCACCCGAACGAAGTGCGGATTGCCTTCGACGGGGATGCGGTGCTTTTTTCCGATGAAGCCGAGCGCGTTTTTCAGTCACAAGGGCTCAGTGCTTTCCAGGCACATGAGCGAGACAACGCGGCGCAGCCGCTGCTGGCGGGGCCGTTCAAGCCGCTGCTGGAAGCGCTTCACCGCCTGCAAGAAGCAGGCACATCTCGCATGCGCATTCGCACGGCGCTGGTCACCGCCCGCAGCGCCCCGGCGCACGAGCGCGCCATCCGCACGCTGATGGACTGGAACATCCAGGTCGATGAGGCGATGTTTTTGGGCGGCTTGGCCAAGGGCGAATTTCTGCGTGAATTTGAGCCCGATTTTTTCTTTGACGACCAGACCGGCCACGTGAATTCGGCGTCCCTGCACGTGCCCTCAGGGCATGTGGCAAGCGGCGTTTCAAACCCCAACTGATGGAGCGGCCATGACATCGCCCACGCCTTCTGCTTTGCCTTCACCGCTGGCAGTCGTTCACGACAAAATTGGCAGCTTCAAAGTCTTCGCCCGCAAAGTCTGGGCCTTGTCGCTGCCGTACTTTCAGTCTGAAGACAAATGGAAGGCGCGCGGTTTGCTGGTGGCCATCGTCGCGCTGAACTTGGCCGCGGTCTACATGCTGGTCTTGCTGAATGACTGGAACCGGCTGTTTTACGACGCGCTGCAAGACAAGAACGAAGCGGTTTTTTGGCGTGAGCTGGGCCGCTTCACCTACCTGGCCTTTGCCTTCATCTTGATTGCGGTGTACCGTTTTTATTTGACGCAGTTGTTAGAGATTCGCTGGCGCGCCTGGATGACCGGCCACTACCTGCAGCGCTGGCTGTCCAACCATGCGTTTTACCGGCTGGAGTTGGCGCGCTACACACAACCAGCGACCGCGCAAGAAGGGCAACCGGGCGCGCCACAGACCATGCCTGACAACCCAGACCAGCGCATTCAGGAAGACCTGAACCTGTTCACCACCTACACCGTCTCACTCAGCATGGGGCTGCTGAACGCGGTGGTGACGCTGCTGAGTTTTGTCGGTATTTTGTGGAGTCTGTCCGGTGCCTTTGCCTTCACACTGGGCGGCACCGACTACAACATCCCCGGCTTCATGGTCTGGATGGCGGTGCTGTATTGCGTGGTTGGCAGCGTGATCACGCATTACATCGGTCGGCCGCAAATCCAGCTGAATTTTTTGCAACAACGCTACGAAGCCGACTTTCGGCACCACATGGTGCGCGTGCGTGAATACAGCGAAGCCATTGCGCTCGACAAGGGCGAAGCGGTTGAGCGCGGCCATCTCGACACGCGCTTTTCGACGGTGCTGGGCAACTATTTGACGTTGATTAAAAAGCAAAAAAATCTGGTCTGGTTCACCAACTTTTTTGGTCAAGCGGCTACCGTCTTTCCATTCATCATCTCGGCCCCGCGATTTTTCAGTGGCGCCATCCAGCTCGGTCAGCTGATGCAAATCGCCTCGGCCTTTGGTCGGGTGCAAGACTCACTCAGCTGGTTTGTGGACAACTACAGCACGCTGGCGGCATGGCGCGCCACGACAGACCGGCTGACAAGTTTTGAAGAGCACATCGCCACGCACACGCTGGCAGGCCAGGCGCGAACGGCTGTCAACGCGGGCACGTCGGACAAGGATGCAAACCACCTGCAAACCGTCGACCTGTCCCTCAGCTTGCCCTCGGGTGAGGTCTTGCTGAGTGGCTTGGCGCTGCAGGCCCAGCCCGGCGACAGCGTGCTGCTGAACGGGCCTTCGGGCAGCGGCAAGTCGACCCTGTTCCGCGCGCTGGCCGGCATCTGGCCGTTTGCACACGGCCGCGCCGTGGTGCCGCAGAGCACCATGTTCATCCCGCAGCGGCCGTACTTCCCGGACGGCAGCCTGCGTGACGCGCTGGCCTATCCGCTGCCGGTGGACAGTTACAGCGACACTGAGTTGAAACAAGCACTGAGCGATGCCCTGTTGCCGCAACTCACCGAGCGACTGGATGACCGCGATGCTTGGAGCCAAAAGCTGTCGGGTGGCGAACAACAACGGCTCGCCATCGCCCGCGTGCTGCTGAAAAAACCGCAATGGATCTTTGCCGACGAAGCCACCAGCGCGCTCGACGACGCGGCCGAAAAAACGCTCTACGCCAAACTGCTGGCGCAAACGCAGCAAGCCGGTGGCGCACTGGTGTCTATTGCGCATCGCCCCACAGTGGCGGCGTTTCACAGCCAGCGCTGGGAGTTAGAGAAAGCGCCTGAAGGCGCTGAGGCGCAGTACGCGTTGACGGTGCGGTAAAGGTGCGCTGAACCAGCTCACGAAGCTAGTCCGAAAATCCCGCATAACCCCTTGCTCGTAGCTCACAAGCCGGGCACTCACCGCAGCCATAGCCCCACGCATGACGGTGCTCTCTATCTCCGAGATAACAGGTGTGGGTGTGCTCCACGATCAGGTCGACCAGCTTGCGGCCTCCGAGTGAATCGGCCAGGCGCCAGGTGTCGGCTTTGTCGATCCACATCAACGGCGTCTCGATCAAAAAGCGTTTGTCCATGCCCAGCGACAAGGCCAGTTGCATGGCTTTCATGGTGTCGTCGCGGCAGTCGGGGTAGCCTGAAAAATCTGTTTCGCAAACGCCGGTCACCAAAACTTCCAACCCGCGCCGGTACGCCAGCGCAGCGGCCAGGGTCAAAAATAACAAATTGCGGCCAGGCACAAAGGTGTTGGGCAGGCCCGAGCTTTCCATCTTGAAAGCCGTGTCCCGCGTCAGCGATGTCTCACTGACCTGACCCAGCACGCCCAGGTCCAGCAAGTGGTCTTCACCGAGCTTGCCGGCCCATTCGGGGAACTGCTCACGCAGTTGTTGCAGCACCACCAGCCGGGCATCCAGCTCCACACTGTGGCGCTGGCGGTAATCAAATGCAATCGTTTCAACGCGCTGGTAACGCTGGAGCGCCTGAGCCAGACAAGTGGTGGAGTCTTGTCCTCCTGAGAATAAAACGAGAGCGGTGGTGTGCATGAAAAGCAGTGTGCGTTGGCGGGTTTCTGGCGAGGCGGATAAAGTCGACTCACATCGACTAAGGCCTGATTTTAAAAGCGCTGACCGTCAACCTGCCAAATGGGCCGCTGGACTGGCCTTTGAAAACGACAGTTGCACGGTGTCTCCGGACTGAGAGAACCCAACCGATTCAGCTTGCGCAAGGGCCGCCACATCACGCCAAGTCAACGCTCTGTACTCGGAGGATGGGCTGTTTTCGGCGCTGCGCTCGGCAGATTTTTGGGTGATGGACAAGGCAACGCCACCCGGCACCACATCGGCCTTCAACACCCAGTCAACCGGCCCCGGGTGTTGGTCGCTCAGGGCCAGCAGTGCTGCTGGTAAGACACTGCGCAACGCCGTGGTGCTCACGTCCACTGCGACATCAGCGATCTCGTTGACGATGACGAATCCCCTGAAACGGAACTCGGTGGTGAGCAGACTCAGGCAGTCCGCCACACCACGGTTTAGCCGCGTTGTCGCACCGGCTTTGGGCGCCAGCCAAGACATGAGGTTCATGCAGGTGTCGGCTGAGCTGCGCGCAAGCTTGCCCAGCGCAGCGCTGTTGTCGCGCAGATGGCTGAGGTTGGGTGCATCGCTCTGCAGACGTCTGTCGAGCATGGTCGCGATCATGCCGATGGGCTGAAACTCACCGACCAGATGGTGACGGATGGTCGGCGCCAGACGCCGTAGCAAGGCGTAGCGGGCGGCTTCTGACAGCGCCATATCGTCATTGACCAAGCTGGCCGACATGGATGTGTTTGCGGAATTTTGCATAAATGAGGTCTTGCCCATGCGGGCTATTTTGTCTGCATCAGCACTATTGACCAGCTTTGACGATGGGCCTGTAGGACGGCACCCCATTTGGAGCCGAATGTTGGTGATAAAGTTGATCGCTCATTGGAAAACTCGCTGCTGAGTTGCGTGCCGCGAAGGTCTGTTCAATGCATTCTGGAATGACATGATTTACCTTGTTGAAGATAACGACGTTGTGCGCGACAGCCTTGCCAGCATGCTGAAGGAAATCGCCAACGCCAAAGTCGCCGGCGTCGCAAGCACCGAGTTGGAAGCGACTGAATGGCTGCTCGGGCATCCAGATGAATGGCAAATGGTCGTGGTCGATTTGTTCTTGCTACAAGGCAGCGGCTTGGGCGTGTTGGCCAGTTGCGCCCATCGCAAACCGACTCAAAAGGTGGTGGTACTCACCAACTACGCCACCTCCGATATTCGCCGTCGCGCGCTCGCCTTGGGCGCAGATGCGGTCTTTGACAAAACGCACGAGCTGGACAAATTCTTGGCCTACTGCACTGCCAGCAGACTCAGCACCGCTTAAGCAAGGCGCTAGCTGCTACAGTCTTGCGATGCTTGATTTTTCTGCGGCTGCTCCCGCTCTTCCCTCCGCCTTCACAGCCGTCTTGCCGCAACCGAATTTCGTCCAGTTGCACCATGAAGACCAGGCCGCCGTGCGGGCGGAACTGGTGGCTGGCCTGCTAGCGCCGCAAGCCTTCACCTCGCCAAAATATTTGTACGATGCGCTCGGTTCTCGGCTGTTTGAAGCCATCACCGAGTTGCCCGAGTACTACCCGACGCGCACCGAAGCCGGCATTTTCAAAACGCATGCTGCCGCCATGGCTGCGTTGCTGCCCGACAACGCAACGCTGGTCGATTTAGGTGCCGGCAATTGCGCCAAGGCGGCCAGCCTGTTCGCGGCCTTTGCACCGGCGCGTTACGTGGCGATAGACATTTCGGTTGAGTTTTTACGCCAAGCCCTGAGCAGTCTGCAGGCGCAATATCCGCAGCTACCAATGCTTGGCGTGGGCATGGATTTTTCAAGCGCGCTGCAATTGCCGCCGCAAGCCGGCAACGGCCCGAACGTGCTGTTTTACCCGGGCTCCAGCATTGGCAACTTCACGCCGGCGCAAGCGCTGACATTTTTGCGTCAAGCACGCAGCGCTTGTATCGGCGGCGGACTGTTGATCGGTGTCGACCTGCTCAAACCGCGCGAGGTATTGGAGCCTGCGTATGACGACGCGTTGGGTGTCACCTCAGCGTTCAACCGAAACCTCTTGCCGCACCTGAATCAATTGGTCGGCAGCGATTTTCAATTGGCAGACTGGCAGCATGTGGCCTTGTTCAATGCGACTGAATCGCGCATTGAAATGCATTTGCAGGCCGCCCGTAGCGTGCCGGTGCGTTGGCCCGGCGGCGAGCGACAGTTCGGTCAAGGCGAACGCATTCACACCGAAAGCTCGTACAAATGGCGGGCGTCTGATTTTGAGCAGTTGCTGAAAACCGCCGGCTTTGTCAGCACACAATCTTGGACCGATGAGCGCGGCTGGTTTGCTGTCTTCTGGGCGGCGGGATAAAACCATAGCGGTATGAACACAGCCACTCCCCACACTGAACCCGTGCGCATTGTCATCGTCAGCCCGGTGCTGGCGGACGCCAACAATGGCAACTGGCAAACCGCCCAGCGCTGGCGCACCCTGCTGGCACCCCACGCTGTGCGCATCATCAAGCAATGGCCTGACGCTGAGGCCCACCGGCATCCCAACCAACCCGACCAAGTGATGCTGGCGCTGCATGCGCGGCGCTCGGCAACTTCCGTGGCGGCTTGGGCTGAGCGGCAGCCATTGGGCGCGCAAGGTTTGGCGGTGGTGCTGACCGGCACTGACCTATACCGCGACATTCAATCCGATCCCGCCGCCCAGCAATCGCTCGCCCTGGCACCACAGCTGGTGGTGCTGCAAGCCAGCGGGCCTGACGCTTTACCGGCTGATCTTCGCGCTAAAACGCGCGTCATTTTTCAGTCCAGTGCAACGTTGCCGACACTTTCCAAGCCGTCAACCCAAGCGCAATTGCGCGCCGTGATGGTCGGTCATCTGCGTGACGAAAAATCGCCGCAAACACTTTTTGCAACGGCCAGCCTGTTGCAGGGCGAGCCGAATTTATTCATCGACCACCTTGGCGAAGCGCTTGACCCGGCTCTGGGCGATGCCGCGCGGGCGACTGCCGCAGCCTGCCCGAATTACCGTTGGCTGGGTGGCCAGCCTTACACGGCCACGCGCCGGCACATCCAGCGCGCGCATGTGCTGGTCCACGCCAGCCTGATTGAAGGCGGTGCCCACGTCGTCATGGAAGCCATCTTGAGCGGAACGCCGGTGCTGGCGTCGCGCATTCCTGGCAATGTCGGCATGTTGGGCGAGGACTACGCGGGCTATTTCGAGCCGGGTGATGCGGCAGCATTGGCGCAGCTGCTGCGGCGCTGTCGCGGAGTGAGCATGGGGTCTGGCATCAGTTCAGGTGACGATTGGCTGGCGCACTTGGGCGCGCAATGCGCGCTGCGCGCCCCGCTGTTCAGTCCCGATGCAGAGCGCACTGCCTTGCAACAGCTGGTGCGCGACTTGAACAACACGAACACGGTCTAACCCTCCGCGCTGAATCTGCAGCAGACAGCTTTTGCGGTTCATGGGTATCTACCAGCTTGCCGTTTTGTTGATAGGCTGATAAATTGAGGCGTCAATTTATCCACTCCTTTTTTATACGCATGAACAAAAAATTTAGAGTCGCCGTCATAGGCTTGGGTTGGTGGGGTCAAACGATTTCACGGCTGATCAAAACATCCACCGTTCTGGAGCTGGTCGCCGGCAGTGATCTGAATCAAAGTACGGGCCGCGCCTTCACTCAGGAGATCGGTGTCGACTTTCTGAACGATCTGGCCGCTGCGCTGGCCGACCCACGCGTCGAGGGTGTGATCTTGTGCACCCCGCACACCCAGCACGGCGCGCAGATGATTCTGGCCGCTGAAGCGGGCAAACATATTTTTTGCGAAAAGCCGCTGGCGCTGCATCGCGCCGAAGTGGTCGCGGCCATGGCCGCCATCAATCAGCGCGGTCTGACGCTGGCTGTTGGCCATGAGCGTCGCTTTGAGCCGCCCATCATCCGGGCCATGGAGATGATTCATTCCGGTGAACTGGGCCGTCCGCTTCAGATGGAGGCCAACTTCAGCCAAGACAAGTTCTTGAGCTTGCCACCCGAGAACTGGCGTCTGTCAGCGGCCGAGGCACCCGCCGGCCCGATGACCGCCACCGGCATCCACTTGTTAGACCTGTCGGTAGGCGTGTTTGGTCCGGCCGAAACGGTCTATGCCAGCGTCAAACAATTGGGCAGCTCACTCGTCAACGGCGACACGCTGGCGATTCTGGCCACCTACAAAAGTGGCGGCCATGCCTTGATCAGCGCCATTTTGGCAACGCCCTTTGTCGGTCGGTTTGCGGTGTATTGCAGCAAAGGCTGGGTCGAGGTGCGGGACAAAAGTCACCCCGAGGCGTCGACCGGTTGGGTGCTGACGTATTGCAAGCGCGGTGAAGAGGTGCAAAGCATGGCCTACGAGCCCTACCCAGCCGTGCTCGCCAACTTGGAAGCGTTTGCCGATGCTGCCCAAGGCCGCAAGCCCTACCCGGTGCCGCAAGAACAAATGATCGCCAACATCTGCGCGCTGGAGGCGGTGGTCAAGTCGACCCGCAACGCCAGCATCGAGCAGGTCGAAGCCGGCTAAAAAGCCCTTGGCTTTTTATCGGGTCGGTGAAATGTTCAACAAGCGCGCGGCATTGCCACCCATGATCATGTCTTTGTCCGAGCGCTTCAGGCGCTTGACCGATTCGATCAGACCCAGCGGATCTTCTTCGCCCATGTCGTAGGGGTAGTCGGTTCCGAGCAGCACATGGTCAGCGCCGTAACGGTCAATCAAGTTACCCAGCATGACCGGGTCAAACGTGATGGTGTCAAAGTAAAACTTCTCGAGGTAACTCGATGGCGGCTTGCTGATGACGGTGCGGCAATCAGGCCGCGCGCGATGCGCGTGGTCCATGCGCGCCCAATAGTGCGCCAGGTAGCCACCGGCATGAGCCAAGAGTATTTTCAGCCCCGGGTTGCGCTCCATCACGCCATCAAAAATCAGATGACTGACAGCGATGGTGGTGTCGAGTGGATTGCCGATGACATTGTTCAAATAGTGCTCTGTCAGCCGTTCCGCCGAGGTGAAGCCATTGGGGTGCATGAAAAGCGCCACGCCCAGCTCGTCCACCTTGCGAAAGAACTTCTCCAGACCCAGCGATGGATCTGTCAGGTTCTTGCCGTTGACATGGGTGTTGATCTCAATGCCGCGCAGACCAAGCTTTTTGACGGCGCGCTCCAGTTCAACCACGGCCATGTCGGCGTTTTGCAACGGCACCGTGCCAATACCGACAAAGCGGTCTGGCCACTGGCCGGCCAGATGCGCGATGCCGTCATTGACATCACGTGCCAGCTCAGCGCCAAAGGTCGGTTCGGCGAAGTAGTAGTACTGAAAGGGTGCGGGCGAGACGGCCTGAATATCGATGCCCATGTTGTCCATGTCGGCCAGCCGAACGGCGATGTTAGACAGCTTAGGTGCCCGGTCACTCATCTGTTTGGTGTTGACATCACGCGTCAACTGGTTGGCAAAGATGAAGGGCATCTCCTGCTCACCAGGGTTGAGCACGGCGGCCTTCTTGCCCACTTCAGGATTGAAGTAATGGCAATGCATGTCTATGCGCAGCTGCTGCTTGCCTTTACCGGCAGGTTTCTTGACCGGCACCGAGAGTTTCTTGGCAGCGGAGGTTTTGGTGGCTGCAGCGGAGTGCTTGTGCAGCGGGTTGGCGCAGCCGGGTTGGCAGGTGTAAAGCATCGTTTCGGATCTCTTGGTTGGCTTATTCAGCTTTGATGTTGTTGTCACTCACAAGCTTGGCGTATCTGGCGTGTTCAGCGGCCAAGAAAGCGACAAACTCTTCTTGTGTGCTGGCCATGGCATCGACACCCAAACCGGCAAAGCGATCTTTCAGGTCAGGGTCGGCCATGATCTTTTTGAGGGCCACCAAGTAGCTGTCAACGATGGCCTTTGGCGTTTTGGCCGGCAGGAAAACGCCCCACCAGTTGTTCGCCACCAAGCCCTGCAGGCCGGCTTCAGCAAAGGTCGGGACATCGGGCAACATGCTCATGCGGGTGGCGCTGGTCACCGCCAACGGGCGCAGACGGCCCGTCTTGATGTGCTGAGAGACCGGCAGCGCGTCAGAGACCATCATGTTGATTTGTCCGGCGATCAGATCCGTCACGGCCAGACCGCCGCCCTTGTAAGGGATTTGCGTCATCTTGACCTTGGCTTGACGCATGATCATTTCGCCGGCCAAGTGCGCCATGCTGCCGGGGCCGCTGGTGCCAAAGTTGATAGCCTCGGGCTTAGCACGGGCCGCTGCCAACAAGTCGCCGAGCGTCTTGAAGGGTGAGGCGGCAGGGACGACCAAAACGTTCGGACCGACCGCCGTGAGCGAGACGGCAATGAAGTCTTTGTCCATGTTGTAGGGGACTTTGGAAATCAGCGGGTTGACGGCAGCAGGGCCGAGGTTGCCAACCACAAAGGTGTAGCCATCGGGCGCCTGCCGGGCGGTGTATTCCATACCGATAGAACCTGCCGCACCCGGCTTGCTTTCGATGATCACCGGTTGACCCCAGGCTTCGCTGAGCTTTTGGCCCATGATCCGCGCCATCAGGTCAGAACTGCCGCCGGCGGGATACGTCACCACCAATTTAACGGGTTTGGAGGGAAAGGGTTGGGCTTGCGCTTGAGCGCCTGTCCACACCGAAAAACAAAGCGCCGACGCTAGCAAGTAGCGCAAGGTCAATGATTTATTAAGTCCGTTTTTCATTTTGTCTCCTTGGGTCTTCAGTTCACTTGAATCAACAATGTCTACGTCAATCGAATCAGTCTATAGGATCGTTTTAAAAATAACCATCGCTATTACCCTGATGACATTCAGCTGGGCAGCTTGCCGCCCTGACGCAACCACCACACCAACAATTGCGAGCAGTCAGCAGCGTCCAAACCGCTGGCTGCGGCCGCGTCAAAATTTTCCAAGGTGGCAGCCGTCAATGGCATTTTTCGATGCTGCTCCGTGGCTTGAGCCAACATCGACCGCACATCCTTGCGCATGGTGGCGAGGTTGACTGTGACGGTGTCATTTTTTTCACCAGCCAGTGCCTGCGCGATCATGCCGCCACGGACCTTGAGCATGTTCGGGCCGCCCGACGATTCGGAAAAAATATCGATGACGCGGCTCGGTTCAAGACCAAGGGGCTCAATCAGCGACAGGGCTTCCCCCAACGTCTGCCAGTACACCATCAGCGGCAAGTTGATGGCCAGCTTCATCATGGCGCCAGCACCGTGCGGGCCAACGTGTTCGACACGCCGACAGAGGACATTGAGAATTGGCAGCGCCCGGCTGATATCGGCGTCAGCGCCCCCAGCAAAACCGAGCAACTTGCCCTCTTTGGCAGGGCCAATGCTGCCACCCACCGGGCACTCAACGTAAGCAGCACCCGCGGCGGTGACGCGTTTGCCCATGTCAGCCTGACGGGCTGAACTCATCGTGCTCATGTCAATCAGGAGCTTGCCTTGCGCCGCTCCAGACAACAAGCCATCGGCTGAGAAGTAGACCTCTTGCAAGGCCTGTTCGTCAGAGACCATGCTGATCACCGCGTCGGTTTGCGCGGTCAGCTCATGCGGGGACGCCGCCCAAGTGGCCCCCGCCGCGAGCGAAGGCTGCGCCTTGGCAGCGGTACGGTTCCAGACCATGACCTGATGACCTTGCGACAGCAGGCGCGCCACCATGGCGCTGCCCATCTTGCCGGTGCCAGCGATGCCTATTTTCATGGGGTGTCCTTCAGGCTGATTTGGCGATGGCCGCATTGACTTGGGGCATGACTTTCTCAGCCATCAGCTCCATCGAGCGGCGGCCGAGTGCCGGGTCAATCCAGTCGTGGCAGGCGTACAGCAGGGTCCCGAAGTCGCCGGTTTTTTCGCGGAAGGCGAGCAACTGGTCGACCACACTGTTGACCGATCCGGCCAGGACCAACTTGGAGGTCATGG